>NZ_JBEXSY010000001.1:0-407898 GCF_040613895.1 Nocardiopsis sp. NPDC006198 | reverse complement strand
TGTCGGTGCGCACCAGCCGGCGGGCCAGCGCGGTCTTGAGCTTGACCACGTGCAGCGTGTGGCCCTGGATGTCGTGCAGGTCGCTGGCGAAGCGCGTCCGCTCCCGGGCCACGGCCAGCTCGGCCTCGCGCTCCCTCGACTCCTCCAGCTCAGTGATCAGACCGGAGACCAGGTGGTTGAGGAACACGAGGGTGACCCCCACCACAGCGACGCTGGTGGAGTGGACGGCGTGGTCGAGAAGAACGTTGAGGGCGCCGCCGGGTGACGTCACCATCCGCGCCACGACCACCGCGACGACGAAGGCGCCCAGCGCCACTGCCGCCGCGACCCGGCGCGGGCGCGGCAGCTGGAAGAGGACGACGGTGCCCACGACGGAGATGCCGAAGGACGCGGACGCGTCGTCCAGGACCAGCACACCCACGAGCCACACGGCCGAGGCCGCGACCAGGCAGAGGAGCGGGACCCGGGAGGAAAGGCTCCCGCTCCACCCCCGGGACGCCAGCACGGCAGCCGCCACCCCCACGCTCAGGACGACGGCGTGCACCGGGTTCTCGGCGTTGATCGAGATCAGGAGCGCCCCGATGGCGCAGAGCGACGCGAACACGATGTTGAGATTGAGCATGCGCAGCTGACCCTGCGTCGCCTCGGTGCGCTCGGACCTCATATGAGCCCTTCCGGGATCGGACGGTGGAGTCCGTCCCAGTATTCTTCCGGTCCCGCGGCGCCGCCAGTGACACTGCGTCATGCCTTCGCCCGGAGCTGGGTCACGGGGCACTGCCCCGCCGACCGGCCTTCTCCTCCCGGTCGGAACCGTCCTCACGACGGTGCTCCCGAGGCCCGGCCCTGCGCCGACCGCGGCCGGCCGGGGCACCGGTTCCCCCACACCGCGCCGGGCCAGGGGGCCGAGGCCGCTCCGCCCCCGGGGTCAGCGCCGCTGCGCGCCGGAGGGGCCGCCCTCGACGGTGGCGTCGGCCAACAACCCGCTCGCTCCGTGCCACAACCACCCTTCGAACACCAGGAATGCCGCAGCCAGGACCGCTTGGAGAACGAGCGGTGACAGGGACGGAGTGAGGTGGTGCGGCGACCCCGAAACGCCCACCTGTACGTCGTAGATCACGACCATGCGCCGGGCACCGCTGACGGCGGCCCCCGGTAGGGCGCGCGGTCAGGACGGCTTCGCCCTCGCAGTACGGACACCGCAGGCGAAGCATCTGCACGGCCGGGCCGCATGCGCGTGGCCGCCGGCGCCCGGTTCTCCGTCAAGTACTGCACCCCGCCGTTCTGTGGCTGTCTGCCCTGGTTTGCACGCTGCGTTACACGCCAACGGCGTGCCCGGAGGAGATTTCTGAACAATTGGCCAGGTCAGGACAGGTTCGCGGCGAAAGCTTCCGCCGGGCACACCCACAAGGCCACGATGGGCAATGACCCTGGGTCACAGGGTTCTACCGGCCCCCGGTGTGATGCCGCTCGCTGAGCGGCGCCGGAGGCCGGACCGAAGGAGCGATGGTGAGCAACAACTTCCAGCTCGGCGGCATCCCCCACGGCTTCGCGTTCAACGAGAACGGCTCCCTCATCCACTACCGGCACGTCATCGTGCTTGCCTCCCCCAGCGCCAACCAGGCGGGGGCGTGGGGCGACGTCTGGGTCTCCTTCGCCTCGGACTTCGCCGACGTCAAGGTCCGGATGGCCGTCCACGACGGCACGAACTGGAGCGTCACGAACGTCGACGTCCCCGCCGGCGGGGGCCGCGTCGCCCAGAAGCTGCGCCCCGGCGCGCAGAAGATCAGCCTGGGCCGGGTCAAGAAGTCGTCCTCCGACTCCGCCGAGGACGCCCCGGTGGGCTGGCTCCTGGAGGTCTTCGGGCCGTGACCGGACCGGCCCCCGTGACGAGCGCTGGAATTCGCCAAACGTCGCGGGGGTCGGCTCGTGTTCCGAACGTGCCGGTTCGGGCCGTGTCGGGACGGCCCGAGCTGAGCCGCTGACGTCTCCGTGGTCGCGCCCACTGGCATGTTCGGGTTCTGGCACTGATCTTGTGGTGCAGTAACAGTCAGTCACTCACGTAGGCCCTGGGGCTACTTGGGGTCCGAGTAGAAACGGAACGATGAGCCCCGACAGCTGGCACATCCGTTGGCTTCCTGGTCGCGGGCGGGCCCATCTCGGACAGGTCGTTCGCAAGGCAGGTCAGTTCGTCGCCGGTAGGCCCGGGGTCGATGAGCAACACACCCGCCCGGCCTTGCACGACAACGGCATTGTTCTGGAGCAACTCGCTGCGGTGGATCAGCACACCCTCCGCGACCTGCGTCAGCACGGCGGCCCTACCCTTCCGGGTTGATCGAGCCATTCGCAGACAGCTCGGTGAGGTCGGTGATCGTGTGGTCGCCGCCGGCGTGCATCCGCCGGAGCCCGGCCTGCTGCTCGGGGCTGAGCTCGGGCTGTTTGCCGCAGATTATCGACAGCCAGAGACAGGAATCCGGAGGCACATCGGCCGGAGGGTGCGAGGGGCGGCGCCTTCAGGAGGCGCCGGGGATGATCGCGCAGCCCCCGCGCCCCAGCCCGCCGACCGCGCGGGGCGGGCATGGCCGGTCTCGGATGTTCCGCCACTGCACGGGGGCTCCGGGGAGCTCGGGGAAGCAGTCGGCCGCCCCGTCGCCGTCCGCACCAAACCACCCGACGGACCTTCCGAAGACAGGCAAAAGCCCTGATCAGCGAACCACGACAGGAGACGAAGGAGGGAGGTCCCGGTACATTCAGTCAGCCGCACAGCGGGAACCGTATTCCGAAGATGTCCCGACCCCTCTTCTCACCTTCGCCCCTTGCCCGCAAGCCAGACGAACCACTACGGAAGGCACCGCGGGACGACAAGCGCGAAAGTCATGTCTTCTCCGTGCAACGCTCACACGGATGCCAGAAAAAGACCCCGACCAGGCCGGACACCGCTCGGGTCGCGTGCGAGGATCCCATCCTCCCCTGTCACCGAGGAAACCGGAAGACCGATGTCAGTACCTTTATCGTGCCATTCTCCTCTGGCGGACTATCCCCTGCCGTAGTAAGGAAGTCAGCGGTGTGGCGGAACGGGACCGCGGCGAGGCCGACGACCTGTGCATTGCGTGTGGTGAAGAAAAGGCGTCCCCGCCGGGGACGGCGACCGGGGAGTACCCCAGAATGTCCAACGTGAAAACCCCCCGCGTCGAGGAGAGTTCCGTGTCCCCTGTCCAGATCATCCGCACAGTGGCCTTCGCCCTGATCGCCGGGGGCGTGTCCCTCGGACTGGTTCCCGGCGGACCGTGCGGGGCGGGCTGGTGGCCCCTGGTCAGCGTGAACGCTTCCTTCGGGTGGATCGGTTACGGGGACGCGCCCAGCATGGGGATGGGGACCACCGTGTGCGGGACGGCCATGGCCCCGGTGGGGTCGTGGGCGATCGCGTTGGTCGTGGTCGGGGCGGCCCTGCTGCTGGGGGTGTGGCGCAGCACCCGGCACGGGTCGAAGGCCGAGCCGGAGAAGTAGAGGCCGCGCCTGGCCCGGCATTTTCCCTCACCGCCCCCGTACTGCGAGGCGTGGGGCCGACGCGAACAGACGACGCCTCGCAGACGAGCCGTGTGCACTCGCCCACGAGGCGGTTCCCCACCGGAGCGAGGTGTCACCCATCCCCCTGCCCCGGAACCGTCCCCGCGTCCGGGTGGGCGCCCGGACGCGGGTGGCGGGTCAGGGCCGGGCGGCGACGGCCTCGACCTCGAACAGCACGTCAGGGGCGGCCAGACCCGCGACGCCGATGAGGGTCTGCGCGGGCGGCTCCGTGCCCCAGCCCTCCCGCACAGCCGCCGTGATCGGTCCGAGCTTGCTGACGTCGTGGTCCACCACGTACGTCCTGAGCTGGACGACGTGGCGGAGGCCGAGCCCGTGGGCGGCGAGCGCGACGCCGATGTTGTGGAACGTCTGCTTCACCTGCTCGGCGAAGTCGGCCGAGACGACCGCGCCGTCCGGGCCCGACCCGTACTGGCCCGCGACGAGCACCAGTTCCGTACCTGCGGGAACGGTGGCGGTGTGGCTGTAGCCGAACGGGACCGGGTCGTGCAGGCCGTCCGGGTTGACGATGGCGTGTGCCATGGGAATCCCCTCTCGTATGGCGATGGGGAAAGCCTCGCAAAAAATCACGACATCCTGTGTCATGTATTCCCGTAGGGTTTTCGTATGCGCGCCGACAGACTGGTATCGCTCGTCCTGCTGCTGCGCCGGCACGGTCGGCTGTCCGCGACCGCGCTGGCCCGCGAGCTGGAGGTGTCCACCCGCACCGTGCTGCGCGACATCGACGCGCTCTCCGCGGCCGGCGTCCCGGTGTACGCCGAACGCGGCCGGCACGGCGGCTTCGCGCTGCTACCGGGTTTCCGGACCGAGCTCACCGGTCTGAGCCATGACGAGGCGCTCGCCCTGCTGATCGCCGGATCGCGGCGCGGCGCGCAGGCCTTCGGCCTCGGCTCTGCCCTCGCCTCGGCCGTGCTCAAGGTGGTCGACGCGCTGCCCGAGAAGGATCGGACCAGCGCGGCCGACGCGGCCCGGCGCCTGCTCGTCGACCCGGGCACCGACCTCCTCGCGCGTCGCCTGGACGCCGAGGAGGTGCCCGACACCGTGGTGTCCGAGATCCGGCGCGCGGTGTTCGCCGGGCACAGGCTGCGCATCCACTACGCGGCCGCGGACCGGGAACCGACGTGGCGGACGGTGGACCCGATCGGCCTGGTCACCGTACGCGACCAGGGATACCTGCTGGCCACGAGGTCAGGCGCGGACCGCACCTACCGGCTCTCCCGGGTCCTGGCCGCCGAGGAGCTCGACGAACCGGCGCGGCGACCGGACCGGGTCGACCTGGACCGGGCCTGGCAGGAGCGCAGCACGCGGTTCCGCACCGGGGGCGACCAGGTCACCGTGCTGGTTCGGGTGGACCCGGCGCGGCGGGAGGAGCTGGTGGGCACCGCGCTGGCCGTCCTCTCCGAAAAAGCCGACGCGGACGGCCGGCTGCGGCTGCAGGTCGCCTTCCAGGATGCGAGGCACGCCGAATGGGCGCTGTGGCAGCTCTCGACGGACGCGGAGGCCCTGGCACCGCAGTGGTTGCGCACCTCTCTGCGGGACCGTGCCGCCGCGATCGCCGCCTGCTACGGGGAGTCCCCCTGAGGGGTCTTCGCCCTCCCGGGGCTGCCCGGCGGGTGTGCGGGGCAGAAGGACACGGCTCCCGAGGAGCACAGGAGGTGCCAGGGCTTCAGCCCCGGCGAGGTGCCCCGCGCCCGGAGTGGCCTGAACCCGCTGAACACGAGAACAGCGCCCCGTCACCAGCTATGACGGGGCGCTGTTCTTCACGTGCGAGGGCTCTACAGGCCGCGAACCGCGTTCACCAAGGCTGCCCACTCCCGGGCAGACACCGCGAGGTGGCCCAGCTCTCGATTCTGGCTGTCGCGGACGTCAGCGCCGCCGGTGTGCTCCCGAGCTTCGACGCAGTTTCCTCCGTTAGCGCTGTAACTGGACTTGTGCCACTTGTCGTCGGGGGTGGGGGCGGTCGGGGCCCCGTCTCCGGGGGTTACCGTCATATCGGCCTCCTCGGGCTTCTGACAGCACATGGGGGCGAGGCTACCGGCCCGTGAAGCGTCGTAGGCGCTCTGTCGACCGCACCGGGAGCACGGTCCGCAGGAACCGATAAGTGCATCAGGGGCGGGTTCACGTCTACGGCTTCCGATACAGCGGGGCTTTGGTCCTGGAGATGCATTCTGCCCCGGGGTAGCTTGAACCCGCTGAACACGGAACCGGTCCCGCCCACTACTCCTGGGCGGGACCGGTTCGTGCTGTGCCCCTACCGGCCTCGGACTGCCGCCAACAGGGCGGTCCACTCGGAAGCCCCGGCCGACAGGTGGCCCGACTCCCGGTTCTGCGTGTCACGCACGAGGACGCTCTTCCCCTCAGCGACCTCGACACAGCTTCCGTTGGCCGCGCTGTAGCTGCTCTTGTGCCACTCGGGCTCACGCTGTGTACTCATCGAGTTCTCCCTTGACCTTCCTGATGAAGTCGGCTGACTGGCCCGGCGACCACGCCTCTGCCTGCACAGAGCTGAAAATCGACAGACAGGCCTGCACCTTGCCACTGTCATCCATCAGAATCTCACCTTGCTGATACTCCGCCGACGCCACCATGGGTTTGTCCGGAAACGAGTACACCCGGAAGGGGCCTGCTCCTCCGGGGTGGCACCCGGGGTTGGGCGGTACGACCTGTAGACGTACTACCCGTTTCTCTATCAATGACAGCACTTCACCGAGCTGATCAGAGAGAATCTTTCGGCTCCCGATGACCCTCATCACCGCGTTCGCCTCCAGCACCATGTAGATCAGCGGCGGGTCTGTCTCCAAGATCGCCTGTCGCCTCATCCGCGACTTGACCATCTCCTCCAGCTCGGCCTCACTAGCGCCGGGAGAGGTGTCCCGGTTCGCTGCGTGCGCATACGCCTCGGTCTGGATGAGGCCAGGAATCATCTGGTTCTGGTACTCACGCAGCTCCGAGATCTTCCGTTCGAGCTGCTCTACCTCTTCGTACCATTCCGGAACCCCAGTTGCGTCATTTGCGGCTTTCCAAGCCCGGTGAACTACACCAGAGCTACCGAGCTCTCGGTCGATATCTCGCGCGCTCTGCTCGCTGAGCCTGCGCGTCCCGCACTCCCACGCAGAGACGGTCGAGGGCACCACCGACAGCGCCTTTGCCAGCTGGACTTGCGTGAACTTCGCCTTCTTACGCGTCTTCTGGATGACGAGGCCAAGACGTATCAGCTCGGGCTTCGGGGGACGGTCCATGACTCTCCATGTACACCGGGGGATCTACCAGGTCGACTCATTCAAGGCGATGGGTCTTCCCAACTTCACCGAAACCACAAGATCGTGACAGGTCAGTGATGTCCCTAGCGCTCGGACCGGCCGGGTGTTCAAGGTAGAGCCACGGAGAAGCAGCGGATGCCGATGAAAACGGAGGCGTCCGACTGAAAGTCCGTTGCAAGCCAAAAGCCCCGGCGACCGTCGCAACCGGTCTCCGAGGCTCAATGCCCCACCCCGAACTACCGAGGTGAGACGAATGCAGCCTACCGGCATCACCACACCGAATCCAGACGTAAACCCCGAACCCAAGGTGCCCTATCCGCACCGGATCGGTTTCAGCGAGCCCCACCGGCACGGCATCCTCCTGGGACACGAGCGCGGCTGTACCGCCCTGGCTGCCTGGGTGCCCACCGTGGTCCCCCGCCGGGCGAGGAAACCGGTCTTCCTGGTGGCCGAAGCGCTCGTGTCCAACGCCCGCCAACACTCCCGTTCCGGGGACCCCGGCGGGACCGTGCGGGTGGTCGTCGACGTCAACCCGTTCCTGATCGGCGTCGCCGTGACCGACAACGGCCCCCGGGGCGACACCGTCATCCCCTACCCGCGCCTGGGCGATCCCCGCCAGGGCCCGCTGCCGGGGCTGCACCTGGTGGACCACCTGGCCGTGTACTGGGAGTGGAACTGGGCGTGGAAGGGCGCCGGGGCGGGGCCGCTCACGGTGCGCGCGGTGGTCGAGAACCCGTGAGGTGGCATCCCGGGCACGACCGCGACCAGCGGGATTTGGCCGCCGCGCTGGCCCGCCGTCATGCCCCGTACTGGGTGGTGATGTGGTCCTACTCGCTGCGCGTGTGGGTGGCGTTCTACCTCGGCCCCGCGCAGGTGGCGCCGCTGCGCTGCGCGGATCCCGACCGGCTGTCCCGGCAGATGCGGCACGTGGTGCGCACGGTCGCCTCCGGCCGCTCCCCCTGAAATCCCCCTCCGGGCAGCGTTGATCCGCCCGGGGGTTCCCGCCCGGTGCCTTCGCACCGGGCTGCGGGGCCGCCGCCAAAAGGGGGGCCGGCGGCCCCGCCCCTCAGACCCAGGGCCGGTCGTACTTCCCCGGACCGGACCCGACCCCCGACGACACACGCTGACGGAGAACCACGTGCCCACCGCACCCCTGCCCGAACTCGTCGAGAACGCCGACGCCCTGCTCACCCCCGCAGAAGTCGCCCGCCTCTTCCGCGTCGAACCCAAAACCGTCACCCGCTGGGAAAAAGACGGCCGCCTCGCCTCCGTCAAAACCCTGGGCGGACACCGCCGCTACCCCCAGACCCAGATCAACGCCCTGCTCACCACCCCGCGCGGCGACGGCGCCGTCCTGCTGGCCCTGGAAGAGGTCCGCGACCTGGCCACCGCCCACGGCGACCCCACCGCCGCCGCCCGCATCAGCGACCTCATCACCACCCTGCGCACCCAGGAGGACAGGCACTGATGCGCGAAGACCCCGCACCCGGCTGGCACATCGAGACAGGGACGGTGAACGACCGCCCCGCGGTGAGCTTCCGCCGTCCCTGGGAGGACACCCCCACCACCCTGCGCGTCACCGACCCCGACCAGGTCACCGCCGACCTGCGAGCCCTGGAGGAGACCGACCGCGCCCACCCCGGCTGGTACGTGGGCTTCCTCATCCGCCCCACCCCGGTCTCGCACCTGGACGGGCTCTGGGCGCAGTACCCCGGCGTGACCGTGGTCCACGCCGAGACCCCGCCCGACCTGATCCGGCGCATCACCGACGCCCGCGCCCGACACGGCCTGTGAAGGACGGACCCCGATGAGCACGAGGGCGAGCGACGGAACTCCCACCGTCCCCCGCTACCTGGACCGCGCCGAAGCCGTCGCACCCCGGATCATGGCCGGGCACAGACAGCGCGCCGCCGACGCCGCGGCGGGGATCGCCCGCCTCGAACTCCTCGCGGCCGAACAGCGCCACAGAGCCGCCGACCTGGAGTACGCCGCCGCACGGCGGCGACTGGCCGAGGCGCGCACGCGAGTCGACGACCTCGACACCGAGGCCCTGGCCACGGTGCTGCGCAGCTATCAGGCACTCATCGGTGGGCGCCGTTCGACCGCTTCCGGGAGGACACCGTGAGCACACGCCGTCGGCCCCGAACGAATCCCATTCCTAGATACAGTTGTGTAGCTACACATCTGTAGCTAATGTGGTGCGCGAGCGGTCGTCGCCCCACGTCGGCCCAGGACATGAGGACACACCCATGACCCGACCCGCCATCCCCGTGCACGCGGACTGGAACACCGTCCTGTGCACCTCGCGCACCACCCTGACCACCCACCTGTGGACGGCCCCGCCCCTGCGCCGCGGTTCACCCGTCCACGACAGGGCCTTCGCCGCCCTGCGCGAGCTCAACACCGACCACACACGCTTCCTCTCCTTCTGGACCCACCCCCACCTGGCCGTCCCCGCGCTGGAACCGCCCTCCGCCCACGCGACCTCCTGGGACTTCACGCACCTGGACCCCCTCCTCGACGACTTCATGGAGGCCACCCGGGGCCGACCGGTGGTCGCCAACCTGGCCGCCATCCCCACCTGGATGTTCGACACCCCCGAACCCGTGGCGGTGGGCACCGACCCCGACGCCGCGCAATGGGACTACGAACAGGGCACACAGCCGCGCGACGCCACCCTGAACCAGATCGCGGACTACTTCGAGCGCATGGCCCGCTGGTACATCAGCGGCGGCTTCACCGACGAGCGCGGCCGACGCCACACCTCCCCGCACCGCCACCGGTTCGCCTACTGGGAGGTCCTCTGCGAACCCGACGTGGGCCACCAGTGGGACCCGGCCGCCTACACCCGCCTCTACGACCAGGTCGTCCAGCGCCTGCGCCCCCTGGACCCCGACATGCGCTTCGTGGGGCTGTCACTGAGCCCCATCACCGACGACCCCGACTACTTCTGGCACTTCCTCGACCCGGCCAACCACGCCCCCGGCATCCCGATCGACGCCGTCTCTTACCACTTCTACGCCGCTCCGGCCCTGACCGACGCCGTGGACAGCCGACCCAACGCCCCCTTCTCCACCTGGCACACCACCTTCTTCGCCCAGGCCGACGGGTTCCTGCGCCAGGTCAGCCTCATCGAGTCCATCAAGAAGCGCCTCAGTCCCCACACACGCACCCACATCAACGAGATCGGCAGCTTCGCCCCCGACGTCATGGCCGCCGAGCCCGACATCCCCGACCAGTACTGGGCCCTGGCCGGGGCGCTCGTCGCCTACCTGTGGTCCCGCCTGACCGCGCTGGGCATCGACCTCGTGGGCGTGGCCGAGTTCCTGGGCTACCCCACCGTCATCCCCGGCACCAGCCTCCTGGACTGGGAGACCGGCGAACCCAACGCCCGCTACCGCGTCCTGGCACTGCTCCTGGAGCACTTCGGCCCCGGCGACCTGCTCGTGCCCACCCGCGCCGGAAGCGAACTGTCCCCCGAGCCCCCCGTGCACGCCCAGGGGTTCGTCACCTCCGACGGCCGGCGCCGCCTCCTGCTGGTAAACACGGGGCCCGACCCCGTCCAGGTCACCCTCACCGGGGAGGTTCGCTTCCACGAGACCGCCCATGTGGACACCGCCACCTCCCACCGCCCGGCCCTCCGGGCCCCGGCATCCGGCGACCTCCTGGAACTGGGCCCCTTCTCCACCACCGTGGCGACCCTGGCCTGAGAACACCGTCACCGACCGGCGCCACCACCACGGACGCCCGGCCCGCCGGTCACTCCCGGCACCGGCCCTACACTGGGCCGGTGCCCTGACAGGGAGGACAACGCCCATGACCGCCCGTGGCCGCCGCGGCCCCGAACAACTGCTGGCCGACATCCGCGCCGCAGCCGTCGAGGAACTCTGCCTGGTGGGCGTCGGCCGCCTGAGCATGGCGGGTATCGCGCAGCGCTCGGGCACCGCCCGCACCTCCCTGTACCGGCGCTGGTCCGCTCCCATCGACATCGTGCTCGACGCCCTCGAACACGACTTCCCGCAGGAGACGGTGTCCCCCGGCACCGACGACCTCCGCGGCGACCTCGTCCGGGCCCTGGTCAGCCTGGCCGAGTGGACCACCACCCCCACGGCCAGGGCCGCGGCCGCGATCCTGACCGAACGCGACCGCCACCCCGAACTGGCCGAGGCCCTGTACACCCGCGTGTTCGACCCCAAGGGCGGGCGCTTCACCCGCACCGTCCTGACCCACTACGCGGAGCACGGACACATCGACCCGTCCCTGGTCAGCGACGTGGTCGTCGACATAGGCGAGGCCCTGGTCCTCAAACACCTCTCCGACACCGGGAACGTCCCCACACACGCCCACCTCGAACGCATCGTGGACCACGCCATCCTTCCCGCGGTGGGGCTGCCTCCCCGGAGGACCGGTCCGGACGACGACTCCCGGCATCCGGTGAGCTGACCCCTCACGGGGCCCGCCGGTCGCCGACGGCCGGGACCGACCCTCCGGTGGCGAGGCGGCCGGCACAGGAGGCGGGCGTCCCGGCCGTGGCCTTCAGTGCCGGGTAGCGCCGGTCCCCTCCTCGGCCGCCTTCTCCCGGTAGACCAGGAGCTGGTATCCGGGCACGCTGGCGACGTCGAAGGCGTGGAAGTCGATGCTCAGCAGACCCCGGGCGGGGTGGCGCAACACCTTCGTCTCGTGGGTCTTGGGCCGCACGTCGTGGCGCGCCCACAGGCCGGGGAACTCCGGGCTCTCGGCCTCCAACCGGTCGAGCAGTTCCCGGAGCCGGGCGGGGGCGACGGCGAAGTCGGCGCTGGCACGCAGGTTGGCCACCGTCGCCTCGGCGGAGGCCTCCCAGTCGACGAAGAACCGGCGGCCCTCGGGGTCCAGCAGGACCATATCCAACAGGTTCGCGGTCTCCTCGAAACCGGAGAACAGCTCCTGCGCCCGGGCGTTCAGCGCCAGGACGTCGAGCACCGGGTCCAGCACGATGGCGCCGGAGTCGCTCCAGGAGTCCATCAGGCTCAGCAGCTCGGCCGGCACCGGCTGGACCGTGGCCTCTTCTCCGAGCCTGCGCGCCGTACCGGCCAGTGCGTACAGGTGCCGTTCCTCGGCCCCGGTCAACCGCAGCGCCTTGGAGAGGCCTGCCAGGACCACCTCCGAGGGGCGGGTCTCCTTGCCCTGTTCCAGGCGGCGGTAGTAGTCGACGCTCACCTCGGCGAAAGCGGCGACCTCGTCGCGGCGCAGGCCCGGGACGCGGCGCTCGCCCGCCGCGGGCATTCCGACGGCCTCGGGAGTGACCTTGGCACGGCGTGTCATGAGGAACTCGCCCAACTCGCTGCGTGGCATGTCCCGAGCCTACCGACGGGCAAGGGAGGCCCCCGGACCGCTGGGGGGCCGTATCGCTACCCCCCGATCCGGCGGAACCGGTCGCATGCTGGCCGACATGAACACAGCACAGAACACCCAGCCCGCCGCCCAGCTCATCTCCGGAACCCCGCTCGCCGGACGTGTCGCCGTGGTGACCGGCGCCTCCAGCGGCATCGGCGAGGCGACCGCCCTGCGCTTCGCGGAACTCGGCGCGAAGGTGGCGCTGGTGGCCCGTCGCGGCGACCGGCTCAACCAGGTCGAGGACCGCATCCGTGCCGGCGGCGGAAGCGCCCTGGCCCTGCCGACCGATGTCACCGACCGCGCCGCCGTCCTCGCGGCGGCCGACCGCGTCGCCGACGAACTCGGCCGGGTCGACCTCGTCTTCGCCAACGCCGGCGTGCAGCTCATCTCCGGCATCACCGACCTGGCCGCAGAAGACTGGGACGCCCAGATCGACCTCAACGTCAAGGGCGTCATGAACACCGTCCAGGCCTTCGTGCCGTCCCTGGAATCGGCCGCCGCCGACGGCCGCAGCGCCGACCTCGTCATGACCTCGTCGATCGCCGCCGTCCGGATCCTGGAAGGCTTCCAGGTCTACTCCGCGACCAAGGCCTACGTCACCCAGCTCTCCAAACTGCTCCGCACCGAGCTTGGCCGCAAGAAGATCCGAGTGGCGACGATCGAGCCGGGCATGGTCGACACCGAACTGCCCGACCACGTCACCGACCCGGCCGCGAGCAAGCTCATGGCCGACCTCATCGACCAGATCGACGTCCTGTCGTCCGCGGACGTCGCGGAGACCGTCGCCTTCATGAGCGCGGTCCCCAAGCACGTCAACCTGACCGAGATCACCATCCTCCCGACCGAGCAGATCATCTGACGCCATGGCGGGAAGGGTTCGCCGGGCCGGAGAGCATCGGACGGTCCCGCTGCACAGGCCTCTCCCGCCGCGTACCTTCCCGATGCGCACCCCGACGCGCTCGCCCCACCGCTGGGCGAGCGCGTCCGGGTCGCTGGCACGAGCCGTCGCAGGTAGGCAGACAGACCCCGGTCTGCACCGTGTGGTCGGAGTGGAGCAAAAATCGACCCTGGTCCTACCCCCGGGCACGAACCCTCGCCGTCCTGTGGCCGAAGCTCCGTACCTCTCCGCCGGGTGTCAGCATGGGCGGATGACCGCTCTGCTCTGGGACGAAGTGAAGGACCTGTTCGACCCCCACCTCATGGGCTCGCTGCCGGACCTGCGGGTTCCCGACACCTCGGTGCGGGACTGGCAGAGCTTCCTGGAACTGGTGGTCGAGCGCGGATGGCGGCACCGGTACACCGAGGGCAATGCCGTGGTGCCCCTTGGACCGGCGCACACCGCGCTGTCGCGCACCGGGTTGGCGGAGTTGCGGGTGTGGCCGAGTGGCGGTGTACTCGCGATCTTTCGCTTCTGCGCTCCGGAGGAGATCGACTTCGACGTGGACCTGCGTGAACTCCAGGGGCAGGAGCGGCTGGACGTCCTGTGCCACTTCCTCGCGACCATCGGACGCCGCCTGGGCAAACCCGTTCTCATGGAACCGGAGGGCTCCCACGGCCACCCCGTCCTGGGGTTCGACGTCCGCGCCGACCGGGTCGTCCGCCTGGCCGAACCGCTGTGACGCCGCGGCATTCCGGGCTCGGGGAGGGGTTGCTCGTCGGGGAGCGCCACGCCCCCGGACGATCAGTGCGGGTGTCACCGATCTCCACGGTCAGTGCGTCTGATCGGGGGCGTGCAACATGCCCCCGGCAGAACCAGGCAATTCACGGTTTCATGTTGCGCACCAGGGTCCACGATGTCTTTGTGCGCGCGGCGGGAAGCGGCTCCGATACGCGAACCTTTCCCATGTTCTGCCCAGGACCGGGAACGACTTGTTCGCGTCCTGGCTAGAGGTCCTCGAACGCTTCCTCGCCCGGCCGCCACACCATCCAACTGCGATCCTCGAAGCCGCTGAGCATGGCGATCTCCGGACCGTCGAGTTCGCCCTCGGTCGGATGGAGCTGGATCGCACCTCGGTCGAAGTCGACCTTGATCCCGATGCCGGTCTTCTCCTGCGTGGCGATCACGTGCTGGCCGATGAGGGCGCGCAGCGCCTCCGCCCAGCCGCACTCCTCAAGGGTGAACCGCCGCCCGTCCAGAACCACCTGGGGCAGGACGTCACAGTTGAGCAAGGGCATGTCGTCGGACGTCTCGCTGTAGAACCACAACTGGACGTAGTCCATGACGAACTGCACCGAGTACAGCCGACAACCCACGAGACGGCCCAGGAGCGAATTCAGTACATACACCACGAACGAGACTCCAGACGAAGGACGAGGGCCAAAAACCGCGAGACACCACGTCGGCGTGGCAATCATCATGCGCATGCCGAGCGAAAGGGAACGAGGCCACCTGTCGGCCAGCCGCACCAGAGGGCGATCCGCAGTCGGCCAAGGCCTTGTCATACGCCATCGGGCGCCGCGCCGGCCTGAGCGTACTCCGTTCGTGCTCGACACTCTCGGGCCCGGGCTGCACCGGCCGACACCTCCGCGAACGGCCGTCCGGGCGGTCTCACGCCAGGCGATGGGCGACGGTCAGCCCGGGGTCGACTGCCCGAACGGCGCCAGCCGTGATCGGCGGCGTCACGAGAGGCCATCCGGTGGTGACGGACTCGGAAGGACCCGGGCAACACCGACCTGGGCCTCAAGCCACCGCCGACCGGAAGGAGGAGGACTGGCCGCATACGGTCAAACACCCCTCCGGCGCCCGCGCCACGGCGCGGGTTCTGCGATCGTGGGATCGTCCTTTCTCCCCCGCCCTTCGAGGAGCCCACGTGGAAATCCGCCTGACCGACGCCGTCCGCACCCTGCGCGAGGACCTGACCGAGGCGGTCGAGGAGGCCGAGGCCCAGAGCCCCGACATCGCCTTCAAGGTCGGCCCCATCCAGATGGACTTCGAGGTCCAGTTCCGCGTCGACGGCAAGGCCAAGGGCAAGCTCTCCGCGTGGATCGCCTCCGGCGAGGTCGAGGCCGGGGCGAGCCGGACCCGCACCCACCGGGTGTCCTTCACCCTGACCCCGCACCCCAGGAAGATCCCCGGCGGCGACGTGTCCATCAGCAGCACCCGCCGCGACTCCGGTGAGCACACCCCTCCCCCGGCCTTCAGCCGCTGAGCCCCCACTCCCCCGTGCGCGGGGTCCGTAGAAGCGACCGGAGTACCTGTTGGACACCGCCCAGCGCATCACCCTCATCACCACCCCCACCAGCACCGGGTCCGGGTACCTCATCGCCCCGCGCCTGGTCCTGACCAGCGCCCACACCGTCCCCGACGTCGGCGGCCGGGTCCAGGTGCACACCGCCACCGACCACCGGCCCCGCGCCGGGCAGGTGGTCTGGCGCGGCACCCCGCACAGCCACGACGACGCCGCCCTGGTGGAGGTCACCGATCCCGACTGGACCGAGCACCCGGTCACCACCAGGTGGGGAAGGCTGGTCACCACCACCCCCGGCACCCCCTGCCAGGTGTGGGGCTTCCCCGACCTGGTGCAACGTGCGGGCCGGGCCGCGGAGACCGCCCAGCTGGCCGGCACGGTCGCCCCGGGCAGCCACTACGTCAACCACCGGCACGTGATGGACCTGAGCGCCCACCCGCCCCGCTGGCTCCCCCACGAGGTCCGGGAACAGGAGCGGACCGGGCAGCGGCGCTCGCTGTGGGCGGGCCTGTCCGGGGCCGCGATGCGCTGTGGCGACGGCGAGCTGGTGGTGGGCGTGGTGGCCGCCGACCCCGAACACCGCGACCACGCCGCCCTGGAGGTCGTGCCCGCCTACGTGCTCCACCACGACCCCGCCTTCCGGGCCGTCCTGGCCGAGCACGGTGTGCCCCTGGTGCTGGAACCGGTCGAACTCGCCCACCTGGCCCACACCCCGCGCGCCCACCACCGCCCCTCCCCCGCCGCGCTGCTGGAGGCCCACCGGCAGGTGGTGGACTTCCACGGCCGTGAGGAGACCATGCGGACCCTGCTGGAGTGGTGCCAGGGCACCGAACCGCTCACGGCGGCGGTGGTGCACGGGCCCGGCGGGCAGGGCAAGACCCGCCTGGCCCACGAACTCACCGCACGTCTGGCCGAGCCCGACCCGCAGGGGAGGCGGTGGGCCACCGTGTGGCTCAGGCAGGACGCCACCGTCGAGGAACTGGGCCCGGTCAAGGAGGCCACGGCCCCGCTGCTGGTGGTGGTGGACTACGCCGAGACCCGCACCGCGCAGCTCGTGCGCCTGCTCCAGCTGTGCGACCGCCCGCCGGGGCACGCCCCCGTCCGGCTGCTGTTGCTGGTGCGCACGCTGGGCGAGTGGTGGGACCAGGTCAACACCGCCACCGGCCACCTGCTGGCCGACCTGGCCGTGCAGCTCCCGCTACCGCCGCTGGCGCCCCGCGCCACCGAGCGCGCCCGGGAGTACCGCACCGCCCTGGGCCACCTCGCCGAGGCCCTGCCCACGGCCCGCACGCCGCGCCCGGCAGACTGGGCCCGGGTCGCGGACGGCCTGGCCGACCCGGACCTGTCGGGGCCCGAGTGGGAGACCGTGCTGAGCGTGCACATGCGCGCCCTGGCCGACCTGCTGGACGCCACCCAGGACCCCACGGCCGTCACCGCCGACACCGCGGTGGAGGGGCGGGTGCTGGCCCACGAGTTCCGGTACTGGGACCACAGCGCCGCCGCCTACGGCCTGGGCGACGCCGACCTGGCGCAACCGCTGCGCGACGTGCTGGCCCTGGTCTTCACCCTCGCCCCCGCCGGCGTCGAGGAGGCGGACGAACTCCTGGAGAGCGCGGCGGTGCTCCAAGGGCAGAGCACCGCCCGCAGGCACCAGATCCGCCTGTGGGCCGGCGGCCTGTACCCCGCGGACGGGGAGCGGATGTGGGGGCACCTGCAACCGGACCGGCTGCTGGAGTACTTCCTCGGACAGCGCCTGCAGCGCGACCCCGCCCTGTTCGACCCCCACCTGGACACCGTCGCCACCGCGGACGCCGAACGCCTGGTGACCCTGTACGCCCGCGCGGCTGCCCACCCCGCCCTGTCCGCCGTGAAAGGGCACCTGAGCGCACTGTGCACCCGCCACATCCACACACTGGGCCCGGCGGTCGTCGACGTGGCCACCCAGGTGGAACACCCCGGCCCGCTCCTCCGAGCGCTGGAAGACGTCACGGACGACCCCGACACCTCGCCCGAGGTCCTCGGACGGCTCAGCGACGCCCTGCCCCTGTCCAGCCAGCGGTTGGCGGTCTGGGCCGAGCGATTGACGGCATGCCTGGTGGGGGTGCGTCGGGGGCCGGCAGCGCAGAACCCCGACGCCCACTTGTCCGACCTCGCCGGGTCCTTGAACAATCAAGCCCTCACCCTGCGCGCCCTGGGGCGGGTCGACGAAGCGCTCGAGGCGAGCACCGAAGCCGTAGAACACTACCGGGCCCTGACCGAACAACGCCCCGACGCCCACCTCTCCGGCCTCGCCCTCGCCCTGAACACCCGGGCCCTCACCCTGCGTGATTCGGAGCGGTTCGAGGAAGCGTTCGAGGCGGGCACCGAAGCCGTACAGCACTACCGGGCCCTGGCCCAGCGGCGCCCGGACGCCTACCTCTCCGACCTCGCCCTCGCCCTGAACACCCGGGCCCTCACCCTGCGCGCCTTGGGCCGGGTCGACGAAGCGCTCGAGGCGAGCACCGAAGCCGTACAGCACTACCGGGCCCTGACCGAACAACGCCCCGACGCCTACCTGACGAGCCTCGCCATGGCCCTGAGCAACCAGGCCATCTACCTGAACGCCCTGAAGCGGGTCGACGAAGCGCTCGAGGCAGGTACCGAAGCCGTTGAGCACTACCGGTCTCTGGCCGAGCAGCGCCCCGACACCTACCTCTCCGACCTCGCCCTCGCCCTCGGCAATCAGGCCGGCCATCTGAGTGCTCTGGAGCGGGACGAAGAAGCAGTGGAGGCCATCACCCGAGCTGTCGGTATCACCCGTGCCTTGTCGGAGCAGCACCCCGACGTCCACCTGCCCAAACTCGCAGACTATTTGGACTACCACGTCAATATCCTCACGAAACTGGGACGGGTTTCAGAAGCTCTGGACGTCATGTCCGAAGCCGTCGGTGTCCACCGTTCCCTGGCCGACCCGGAACGGGACGAAGAAGTCCTGGAAGCCACCACTCGAACCGTCCGTCAGTACGAGGCATTGGCTGAGCAGCACCCGGAGGCCTACCTGCCCGACCTGGCGGCGTCCCTGCACGACCAAGCTGGTCAGCTGGGGGAACTGGCCCGACTCGAGGAAGCCCTGGAAGCGATCACCAAGGCCGTCGGCATCCGCCGCATCCTGGCTGAGCAGGACCCGGAGGCCTACCTGCCCGACCTGGCGGCGTCCCTGCACGACCAGGCCGGTCGCCTGCAGATGCTGAAGCGCGCAGAGGAAGGGCTCGAAGTCATCGGTGAAGCTGTCAATATCCGCCTCGACCTCGCGGATCAGCACCCCGAGGCTCACCTGTCCGGCCTGTCCGAATCCCTGGGCAGTGTAGGTCGGATCCTGGTCGCTCTGGGGCGCCATACGGAATCTTTCGCCTACTTCGAGGAGTCCACCCGCATTAAATTGGAGTTGGGCAACCCGAAAAAAGCGGGTGATGCGTCCTGAGTCGGCGGACAGCGCACCCCCTCATCACACGACTGTCTCGTACCGGGCGCGGTGGAGGATCTGGTGTGTTCCGGGAACTCCTCCCGCCGCTTACCTGACGCGCTCCTTCTCCGCGACCGGCCCCATGCCTGGTGGCCGCGGGAAGGCGGAGCCGATCCGGCACGTCCCGGCCCCGTGTCCCAGGCCGAAGACTTCCCACGGCCTGCCGCCTGTGCCGGGAGCGCCGCCGTTCGGTCCCCGGGGATTCCCACCTCACGAACCGACCGCCTTCCCGAACTCGTTCGACCAGGAGAACGGGCGCTGTTCCGACCCGGCCGACAGGCACAGCTCCCCTGCCCAGCCACGATCAGGGCGATGACGGCACCGACGAAGAGTCGCCGGAGGTCAGCGAACTATTCCATGCAGCTCGAGGCCGCTCACCGTTCCACGCGGCCAGGAGGGCCTGGTGAAGACAGGACAGAAAAGCTCCCTGGAAATTATTCCGTAGAGATATTCGCTGAACGGGACCTCATGCCGCACCCAGGAAACAGAGCAGTCCGTGGCGATCACCTGCCAGTGATCCGGATTCCCCGAAGAGTCCCAGAAAATCTTTTTCCCAGAATTTTCCAGGGCCCAGCAGATGAGATCGGAGAACCTGACATAGTCATCACCCGGGGAAATTTCCCAATGATGGACCAACTTGCCATCGCGGAAGTAAACACCTTCCGATTCATGAATTCTTTCCAGGTCGTCCTGGTTCTGTCTGATTTCTTGGCACACCACCCTGGGTTGGAGCACGCTCAACTTGTCGTCGAAATAGAACCCGGATCCCATTTCCACGATGGTTTCGACGTAGTCGGAGGGAAGCGGAGGCAGCCCAGAAAGAGGGTACTCAGATAGGTTGGGGGCAACACCTCCCCGCGCGCCCTCTCGAAGAAGCCCAACGAGCTCTCGCACCTTACTCACCGATCATCACCGTTCTCCCTGCGCGGCCGTCTCGGCGCTTTCGGTCGCAGGGCTGTCTGCCCAGGCCTGCGGGCTGACGAGCTGCCGTTCCCGACTACCCCCGGGGCGACCGTCGCGCAGCGGCCCCGCCCCGGCCAGAGCCCCTCATCGAGTGGCCGCAGTTGTGAATCCTGCCCGGCATCCCAGAAACCGGGGCGAGCGGGGTGGGGTTGTCGGCCTTCTCGGCCATGACCTCCGACTGCTCGAAGACCTCAGGGATTCCGGGGCCGGCCGGAGGTAGGCGGGGACAGCCGTCCCCGGGACGGGGACCGTTCCCGGGAACGGTCCCCGTCCCGTGACCCGCACCGGCCATGACCGGGGGCGTCCCCTTGGCGGTCAGCCCACTGGGCGCAGGTCCCCGCACCAGCTCTCGTACTCGACACTGCCGGTCGGAAAGACGATCTCCAGGCCGACACGGCCGGTGTAGGAGTCGAACCTCTCGTGCACCGCGACGACAGGCTCCCCCGCATGACGGACGAACGGCGACCCGTGCGTCCACGGTGCGACCTCCACAGTGCCGTGCTCGCCCATGTCGTAACCAGAGCGGGGCGCAGCGTCGTCCACGACCAGGCACCAGTCGGAGCCGGTCGTCAGGTGGACGGCGTCGCCGAGGTCGTCGACGAGCCAGACCTCGACCGGGTCGGTCGCAGCCTGGTCGGCGCGCGCGTGCCACGCGGCCATGACCTGCCGCACGCGGCGCCCGACCAGACGCGCGGGGTCCACCCCCGCTCCGTGCAGCGGGCACTCGCGTCGCGTCGTCGGCATCACCCGACGACCGTACCCGGCACCAGGCTCGGAGGCCACGGGGATGAGGAGGACGGCTCCTAGGCGTCCCGGACGGTGAGGACGCCGATCTCCGGCGCTCCGGGGAGGCCGGGCTCGCCGACCAGGCGTCCGTCCATGCCCGCCTCCTCGGCGAGGCGGGCGACGCTGAGGTTCTCCCACATGTAGGTGTCGCGGGTGCTGCGCACCACCTCGCCGTCGCGGAGGACCTTCCAGGTCGTCTCCCATCGCAGGAGGTCGCCCTCGACGGGTTCGGCCTGCGTCCACCATTCGTAGGTCTGCTCGCCGATGCGTTCGCGCAGCATGCGGAAGGGGGGGATGGCCCTGGCTGTGCCCGTGCCCATGAGTTCCACGACGATCGGGGCGCCGGGTGGGACGTGCTCGCCCAGCTTGCGCCAGAGCGCGATCCGCTCGTCCTGGGTCAGGTGCCCCAGCACGCCGAAGACGACCACCGCACCGACGCTGTCGGGCAGCCGCAGGTGTTGGGCGGGCTCGGCGCTGATGGTCACGCGGCGGCGGAGGTCCTCCTTGCCGACGACGCGGCTGGTGAGCATCGCCCGCATGGGCGTGGACGGCTCCGCGGCGAGGATCGGGGAATGCGGCAGGGCCGCGGCGATCACTTCCGTGATACGGCCCGTGCCCGCTCCGATCTCGACGACGGGGCCGTGAGCGGGGTCGACGCCGGCCAGCGCCGTGCGCAGCGGTCCGGCGCTGGTGAGCACGTGGCGTGCGGCGACCATCTCGTAGAACTCGGCGGAGGCTGTGTAGTAGTCCGCGACCATGGTGATCTTCCTTGTCGTGACGGTCTCAGGGTGTGCTGGGCCAGGTGGGGGCGGTCTCGGTGGGCTCGTGGCCCAGGGCCCGGGCGATGGTCGCCGCGACCGCGCGGCGCTGTTGCGCGAGGAAGAAGTGCCCGCCCGGGAACACCTCGGTCGTGACGTCGCCGGTCGTCGTGTTCTTCCAGGTCGCGGCGGCCTCCTCGGAGCACTCCGGGTCCTGTTCGCCGACGAACACGTGCACGGGCGTGTCGAGCGGTGCCGCCTGCGTCGGCCGGTAGGTCTCGATCAGCCGGTAGTCGTTGCGCACGTAGCCCAGGACCGCGGTCCGCAGCTCCTCGTCGGCCAGGACCTCCGGCGGGGTGCCGCCCAGCCGGGTGAGGTCGGCCGCCAGGTGGTCGTCGTCGCGCAGGTGGACGTCGCCGGGCTCGACGTCATGGGGTGCGGGCCGCCCCGAGGCGAACAGCCGGACCGGCGGCGGCAGCGACCTGCGGCGCGCCTCCACGGCCACCTCGTAGGCGACGGCGCTGCCCATGCTGTGCCCCATGAGTGCGTAGGGGCGGTCCAGGAGGGGGGCGAGAGCGTCCACGACCGCGTCGACGACCTCGGGCATCGTGTCGACCATGGGGTCGCCGAAGCGGTCCTCGCGGCCGGGGTACTGCACGGTCAGCGCCTCGATGCCGGGGGGCAGCAGGTACTGCCACGGTCGCAGCGAGGACGCCGATCCCCCGGCGTGGGGCAGGCAGATGAGGCGCACGTCCGCCCGGGGGCGGTGCCGGGGCCGACGCAGCCACGGGCTGAGGGGCGCTTGCCGCGGGTCCATGGGAATTCTTCTCCTCGCGATCTTTTCCTGTGAAAAAAGAATGGCTTTTAATGGCGTCGCCATTGACGACCCCGGTGACATTGATCTCGAATTGCGGACGATCCATCATATTGGAGATCGCACCCGCAGTCTGTAAAGTTATGAATGGAGACCGGTTGATCCCTCCATTTCTCCGAGTTTTCCCGTGGTATCCGCAATCCGAGCAGAAGGGCTGGTGTCCCCGTGTCCGACGCCGACCGAGTGAACCCTCCGGCTTTCCCCATGCCGCGCGAGTGCCCGTTCTCGGCCCCGCGCGCCTACGCCGACCTGCGCCGGCGGGGGCCCGTGGCCCGGGTGTCCCTGCCGACCGGCCGCACGGCCTGGGTGGTCACCGGCTACGAGGAGGTCCGCGCGGTGCTCGCCGACCCCCGCGTGAGCGCGGACATCCGCCGTCCGGGGTTTCCGGCGCTGGTGGAAGGAGAACAGGAGGCCGGCACGAAGACGACGCCGTTCATCCGCATGGACCCGCCCGAGCACTCCCGGTTCCGGCGGATGCTGCTCGCCGAGATGACGGTGCGCAAGGCCCGCCGGATGCGCCGCGACATCCAGCGGATCGTCGACGACCGGATCGACGAATTGCTGAACTACGGCCCGCCCGCCGACCTGGTGACCCATTTCGCCCACGTGGTCTCCAGCACCGTCATGTGCGAGCTGGTCGGCCTGCGCCGCGGCGACCAGCTGTTCCGGCGCGTCACGGAGACCCTGGGCTCGCAGGTCTTCGGCGGGGGCGGCAGCACCGCCGAGGGGGCCAGCGAGGGCATCGGCGCCCTGGGCGCGGTGGTGGAGGACGCCGTGCGCGCGAAGGAGGAGGACCCCGGCGAGGACCTGCTGAGCCGCCTGGTCCACGAGCGGCTGCGGTCGGGCGAGCTGACCCGGCAGGAACTGGTGACCACGATCAGCATCCTGATCGTCGCGGGGTGGGAGACCACCACCAACCAGATCGCGCTGAGCGTGCTCGCCCTGCTCCAGCGGCCCGACCTGCTCGAACGGCTGCGGCGCGACCCCGCGGTACTCCCGCAGGCGGTCGAGGAGCTCCTGCGGACCCTGTCCGTGGGCGACTCCATCGCCCTGCGCACCGCCACCGAGGACATCGAGGTCGGCGGGACCGTGATCCCCGCCGGCGACGGGATCATCCCGCTGCTGGCGGCCGCCGACCACGACCCCGCCGTGTTCCCCGACCCGGAGCGGATCGACTTCGACCGCACCGGCAGGACCCACGTGGCGTTCAGCTACGGGATCCACCAGTGCGTCGGCCAGAACGTCGCCCGCCTCGAACTCGGCGTCGCCATCGGCACCCTGGTCGACCGGATGCCGGGGCTCCGGGCGGCGGAGCCGTTCGAGTCGGTCCGCTTCCGTCACGACGGGATCGCCTTCGGGCCCGAACGGGTACTCGTCACGTGGTGACCGCCCCGTCCCCCGGCGCCGTGAGCGTGCCCAGGTAGGGCACGCCCGCGGCGTGGGGCGCGGGCGGCGGCGTGAGGCGCAGACCGCTCTCCCGGGCGAGCTGTTCGAGCTCCAGCGTGTACCAGCGGTACTGCTCGCGGACCTCGCGGACGGGCTCGCCCCCGCGGAGGACGCGCCACTCGGTGTCGAGCCGCATCCGGTCCGGCCCGTCCGGTTCGCCGGACATCCACCACTCGTACCGCTGCTCGCCGAGTTCGGCGTGGCGCAGCAGGGTGGGGCCCATCCTCATGGGCTCGCGCATCCCCGTCAGCTCGACGACGATCGGGGCGCCGGGCGCCAGGCGCTCCGCCAGTCCCCGCAGGAGGTCCCTCCGCAGGTCCGGGTCGAGGTGGCCCAGCACCCCGCAGATGACGACCCCGCACAGCCGGTCGGGCAGCACCCCCGGCTCCAGCAGGCGCTCCGCGGCGTGGGGGAGGACGGTCACCCGCTGCGCGAGCCCGGGGTCGTCGCCGACCCTGCCCGTGAGCAGGGCGCGCATCCCCGCAGCGGGTTCGGCGGCGATCACCCGGCAGTCGGGGTAGGCCGCCGCGACCTGCCGGGTGACCAGTCCGCTGCCCGCGCCGACGTCCACCAGCGGGCCGGTCCGGGGGTCGATCCCGCTCAGGCACGCCACGACCGCGGGGCCCGTGCGCGCGGTGTGCTCGCGGGCGCCGAGGTCGAAGAACTCCGCCGCCTCGTTGTAGTCCGACAGGTCCGCCGCGTGCGGGCGGGCCGGCTCACCGGGAGGGGCCGGGGCCTGCCGCGCGGCCGCCCCGGACCCGGGCGCGGCGGGTGCCGACGCCCCGGCTGCGCCCGGCGCCGCGAGCGCGCCCGGCGCCAGGGGCTCGGGGGCGGGGGGACGGATCAGCTCCGGCGGCCCCAGGCGTTCCATCAGCTCCCGCCAGAGGGCGAAGACCGCCAGGTCCTGCTGGGCCGACCGGAGCGGGTCCCCGCCCTCGGCGACGGCCGCGGCGAACCCGTCGAGGGCCTCGCCGATCGCCTCGGGCCACAGCTCGGAGAAGATCTCGGAGATCCGGGGCGGCGGTCCCGCCTGGCCCAGGACCGCCGACGCGGGCAGCCGCAGCGACTCGGCCCCGGTTCCGGGTGTGAACACCAACCGGTGCCCGGAGTCGCGGGGGGAGTGGATCCGCGGGTGCCACAGCACGGGCCCGTGGGTGTCGGCCAGGGTCAGGACCCCGCCTTCGGTCCCCACGGCCACGCGGTGCCAGAAGAGGGAGTGGTTGTCCCGGTCCCCGGGGTGGATCTGGTTGTGCACCCGCAGTGTCAGCGGGGCTCCGGCGATGGCCCCGTGCAGCAGGCTCAGCGGCGCCTCCCCCTTCGCCGCCGCCACGACGTCCTCGGTCGGTGGAACGGGATCGCCCAGCCTCCAGGGCCGGGTGCCGCCCAGGGCGCGCGCCAGGATGTCGATCAGGGGGGCCAGGACGTGGACCGGGGCCGCCGCGTCGACGAACAGGACACGCTGCAGTCGGCGCAGTCGGCGCGCCGCCTCGATGAACTCGCGCACCGGGGCCACGTGGGGGTAGTGGGTGTTGACCTGGAACTGCCGGCCGGCCTTCCTCGCCGCGCGGAGGGACTCCGACAGCTCGTCGGGGTGCAGCGGGTGTTCCTGGAGCACGTGCACGCCCTTGGCGAGCAGTGTGCGCGCGAGTTCGGACCCCTGGCCTCCCATGACCGCCGCGGGCACCGCCACGACGGCCGCGTCGATGTCGGCGGGGAGCTCGTCCGGGGAGGTGTGGCAGGGCACGCCGTGCCGTTCGGCCAGTTCCCGGGAGTGACGGCTGCCGGTGGAGAGGAGCCCCGCCAGGGTGAACCCGGGGTGGCTCCGGACGGCGTCGAGGTAGAGGCGGCCGAAGTTCGTGCCGCAGACGACGGTGCGCAGCGGTGCCAGCGCGTTCACAGCTCACCGTCCTCGACGGCCTCGGCCGCGTCGCCGGGGACCGGCGGCGCGGCGGCGTGGTGGTGGACCGCGAACTCCGCGTCCCCGTTGGCCCTCAGCGCCTCCACCGTGGCCTGCGGGTCCATCGCCTGGGCCGCGTAGTGCAGCCCCTTGCCGATGCGGCCGGCCAGGACGTCCAGGGCCGCGAGCGCGGCGACGGCGCCGGTGAGCCGGTAGCTGCTGTCGCAGTGGACCACGCAGGTGCGTGCCCAGTCCCGGCCCGAGAGGCTGAACACCAGCCGGTAGTAGGGCACGCCGCCCGCGGCGTCGACCTCGGCGGCGCGCCGGATGCGCCCGGTCACCGCGTCGCGCTGCTCGGCGGTGTCCATCGGCAGGGTCGGCAGCGCGGTGAGCAGCTCGCGCACCTGTGCTCCGGGGAGGACGTTGTACCAGTCGGCCTCGGCCAGGTCCATGTGCGCGGCCAGGCGCTCCACCTCGGTGGTCAGGAGCGGTTGCAGGGCGACCGGGTGGGGGAAGTAGGGGGCCTGGGCGCTGTCGGCCACCCGCAGGACCCCAGGGGCGCGGCGGCCGTGCCGCCAGGCCGCGAGGGGGTGGCCGAAGCGCTCGCCGCCCGCTCCCCCGGTGTCCAGGGAGAGCACGATGTCGGCCGCAACGCTCTCGGTCGCGTGTTCCAGCCCGCCCGCGTAGCCGGTCATCCTGAGCGCCGGACCGTTCGCAGGGCCGGCCCCGGCGAGCCAGAGGGGGACCAGGCCCGCCAGGCCGGGGACGGTCCCGGCCGACAGGACGACGCAGCGGTCCGGCCCGACCGCGCCCGACTCCGTCAGGGACTCGTGGACGGGGTCGTCGCCCATGACGTCGACGACGTCGGCGCCCGCGGCCAGTCCGGCCAGCGCGACGGTGTCCTTGAGGAGGTAGCTGGGACCGGCGCAGTTGACCAGCAGGGTGCAGCCGGCGCTGAACCGGGCGAGCGAGGCGGGGTCGGAGGCGTCGACCCCGACGGTCTCGCTGCCCTCGGGCCAGGGGCCCGGGGGGACGGCAGAGGGCCGCCGGGCCCCCAGGCGCAGCGGGCCCGCTCCGGCCTCGGCCAGGGCCGCGGCGGTGTGGCGCCCGACAGCGCCGGAGGCGCCGATGATGCCGATCAAGAGGTCTTCCCTTCGATGATCTCGTGCAGGTGGTCGTCGACCGTGGGGACGTTCTCACCCGTCATGCAGGTGAAGTGCTCGCCCGGGATGTCGCGGGTGCGCAGTTCGCCGAGGCAGATCCTCGCCCAGTGGTCGGCGATGGTGTCGGCGCTGCCGGGGAAGGGGTAGGCGCCGTTGTGCCGCAGGAAGGTGATGTCGCCCGCGTAGGGCTCGGCCCGGTGCCGGCTCAGCGCGAAGGTGCTCTGCTGGTAGGTGCGCAGGGCCCGGAGCAGGCCCTCGGGCTGGTAGGTGTCGGCGAGCTCGGGCGGCAGCGCCTCGCACATGCGGGTCACCCGGGCCATGCGCGGCACCGCCTCCAGGGCCTCGAAGGCGGCCGCGACGTCGGCGAACTCCCCGTCCAGGTCGGCGATCGCGCCGTCCAGGACGGCCTCGGGAGAGCGGTCAAGCACGGCGGAGACCGCCTCGCCCACGCGCTCGGAGTCGGCGGGGAACCCGATGTGGGACGGGTCCATGCCCATCATGAGCGAGAAGGAGTACTCGGAGAGCAGTTCGTCGTCGATGCGGAAGGTCGGGCTGTGGCTGCTGATGACCGTGAGGCTGCGGACGGTGGCGCCGGCTTCGGCGAGCCCGCGGGCCACCTCGGTGGCGATGACCCCGCCCACGCAGTAGCCGACGACGTCGACCCGTGTGTGTCCGGCGTCGAGCAGGGCGCGCACGTATTCGGCCGCCGTGCGGTCGATGAGCCCGTTCGGGTCGGCGTTGCGGAAGTTCTCGGGCGCCGGCAGCTCCAGGCCCACCAGCCCGTGTCCTTCACCGGAACGGGCGCGGAGCCGGGTGACCAGGGGCCGGTACGGCAGCAGGGTCCCCGTTCCGGCGTGCACGAGCACGGTCACCGGGGCGCCGGGCTCGGGCCGGATCAGCTCCACCAGAGGCGAGTTCTCGGCGTCCGCCTCCGCCTCGGGGGCGGAGAGCTCCCGCAGGTAGGCGGCGAGGCCGGCGATGGTCGGCCTGCGCAGCAGGTGGCGCAGGACGACCTCCCACTCGAGGTCCCATTCGTGGCCGGCCAGCCCGTCGCGCAGCCGTCCGACGATCCGGGCCACCAGCAGCGAGTCGCCGCCCAGCGCGAAGAGGTCGTCGTCGCGTCCGATGCGCTCCGTCTCGAGCAGCTCTGCCCACAGGGCCGCCAGTGCGCGCTCGAGGTCGTCGCGGGGGTTCTGGTCGCCGGCCTCCTCGGCGGGGCCGGCGCCCAGTTCGAGCGAACGCTTCTCCAGCGCGCCGCGGTCCAGCTTGCCGTTCTCCGTCCTCGGCAGGGCGTCGACGACCTCCCACTGGGAGGGCACCGAGTACTCGGGGAGCAGTTCGTGGCCGCGGCGCGTCAGCGACGCCACCTCGACCGGCTCCTGCAGGGGCTTGGCACGGACCAGGTAGAGGTGCTGGCCGAAGGCCCGGGCCGTTCCGGTGTCCTCGGGGAACGCGGCGGCGACCTGGTGGCCGCGGTCGCGGAACAGCTCCTGCCACTGGTCGTGGCGCAGGAACGTCTGCTCCTGCTCCTGGCGGACGTCGGTGAACGGTCCCGCGTGCTCGGCCGTGAACTCCGCGGAGATCCGGAGCGCGTGGTCGTCGTCGTCGGTGTTGGCCAGCAGGAACATCCACCCGCCCGGCGCCACCAGGGTGGAGAGGCGCTCCAGGGCCGCTTCCACGTCGGGGAGGTTGTCCAGGACGCCGACGCAGACCAGCAGGTCCACGGAGTTGCGGGCCAGGCCCTGCCCGGCGGGGTCCTGCGCGGGGTCGAAGGCCGCGCAGCGCACGCGCGGGTCGTCGGAGAAGTCCTGCTCGAACACGGACCGGTTCTGCGCCGACGCGTCGGTCCCCAGGTAGTCGACCCGGTGGTCGGCCAGTGCGGGCAGCAGGTCGCCGGCCACGCCGCCGCCGCGCAGCCCGACCTCCATGATCCGCAGCGGTTCGGCGGTGTCGCGGGTGCGTGCGATCTCGGCGGCCGCGGCGGCCAGGACCGAGCGCAGCGCGGAGGAGCCGGCGTTCGCGGCGTAGGCGGCGGTCAGCGCCCGCGGGTCGGCGCCGGAGAACGGCCGGGCCGCCTCCTCCCGCCCGGCGACCAGGTCGGCCAGGTGCTCGGCTCCGGCACGCACCGTGGCGAACAGTTCGGGACTCCACCGCGCCTGCTTCTCGAGGCGGGCGGCCTCGTCCCAGGCGCGGACGGTGGCCTGCGGGCCGGGGGCGCGCAGGCCGGCGAGCTTCCCGCCGGGGGTGCGCTCCAGGAGGCCGTCCGTGACGAGCCCCCGGATCCAGCGCCGCACCAGGCGGTGGTGTGCGGGGGCCGCTCCCAGCGCGTCGCACACCTGTTCCGGTGTGAGCTCGCCGCCCCCGGCGAAGGCCGGGGCGAGTGTGTCGGCGATGGACGCCGCGGCCGCCTCGCCGAGCGCGGCGCGGAACGCGGCGAGTCCGTCGAGGTCCACCTGCTGCCCGGCCTGCCGGGCGGCGTCGCGGACGGCGGGGAGCAGCGTCTCCGGGAGCGGGAGGGGGGTGTCGCGGTGGGCGGGTTCGACGAAGGCCGTCAGGCTCTGGCCCGCGCCCGTGGGCCCGGATCCGCGCCCGCCGGTGAGCACGACCGCCGCCGCGCCCACCTCCGGCAGCGACTCCACCGCCGCCTGGACCTCGCCGAGCTCGATCCGGTAGCCGCGGATCTTGACCTGCTGGTCCTCGCGTCCGAGGAACTCGATCACCCCGTCGGGCCAGTAGCGGCCCATGTCGCCGGTGCGGTAGAGGCGCTCACCGGTCTCCGGGTGCCGGATGAACCGGGCCGCCGTCCGCTCCTCGTCGCCGAAGTAGCCCTGGGCCAGACCGATGCCCCCGATGTACAGCTCGCCCACGACCAGGTCGGGACAGGGCCGCAGCGCCGTGTCGAGGACGTGGAACGTCTGGTTGTCCATCGGCCTGCCGTAGGGGATGCTGCGCCAGGCGGGGTCGACCCGGTCGATCGGGTGGTGGATGGACCAGATCGACGCCTCGGTGGCGCCGCCGAGGCTGTGCACCGCCATGTTAGGGGCCCAGGTCCGCACGGCCTCGGGCAGCGCGGTGGGGATCCAGTCGCCCGAGAGCAGCGCGACGCGCAGGGAGGGCAGGGGCGGGTCGTCGGCGCGCAGGTAGTCGTGCACCATCTGCAGCTGTCCGGGGACCGAGTTCCAGAAGGTGACCTGCGCGGACCGGACGGTCTCGATCCACTCGGAGGGGTCGCCTCGGCGCGCGGGGTCGGGCAGCACCACGGCGGCCCCGACCGCCAGCGGGCCGAAGATGTCGTAGACGGAGAGGTCGAAACCGAGCTGGGCCAGTGCGAGGACGCGGTCGTCGGCGGTCACGTCGAACCTGCGGTTGACGTCGGTGACCGTGTTCAGCGCCGCGGCGTGGCTGATCATGACGCCCTTGGGGGCGCCGGTCGACCCCGAGGTGTAGATGACGTAGGCCAGGTCGTCGGGGCCGGTGTCGGGCCGCGGAGGCGGACCGGAGGCGAGGGGGAGGCTGTCGACGGCGACGGTGGTGCATCCCGGGGGCCACTCCCCCTCCTCCACCAGCCAGGACTGGGTCAGCACGACCGAGGCCCCGGCGTCGGTGAGGATCGCCGTGCGGCGGCGCGCCGGCTGCGTGGTGTCCAGGGGGAGGTAGGCGGCGCCGGCCATCAGGGCGCCCAGGACGCCGGCGACCTGCTCCCACCCCTTCTCCATCGTGACGGCGACCAGGTCGCCCGCGCCGACGCCGGCGGCGCCCAGCGCCCGTGCGACCGCCGCCGCGCGCCCGACCAGCTCGCCGTAGGTCAGCGAGCGGTCCCGGTCGATGACGGCGACGCGCCCGGGGTCGCGCTCGGCGGCGGCCAGCACCCCCTCGTGCAGCAGGGCGCGCGGCACCGGGGCGGCGGTGTCGTTGACCCGCTCGCGGACGGCGCGGGTGCCCTCCGGCAGTTCGACGCGGGCAGCCTCGTTCCAGGCGTCCGGGTCCTCGGCCAGACGGGTCATGAGGGCGGTGAAGGCGGCGAAGAGGTCGGCGGCGGTGTCACCGCCCAGGACCCCTTCGCGCACGTCCCAGCTCAGGGCCAGTTCGTCGGCGCGCTCCATCACCTGGCAGTCCAGCCAGACCTGCGGGGTCTGGGTCTGGGCGTGGCGGATGGCCGCGGCGGGGCGGCGGGCTGCCGCCGAGCCGAGCGTGCTGGTGAACACGACCGGCATGAGCACGGTGTCGCTGTCGCTGCGCCGGGTGAGGTCGGCCAGGACCTGGCTCCCGGTGTACAGGGAGTGCGCGAGGTCCTCCAGCAGGGTGTCGCGCAGGGTGGCCGCGCGTTCGGCGAACGTCTGCGCGGGCCGCAGGTCGACGGCGAGGAGTTCGACCGCGGTGAAGTCCCCCACGAGGCGGTCGACGTCGGCGTGCAGGGGCAGGCGGGTGAAGGTGGGGACGTTGAGCGTGAACTGCGGGCTGCGGCTCCAGCGGCCCAGCACCTCGGCGTAGGCGGCCATCGCGGCGGCCGAGGCGGTGACCCCGGCGCGGGCGGCGTTGGCCTCGAAGGACGCGCGCTGCTCGGCGCCCAGGATCTCCTCGAAGCGCCGGAAGGCGCCGACCCGGCCGCCGTCGGCGGGCAGCGGCAGGTCGGGGGCGGGGGGCAGGGTGGGCAGCCGCCGGGTCCAGTAGTCGCGGGCGCGGTCGTACTCGCCGGTGAGCGTCTGGTTGCGGCGCGCCAGGACGTAGTCGCGGAAACCGATCTCCGGGGCCTCGGTCTCCCGGCCGTGGTAGGTGTCCTCAAGCTCGGACAGGACCAGCAGCAGGCTGGCGTAGTCGACGATGAGCTGGTCGATCGACAGGTGCAGGACGAGTTCGTCGGCGCAGCGCGTCATCCGCAGCTCGAACAGCGGCGGCACGTCGGTGGGCGGGACCCTGGAGGCGAGTTCCCGGCGCACCAGGTCCACGCGCTCCTCGACCTCGGCGGGGGTGGCGCCGCGCAGGTCGGCGGTCGGCACCGGCGTCTCCGGGATCTCGGGCAGGACCTCCTGGAAGCCGTCGGGGTGGACCACCGCGCGCAGCATGCCGTGGCGGCGCACCACGGACCACCAGCTCTCCTGGAGCCGCTCCGGGTCGGTGTCGGCCGGGAAGGAGAGTTCGACGTAGACGTGGCAGGCCACTCCGCCGTACCCGTAGGCGCTGCCGCGGCCGACCAGGTAGGCCGCCTGGATGTCGGTCAGCGGGAAGGGGGTGCCGGCCGACTGGGGGTCGGGGGTGATGCGGGTGGCGAGGCGGCGGGCGGTCAGGTGGGCGAGGACCTCGGCGCGGTTCTCGCGCAGCAGCGCCTTGCGCTCCTCGGTCAGCACGCCCTTGGGGGCGCGGAACCGCAGGGCGCCGTCGTCCTCCCAGAGCCGGATGCCGTCCTTCTCCATCTCGGAAACGAGCTGATGGGCGTTCATAGGATTCCGCTTTCTTCGTCGTCGCGGGAGGCGAGCGCGTGGTCGACCTGTCGTGCCAGGTCGGCGAGGGTGGATGCGGTGAGGAAGGAACGGACCGAGATCTCGACGCCGAACGCCTCACCCGTGGCTGTGACCAGGCGCAGCGCGCTCAGGCTGTCGCCGCCGGCGGCGAAGAAGTCGGTGTGGCGGTGCTCGGCCCCGGCGCCCAGGAGTTCGGTCCACAGTGCGGCGATGCGGAGCTCGGTCCCGCCCGTGGGCGGTCCCGACGCGGCGCGCTCCCGGACGGCGGCCTCCTCGGCCAGCGCGCCGCGGTCCACGGCGCCCTCGGCGGTCAGGGGCAGGCGGGGCAGGCGGGTGATCCGGGCCGGTACCGCGAAGGGGGGCAGCAGTCCGGACAGGTGGCGGGAGAGGCCGTCGGGCTCCTCCCCGTCGGCGGTCACCGTGTAGGCGTGGAGCCGGCGTTCGCGCCCCTCGCCCACGGTGACCACCGCCGCGTGGACGACGCCCGGGTGCGACTCGATGGCGCCTTCGACGGCGCCGATGTCGACGCGGCGGCCGTTGAGCCGGGCCTGCGGTTCGGGGCCGAGGAACTCGACGGCGCCGCCGGGCAGGTACCGGGCGCGGGTCCCGGTCGGGCGGAGCCGCCCGTCCGGGTCGGACTCCCCGGCCGTGGCCGGGTCGGGCGCGGCGTCGGGGCCTGCGATCCAGAGGTCGCCGATCACCTGGTCGGGGCATTCGCGGCCCGCGGAGTCCACCACGCGCAACCGGTGGCCCGCCAGGGGCCGCCCGGAGGGCGCCGAGCGGTCCGTGTCGGCGTCGAGCTCGACGGCGCTCGCCCAGCCGGCGCTGCCACGGCCGCCGTACAGCGCGACGAGCCGGCCGCCGCCGGTGGCCCGGCGCAGGCGCCCGGCCAGTCCGGCGCCCACCCGGTCGCCCGAGACGAGCGCCAGGCGCAGGTCGCGCAGCGGCGCGCCCTCGCCGGCCGGGGCCGCCGCGATCAGCTCGTCGAGCAGCATCGGCGGGCCGTTCCACACCGTCGCGCCGTGTTCGGCGGCCAGCGCGGCCGCGGCGCGCGGGTCGGTCGCGACGTCGGCCGCGGGGCACACCAGTGCGCCGCCGGCGCCGAGCGGCCCGAACACGCTGAACGCGTCCACGGCCGCCGCCGGGGGGTCGCCCGCGAGCACCCGGTCCCGCGCGTCGATGCCGAACCTCTCGCGCACCGCGGCGATCGTCGCCGCCGCCGACCGGTGGTCGACGGATTCGACCGCGGCGTCCTCCCCGTCCGGGCCCGCCTGGACGGTGACGTAGGCCCTCGCCCCGGGGTCGGCGGCGACCGCGGTCCGCAGGGGGGCGGCGGCGGCCAGATCGGTGAGTTCGGCCTGGTCCGGTCCGTCCGCGCGGCCGGGGCCGACGATCACGACGCGGGCCCCGGCCGCCCGCCGGTCCTGTTCGCGTCGCGAGGGGGGCGCCCCCGGGTCGCCCAACAGGTAGGCCGCGCCGGTGGAGAGCACACCCAGGATCGCGACGACCCGGTCGGCTCCGGGGGGCAGGGTGATCGCGACGACGTCGCCGGGGCCCGCGCCCCGCTCGGCCAGGCCGCCCGCGACCCGGGCGGCCCGCGCGGCGAGTCCGCCGTAGGTGAGGGGCTCGCGGCCGGGGGCTCCGAGGACGGCGGGGCGGTCCGGGTCCTCCTGGGCCCGGCGCAGGACCTCGCCGTGGAGGGTGCCCTCCGCGGTGGCGGGGAGGGGGCCCGGGGCGGGACGGCGCGTGTCCGCCTGGGCGCGCGGGAGCACCGGCGGGGCGACCGCGTCCCAGTCGTTCCCGGCCAGCCAGGCCAGCATCGTGTTGTAGGCGTCGAACATGGAGTCGAGCACGCCGGGACGGAACAGTTCCTCGATGGCGTCCCAGGTGACCATGACGCCGCCCTGGGACTCGGTGACCTGGTTGTCCAGGAGCACCTGCGGGGTCTGGGAGATGCCCCACACCTTCTCGGGGAAACCGTCGGAGAGGTCCTTGACGGTGCGGTCGCCCACCCCGACGGAGCTGCTGAAGACCACGGGCATGGCCGCGTCGACCGCCCCGGTGCGCTTGGCGAGCTCCTGCAGCAGCCAGGTCACGGAGGCCTCGCGGTGGTCGAGGTCCTCGCCCATGACGCGCTGCAGGCGGTGCGCGGCGGCCGGCCACGGCTCCCCGGCGCGCGGCTCGTAGCCGAGCAGGGACACCGAGGTGAAGTCGCCCATGATCAGGTCGATGTGGGGGTGGACCGGCTGCCGGTTGAACAGGGTGAGGTTGACCGCCACCTCCGGGTCGTCGCTCCAGGCCGACAGGACCTCCGCGTAGCAGGTCAGAAGGACGACCGACGGTGTCAGGCCGTGGGCGCGGGCCTTGTCGGTGATCGCCTCCCAGTCCCGCGCGCGGAGGGGGCGCCGGCGGCGGGTGAAACGGGGGTGCTCCACGGTGGAGGGGTCGGCGACCAGCGGGAGCGCGGGTGCGGGCGGCAGTGTCCGGAGCCGGCGCGTCCAGTGCCGGCGCGCGTGCTCGACCGCGTCGGGGTCGGGTTCGGACTGCAGGACGTAGTCGCGGAAGGAGACGTCGATCGGCTCCAGCTCCGCCCCGGGGTCGCTGTAGAGCCGGTCGAGCTCTCCGTACAGGGCGATGATCGAGGCGGCGTCGAGGACGATGTAGTCGAGCCCGATCGCCAGGCGCGTGCGCGTGGCGCCGCCGCTGGGATAGCGCACGGCCCGCAGCTCGAACAGGGGCCACCGGGTCAGGTCGATGCTCAGGTGGGAGGCCTCCTCGCGCAGCGCGGCCAGGGCCTGCGCGGCCTCCTCCTCGGTGGCCGCCTCCGTGACGGCCACCGTGACCGGCGGCGTCTTCGGCAGGATGCGCTGGCGTCCGTCCTCGTCGAAGACGGCGCGCAGCATCTCGTGCCGGTCCACCAGGGCCGTCCAGGCGCGTGTGAACCGGTCGAGGTCGACGTCGGAGCCGTCGAACTCGCTGTAGTGGTAGGTGCCCACGCCGCCGAGGGAGAGCCTGCTGTCGCGTCCGATCCAGAACGCCCGCTGGACGTCGGTCATCGGGAAGGGCAGGTGGCGGTTGGCGGTGTCGCCCTCGCCCAGGACGGTGCCGGTCGGCGGTTCCTGCCGGGTGAGGGTGGCGGCGAAGTCGGCCAGCGCGGGGGAGGAGAACAGGCCCGCGACCCGTGCGCCGCCCGCGCCGCGCTCCCGCAGGGCGCCGATCATCCGGGTGGCCAGGAGCGAGTCGCCGCCCAGGGCGAAGAACCCGTCGTCGCGCCGGATGCCCTTGACGTCCAGGAGCTCGCCCCAGACCTCGGCCACCACGGTCTCGGCCCACCCGCGCGGGGACCGGTCCCCGTCGCCGTCGTCCTCGGGGGCGCGGCCGGTCGCGGCCGTGGCCAGGGCCTCGGCGCGCCGACGGTCGGGCTTGCCGTTGGCGGTCAGGGGGAGGGCGTCCACCAGCACGATCTGGGTGGGGACCATGTAGGAGGGGAGGTTGCGCTCCAGGGTGGCGCGGAGCTCCGCCTCGGCCGCCGGCCCCGCCGCCGCGGCGGCCACCAGGGCGAGCCTGCGCGGTGTGCCGGTGACGAGCGCCACCGCGGCGGAGACGCCCGGACACGAGGCGGCGGCGGCTTCGACCTCGCCGAGCTCGATGCGGTGTCCGCGCAGTTTCACCTGGTGGTCGGCGCGGCCGAGGAACTCCAGGACGCCGTCGGAGCGGTAGCGTGCCCGGTCGCCGGTGCGGTACCACCTGCGGCCCTGGTCGGTGACGAACTTCTCGGCGGTGCGCCCGGGGTCGCCGCGGTAGGCGGTCGCCAGTCCCGCGCCGCTGACCCAGAGCTCGCCCGGGACCCAGTCGGGGCGGTCGCGGCCGTGGTGGTCCACGACCCGGGTGCGCATGTTGGGCAGCGGGAGGCCCCACGGGATCGACGTCCACGAGGGGTCGACCCGGTCGACCTCGAACACCGTGGAGTGCACGGCGGCCTCGGTCATCCCGCCCAGGGCGGTGAACCGCGCCCGCGGGGCCAGGGCGTGCAGGCGCCCGGGCTGGTCGAGGCCGACCCAGTCGCCGCCGAGCAGGACGAACCGCAGTCGGTCGCCGAAGCCGCCGGGGCGCGACTCGGCGGCGGTCAGCACCATGTCGAGCAGTGCGGGCACGCAGTTCAGGAGCGTGACGCCGTGCTCGCGCATCAGCGCGACCCAGTGGTGGGCGTCGCGGCGGGCCTCGTCCGAGACGAGGACCACCGACCCTCCCGCGGACAGGGGGGCGAAGAGGTCGTAGACGGACATGTCGAAGTCCAGGTCCGCGAGGGCCAGCCCGCGGTCCCGCGGTCCCACGTCGAAGCGGTCGTTCAGCGCGGCGATCGTGTTGACGGCCGCCCCGTGCGAGACCTCCACGCCCTTCGGGACCCCGGTGGATCCCGAGGTGAAGATGACGTAGGCGGTCGCGTCGAGGGGCTGTGCGAGGTCCGGCGGCGCGGGCGCGCACCCGTCCGCGTCCTCGACCAGCACGACCGGCGGTCCGGTGCGGCCCTGCGCCGGACCGGCGGGCCGGTCGGCGTGCGCGGCGTCGGTGAGCAGGGCCGCGGCGTCGGCCGCGGCCAGGATGCGCGCCGTGCGCTCGGCGGGCTGTTCCACCCCGACGGGGACGTAGGCGGCGCCCGCGCCCAGGACTCCGAGCACCGCGGCGACCTGTGCCGCGCCCCGGGGCAGGCTGACCGCCACGGCGTCGCCCGGCGCCACCCCGGCCCCGGCCAGCAGCGCGCTGACACGGCCCGCGCGGTCGGCGAGCGCGCCGTAGGTCACCGGTTCGCCGGCGTCGGGGATCAGGGCGAGGGCGTCGGGGTGTTCGCGGGCGGCACGGAAGAAGCCCTCGTGCAGCCGCTCGGTCACGGCGGGCGCGTCGGTGGCGTTGGCCGCGGCGCGCACGCGCGCCTGGTCCTCGGGGAGCGGCAGGCGCACGGGCCCGGTCCAGGCCGAGGGGTCGTCGACGAGGGAGTCGACGAGGTCGCGGTAGGCCGCGAACGCCGCCTCGGGGACGCCGGGTTCGAACGCGCGGTACCGCACGTCCCAGTTCAGGAGGAGCCCGCCGTCGAGTTCGGTCACCTGTGCGTCCAGCCAGACCTGCGGGCCCTGGGAGATGATCCACACGGGCTCGCCGAACGCGGCCCTGACCTCGGAGTCGTAGACCTCGCCCAGCCCCAGGGCACTGGTGTAGACGACGGGGGCCAGGGCCGGAACGCCGTCGGAGGCGCGGGAGAGGTCGCGGAGCACCTCGACGCCGGAGTAGGAGCCGTGGGCGGCCGCCGTGCGCAGGCGGGTCTGCACGTGGCGCGCGGACTCGGCGAAGGTGCGCTCCTCGGTGAGGTCGACGTCGAGCAGGATCGAGCTGCTGAAGTCCCCGACCAGCGACTCGGCCCCTTCCACGTCCAGGTCGCGGTGGAAGAGCGGGAGGTTGAGCAGGAACCTCGGGGAGTCGCTCCAGGCCCCGAGGGTCTCGGCGAAGGCGCCCGCCAGCGCGGCGGCGGGGGTGACCCCGTGGCCGCGCGCGGCGGCCAGCAGCCGCTGCTTGCGCTCGGGGTCGAGCCAGTGGTGCAGCCGGGTGGTCGGGTGGAAGCGCGGTGCGGCCGAGTCCGGGTCGAGGGGGTCCACGACGGTGGGCAGGGCCGGCGGGGCGCTCAGCGACTCCAGGCGCCCGCTCCACCAGGCGCGGTCCTCCTCGCGTTCCCGCTCCCGCGCGGTCCCGACGGCGTCCAGGTAGGCGCGGTAGTCCAGGGGGAGCTCCGGAAGGCCGGCGCCGGGGTCGGTGTAGAGCAGCTGGAGGTCGCGCAGCAGGACCCGCATGCTCGCGGCGTCGGCCGCCAGCATGTCGAGGTCGATGTGCAACCGGGTGGCCCCGCCGGGCAGGAGCGTCAGCGCGAGGTCGAACACCTCGCCGCGCTCGACGTCCATCCGCCGGTGGGTGTAGTGCTCGCGCAGTTCGGCCAGCTGCCGCTCGACCCGCTCGGCCGTCTCCGCGCTCAGGTCCCGCACGGTCAGCGCGGGGCCGGGCGGGTGGTCCAGGACGCGCTGGCGGCCGTCGTCGAGCACGGTGACCCGCAGCATGCCGTGGCGGCGGCGCAGTGCCGTCACGGCGGTCTCCAGGCGCACCGGGTCGACGGCCGAGCCGTCGAGCTCGGCGTAGAAGTGCGCTCCGACCCCGCCGAGGGGCTGGCCCTCCTGGCGGCCGATCCAGTAGGCGTGCTGCATGGCGGCGAGCGGGAAGGGTGTGCCGGGGCCCTCCGCGTCGGTGCGGGGCCCCTGGGCGGGGGCGGCCGGCGCCAGGAGCCGCTGCCAACCGCGCAGGGTCGCCGCTTCCGCGAGTTCGTCGAAGCCGGCCCCGACGCCGGAGCGCCGCCACCTCGCGGCCAGGCGCATCAGGGCGATGGAGTCCAGACCGAGCTCGAACAGGTCGTCATCAGGGCCGATCTCCTCCGGGGGGATGCTCAACAGCGCGGCGACGGCGTCGCGCAGCTCCCCCTCCGTCGTGGGCACCGTTGGCGGACCGGCTGGCAGCGACACGCGTGATCGTCTCCTTGGCTGGCGGCGGGCTCGGGGGTTCCGGCCCGGTTCCGGCGGGGGTCGGGGGGCCGATGGTACAGATGAAAACGAAAACCGTTATCTTTTTTATCCTAAGCGCGGCATCGAGCGCGATCCCCCACTTGTGTGGCGAAGAACGCAAAAGGAGCAGAGATGACGAAGAGTGCGAACCCGCCCGAGGCGCAGGCGCCGGACTGGCCGGGGTGGCCGGAGGAGGCGCGCGAGCGCTACCGGGCGGCCGGCTTCTGGCGGGAGGAGGTCCTGGCCGACGTGCTGGCGCGGCAGGCGCAGCGACGCCCCGACGCCGTCGCGCTCGTCGACGGCGACCGCCGGTGGACCTACGCCGAACTGGCCTCGGAGGCGGGAGCGGTGGCGGCGGGGCTCCACCGCCGGGGGGTGCGCCGGGGCGACCGGGTGGTGGTGCAGCTGCCCAACCGGGCGGAGTTCCTGCTGCTCTGGTTCGGACTGCAGTACCTCGGTGCCGTTCCGGTCCACGCCATGCCCGGCCACCGCGGCCACGAGATCTCCCACCTGCTGCGGACCACCGGAGCGGTCGGTTACGCCGTGGCCGACCGCCACGCGCGCTTCGACTACCGGACCCTGGCCGCGTCCGTGCGCGAGGAGCACGAAGAGCTGCGCCACGTGATCGTCGTCGGTGACACCGGCGGCCTGGAAGGCGCCGTCGGCTTCGGGGAACTGCGCGCCGACGCCCCCGCGAACAGCGTCCCCGCCCCGGCCCGGCCCGACCCCGGGGACATCGCGCTCCTGCTGCTCTCCGGGGGGACGACGGGGACGCCCAAGCTCATTGCGCGCACGCACCAGGACTACGGCTACAACGCCCGCGCCGCCGCGGCCGCCTGCGGCCTCACCGCGGACAGCGTCTACCTCGCCGCGCTGCCCGCCGCCTTCAACTTCACGATGTGCTGTCCGGGGATCCTCGGCACGCTGACCGCGGGCGGCACGGTGGTCATGGCGCCCAGCCCCGCCCCCGAGACGGCGTTCCCCCTGATCGCCCGCGAGGGCGTGACCGTGACGGCGCTCAGCCCCCCGATGGTGCCCGTGTGGCTGGAGGCCTACGCCGACCGGGCTCCGGGCACGGCCGAGCTCGAGAGCCTCTCGGTCCTGCAGGTGGGGGGAGCGCGGTTGGCCGACGACCTGGCGCGCCGCGTCCGCCCCACCCTGGGGTGCGGCCTCCAGCAGGTGTTCGGCATGGCCGAGGGCCTGATCAACGTCACCCGGCTCGACGACCCCGAGGAGCTGGTGTGCACCACCCAGGGGCGGCCCATCTCGCCCGGCGACGAGGTGCGGGTGGTCGACGGGTCCGGCGCCCCGGTGCCCGTCGGCGCCGTGGGCGAGCTGCTGACCCGGGGCCCCTACACGCTGCGCGGCTACTACCGCTCCCCCGAACTCGCCACCACGCACTTCACGCCCGACGGGTTCTACCGGACCGGCGATCTCGTCCGGCTCCGCCCGAGCGGCCACATCGACGTCGTCGGCCGGGTGAAGGACCAGATCAACCGCGGCGGGGAGAAGATCGACGCAACCGAGGTCGAGGGCCAGCTGCTCGCCTACCCGGGCGTGTCCGCGGCCGCCCTGGTGGCCGCCCCCGACCCCGACCTCGGCGAGCGCTCGGTCGCCTTCCTGGTCTGCGCGGGCGCCCCGCCCACCGTCCGCGAGCTCGCCGCCTTCCTGCGCGGCAGGGGCCTGGCCGGCTACAAGTCCCCCGACCGGGTCGAGGCCGTCGACGCGTTCCCCCTGACCGCGGTCGGCAAGGTCGACAAGAACGCGCTGCGCGAGCGGAGCCGCTGAGTGGCGGTACCACCCTGCGCGACCGGAGCAGCACACACAGCGCTGCGACCCCGGCCACACGGGCGCGCGCTTCGCTTGAAAACGATAATCATTTACGATCGGTTCGGTGGCGCCGCCGGGCGCCCGGCGGCCCTGACCGGGCCGCTCCACAGTGAAGAGGACGTTCCCGCGTGCGCATCACCGTCCACCCCGAGGTCTGCATCGGCGCCGGCCAGTGCGTCGTCGCCGCCGACCGCGTGTTCGACCAGGGCGAGGAGGACGGGCTCGTGCGCCTGCGCACCGACCGCCCCGGCCCCGCCGACGCCGCGCACGTGCGCAACGCGGTCGACCGCTGCCCCTCCGGCGCGATCGAGCTCACCTCGGACTGACGTCGCGCTCCCCCGCTCCCCGTCCCCCGCCCTCCCGGGGCCCGCGTCCGCCCCGGGCCGACACCCTCTCGCGGCGGGCCGCGGCCGTGGAGCGGGCCGCGGCCGGCGCGCACGTCCGGGGCGGGCGACCGCGCACGTCCGGGGCGGGCGACCGCGCACGTCCGCCGAAGGGGCGGCCGTCCTCTCCGCCCTCGAAACAAGACCGGAGAAACATGTTGACCACGGGTACACCGGAGGCGGCCTGCGGGCCGTCCGGGGCAAGGAGCCGACCGTGAGCCGTAGCGAAACCGAACAGGTCGAAGGGCCGCTCGACCCCGTCGAGGCCGCCGCCCGACTCGCGGGCTCGGGGCTCTTCCCCGAATACGTCCTCTACGAACGCGAGGGGGTCTGGCGCTTCGGCGGCGGCGAGCGGTGGGGCGTCGACCTCGACGGCGACCGGGTCACGGTCCGCGCCGCCGACGGGACCTCGGACTCCCGCGCCTACACCGGCAGCCCCGCCGACGCTCTGGCGGAGGCCCTGGCCGGACTGCCCGACCCGTCCTGGCGGGCCTACGGCTGGGTGGGGTTCGACTTCGCGCTCCGCTCCCGCGGGGCGGCCCCGGCCGCCGGCAGCAGAGCCGCGCGGCTGGCCCGCCTCATCGTGCCCCGGACCGAGGTCCGCATCACCGCCGACGGGGCCCGGATCAGCGGGGGCGAGGCGCAGCTGCGCCAGAAGGTGCGCTCCCTGCTCCTCGAACCGGTCGCCTCCCCCGCACGGCCCCGCGCCACCCTCGACCCGCAGGCCGACCCCCACGGCTACCGCGCGCTCGTGGGCGAGGCCCTCGCCGAGATCGACCGCGGCGACTACCACAAGGTGATCCTCTCCCGGAAGGTCGACCTGCCCTTCCCCGTCGACATCCCCGCCACCTACGCGGTCGGCCGCAGGGCCAACACCCCGGCCCGGTCCTTCCTGCTGGACCTCGACGGGCTCCGCAGCGCGGGCTTCAGCCCCGAACTGGTCGTCACGGTCGGACCCGACCGCGAGGTCTCGACCAACCCGCTCGCGGGCACCCGGGCGGCGGGGCGCGGTACGGCGGCGGACACCGCCGCACGCGCCGAGCTGGAGGCCGACCCCAAGGAGATCCACGAGCACGCCATCTCGGTCCGCGAAGCCGTCACGGAGATGCGGTCGGTGTGCGCCCCGGACTCCGTCGCGGTGTCCGACTTCATGAGCGTCTCGGTCCGCGGCAGCGTCCAGCACCTGGCCTCCACCGTGAGGGGGCGTCTGGAGGAGGGGGCCACCCCGTGGCACGCCTTCGAGGCGCTGTTCCCGGCGATCACGGCGTCGGGGATCCCCAAGCCGCAGGCGATCGAGGCGATCACCCGCCTGGAGGAGGGACGCGGGCTGTACTCCGGGGCCGTGGTCACCGCCACGTCCCGGGGCGAGCTCGACGCCGCGCTGGTCCTGCGCGCCGTCTACGAGGAGCAGGGCCGGGCCTGGCTCCGCGCGGGCGCCGGCATCGTGTCCGGCTCCCGCCCCGAACGCGAATTCGAGGAGACCGGCGAGAAGCTGGCCAGCGTACTGCCCCACCTCGTGCCCGCGGCGCGACCGTGACCGCGCCGACGAACGAGCACCACCGTCCCCCCTGTGAGAGAGCCGAGGCAGTCACACCATGACAGACATCCAGAAGAACGGGCTGGTCCCCTACCTGCTCGCCAACCGGGCCTTCGTCGCCCCGGCCGTCGAACAGGCGGTCGGGGCGATGGACCTGTCCGGACGCACACGCCTGCTCGACGCGGGAACCGGAGCCGGGGGCGGGCTGGTGGCGCTGGCCCGGGCGGCCGGCCCGGGGGCCCGCGTCCTGGCCGTCGACCGCAACGCCGACGTGCTGGACCTGGCCCGTGAGCACGCACGGGCCGAGGGGGTCTCGGACCGGGTCCAGGTGCGCGCCGCCGACCTGGTCGACGTGCTCGACGAGGCCGCCGGCTCCGGCGACGGGTTCGACGCGATCTGGGCCTCGGACGTGGTCTGGCCCGGCAACTTCGACGACCCCCGGGCCCTGGTGGCACGCGCCGCGCGCGCCCTGGCCCCCGGCGGCGTGCTGGGCCTGTTCACCAGCAACTACTACCAGGCCATGTTCCTGCCCGGTCACTCGAGGCTGGAGCGGGCGGCGCGCACCGCCTCCGAGCTCAACTGGGGGATCCCCTCCGGGGGACCCGCCCACTACGAGCTCCACACGGTCTGGATGGAGGCCGCGGGGCTGCTCGACGTGCACGTGAACGTCTTCCCGCGGGTGGGCTCGCCCGTGGACGCCGACCCGACCGTGCGCCCCTACCTGGAGAACGCCGTATGGCCGGAACTGCGCGAATCGCTGGTCAAACGCGGCGCCGACGCGGGTCTGAGCAGTGACGAGGTCGCCGAGGCCGAACGGCTCCTGACCCCGGGCCACCCGGACTACATCGTCGACACCGCGGGCTACTACATGGTCCACCCGACCCTGCTCGCCGTGGGGCGGCGCCCCTCGGACTGAGACGGCCGGCCGGCCCCCGTCCCCCGGGGGCCGGCCGGCTTCGCGCGGGGCCCACCGCCCGCGGCGGTCCCGGGAGCGCTCAGCGCACGCCCAGGGCGAACAGGAGCGCGCGCATCCTGTCGGTGGTCTCCGACAGGACGGCCCCGGGGTCGGAACCGGACATGACGCCACCGCCGACGAAGGCGTCCACCCTGCTGTGGAACACCTCGGCACAGCGGGCGGCGACGACCCACTCGCCGTCGCCCCGGGCCGTGCTGTAGCCGACGGCTCCGGAGTGGAAACCCCGGTCGAAGGGCTCCGGCGCGCCGACCACCCCGGACGCGGGCCGCGAGAGGGAGCCGCACACGGCCGGGGCGGGACGCAGGGCCGCCGCCAGGAGGTGCGCCGGCACATCCGCGTCCAGCAGCGTCCCCTCCAGGCGGGTGGACAGGTGCCACATCGTGGCGGTTGCGACCAGCTCGGGCCGCTTCGGCACGGCCAGGGTCCGGCAGTAGGGCTCCAGCGACTCCGCCACCGCGTCGACCACGACGGCGTGCTCACGCCTGTCCCCAGCCGAGGCACGCAGTCTCTCGCGGTTGCGGTAGTCCTTGGTCGGATCGGCGCTGCGGGGGACGGAGCCGGACAGCGGCTGGGAGGCCACCCGGCTCCCGCGCTTGGAGACCAGCAGTTCCGGGCCCGTCCCCAGAAGGGTGCGGTCCTCCGCCCCGGGGCCGGGCACGTCGATCGCGAAGACGGGTTCGCCCGGATCGCGCCAGAGGAGGTTGTTCAACGCCGTGAACGGATCGACCGCCGACGTGCTGTGCAGACGCAGGCCCCTGGCCGACACCACCCTGTCCGGCCCGCCGTCCCCGGCCGTCAGCGCGATCGCCCGCTCGATCGACGCCCTGTGCTCGTCGGGGGCGGGCACGGGCGTGGACCCCCACTCCCCCGGCAGCGGTCGCCGGCGCAGGCCCGGCGCCCGGCCCCGGGGCGGCGCGGGTGCGTGGCGCACCGTTCGGGGGAGCAGGAACCGGGCCGACCGCCGCCCGTCGAAGGGGATGGCGCCCATCACCACGCCCTCGGGCCCCGCGCTCCCGAGCAGGGAGTCGACCTCGTGCACCTCTTCCGCGACCCCCAGGACCCCGGTCCCGTGCAGTGCGCCGGCACCGGTGGAGAAGAACGTGTCCCCCGGCCGGTAGGAGGCCAGGAGCTCGACGACGGACGGCGCCGGCGCCGGCGTTCTCTGTTCAGGCATGTGTCGAATCCTCTACAGGGGTGGGAGTGGTCTCCGATGGAACTGCCGCCCGGCCGCGCAGGCTCCCCGGCATCGGGCACGACCGCGCCGCGGCGGGTCCGCTGCCGGGGGCGGCACTACGGACCCGGCACCAGGGAGCGGCTCTCCGGGTCCAGCGTCAGGACCCGGTCCATGCGGTCGGCGACGTGCCGGTCGTGGGTCACCATGACGACGGCCAGGCCCTCCTCGGCGCGGAGGGCGTCCAGGACGTCCAGGACCGTGCGGGCGCTCGCGGCGTCCAGTGCGGAGGACACCTCGTCGGCCAGCAGGACCCGGGGGCGTGCGGCCAGGGCCCGGGCGATGGCCACGCGCTGGCGCTGGCCGCCGGAGAGGCGGGCCGGCAGCGCGCGTCCGACGTCCGCCGGCAGCCCGACCCGTTCCAGGAGCCCGGGGACCTCCGCGGCGGCCCGGCCGCGGGTCAGCCCTCGCAGCACCATGGCCGGGCGTGCGAGCGCCGTCGCGACCCGCTGAGCCGGGTTCAGGGTTCCGGCCGGGTCCTGGGGAACCAGCTGGACGGCCCGCAGCGCCTCCCGGGAACGGTCCGTGTGGCCGGCCGGCAGGGGCCTGCCACCGAGCGAGAAGGAACCCGCCGCGGGAGGATGGAGCCCCGCCAGGCTCCTGAGCAGGGTGGACTTACCACATCCGGAAGGACCCAGGACGGCGACCGCCTCCCCCGGACCGACGGCCAGGTCCACCCCGCCGAGCAGTTCCCGCCCGCCCGGGGCCGTGAGGCGCACCCCCCGCAGGCCGAGGACCGGAGCGCCCCCCGGAGGCCGGGGACCCACGGTCGTGGACGCGGCTCCACGGACCGGTTCGGGCCCGCCGATGTCGAGGCGGAGGTCGGCCGCACGGTCGGCGAACCCCCGGTCGTGGGTGACCACGACGGTGACCCTCCCCGGGCGCCCCCTCCGCTGTTCGAGGACGTCGAGCACGAGTTCCACCGTGGCGGGGTCCAGGCCGCTCGTGGGCTCGTCCAGCACGAGCACCCCGGGATCGGCGACGACCGCCCGGGCCAGCGCCACACGCTGGGCCTGGCCCCCGGAGAGCTCGTGCGGGCGCCGGCGCCACAGGGCGTCGGCGTCCAGTCCCAGCGAGGTGAGCACCGCCCGGACGGCCCCGGCGTTCGCACGCCGCAGGCCGCCCGGCAGGGCTTCGGCGACCAGGGCGCAGACCGGCCGCAGGGGGTGCAGGTCCGAGGCGGGGTCCTGGCCGAGCACGCCCGTGGCGGCCCGGCGCCATCGGCGCGCCGCGCGCCCCGCGGGCACCGGTGCCCCCCGCCAGCGCACCCGGCCGGCCCTGCGCACCAGGCCGGGCGGCAGCGCGTCCAGCACGGCCAGGACGGCGCTGGTCTTGCCGCTCCCCGACGGGCCCATGACCGCGAGCACCCCGCCGTCCGGCACGCGCAGGTCCACCGGACCGACCACGGCGGCCCCGCGGTCGGTCTCGACCAGCACCGCCTCCGCATGCAGTCCTTCAGCCATCCGCGAGCTCCTTCCGTGCGGGTCCGCGGTCGCGGCTCCCGGGCGTGCGGTCGTCGGAGAGGTACAGCTGTGCCAGGAGGGCGAGCAGGACGGTGGTGGCCCCCAGCGCCACGGCCGGTGCCGCCACGGCCCAGGGGTTGATCGCCACCCCGGTCATGTTCTCCCTGAGCATGAGGGCCCAGTCGGGGGCGGGCGGGGCTGCCCCCAGCCCCAGGACGCTCAGGGCGGAGGCCACCTGGAGCGCGACCACCAGGCGCAGCCCGAGGTCGGCGACGACCAGCCCCCGAACGGCGGGGAGGACCTCCCTCAGCAGGATCGAGGCGGTGCCCTCCCCGCGCAGCAGCGCGGCCTCCACGTACCCGGAGGTGCGGGCCGCGCGGACTGCGTCCTTGACCACGCGCAGGGTGAGCGGGGCCCCTCCGCACACCGTCGCGACGACCACCGCCGTGTGCCAGGGCAGGGCGATCGCGGCGAGCAGGGCCAGGAGCAGGGAGGGCAGGGCGAGCAGCAGGTCGGCCACGGCGGTGAGGAGCCGCGAGGCCGGCCCGCCGAACCACCCGGCGGCCAGACCGCCGGCGGTCCCGACGGCACAGGCGCACACGGCGGCCGCGACGGAGACGCCGAGCAGCCCCCTTCCGCCGGCCAGGACACGGGACAGGACGTCGCGGCCCAGGGCGTCCGTTCCCAGGAGGTGAACGGGGTCGGGCAGCTGCCAGGGCGCACCCGTCGGGGAGGTGGGGCTGTGCGGCGCCCACCATCCGCCGAACAGGGCGACGGCCAGGACCGCGGCCGACAACAGGGGGACGGACAGCGACGCGAGGACCGGAGCGAGGCGGCGGTTCACCGGACCGACCTCCGGCGTGGTTCGGTCAGGGCGGCGACCAGGTCTCCGACCAGCAGCCCCACCAGCACGACCGCGGCGGCGACCACCGCGGTGGCCTGGACGACGGGCAGGTCCCGGGAGGCCAGGGAGGAGACGAGCAGCGATCCGATGCCCGGATAGCCGAAAAGGGTCTCCACCAGCGCTGCGGCGGCGATCAGCCCTCCCGCGGTGTTGGCCGTGACCCGGGTGAAGGGGGCCAGGAGGAAGGGGAGCACGTCGGTCGAGGCGATCCGCCACGGGGGGACCCCCCGCCGGCGGGCGTCGGCCACGTGGGGCAGGCGTACGGTGTCGGCCACCGCACCGGCCAGCAGGCTCGCGCCGAAGAACGCGGTGGGCAGGGCCAGGGAGGCCACCGGGAGGAACAGCAGTTCCGGGTGCTGCCAGGGCGAGGCTCCGGGCGGGAGCAGGGATACCGGGGGCACCAGGCCAAGGGCGCCGGAGAACACGGCCGCCAGGGCGGCGGCGGTGACCGCGGTGGGCAGGGCGGCGCCTCCGGTGAGGACCGCGGTGGACAGCCGGCGCGCCCGCCGGGAACCCCCGGCCCACCAGGCCAGCGCCAGGGAGGCGGGGGTCGCCACCGCCAGCGCCCCGCCCACCACCGCGAGGGTGGCGGGCAGCCGCTGGGCGAGGGCGTCGGCGACCGGGCGGCCGTTGACCAGGGACGTGCCGAGGTCTCCGGTGAGCAGCGATCCGGCCCAGTCGAGGTAGCGCCGCCAGGGCGCGGCGTCCAGTCCCAGCTCCTCACGGAGCTCCCGGACCTCCTCCTCGTCGGCGCCGGGGGTGACACGCAGGTCGACGGCGTCGCCGGGCAGGAGTTCGGTGGCGGTGAACACCGCCACCGAGACCAGGGCCAGCAGGAGCACGGTCCGCACCAGGGCGAACAGGAGCGGGACCCCCGTGACCGCCCCCGCGGTGCGGGGTCGGGGGGCCGCGAGGGCGGTCACGGGGCGGGTCATCAGCCGGAGACCTCGACCCGCTCGATGAACAGGCGGTTGAATCCGGGCCCGGTGGGCAGGCCGCTCACGCCGGAACCCGCCAGGTCGATGCCGTCCCCGGTGCCCCAGACCACGTAGCCGCCGTCGTCGGCGACGCGCTGCTGCAGGTCGGCGAGCATCGCGTGGCGGTCGCCCTCGTCCTCGGTGGCCAGGGCCTCGGCGAAGTCGGCGTCCCACTCGGGGACGTCCCAGCCCGTCTCGTTGGTGGGGCCGTCGGAGAGCAGGGCCATCCGGGCGTAGTCCACGAACCCGTTCCCGCCCAGGCTGTTGAGGTAGAAGGGTTCGACGTTCCACACCTCGGCCCAGTAGGTGTCGGGCGCGCCCACCTCGATCCGGACCTCGATGCCCGCCTCGGCGAGCTGTTCGGCGGCCAGGGTCGCGGTCTCCTCCATGCCGGGGTAGGAGTTGGTGGCGTGCAGGGTGAGCTCGACGCCGTCCGCGTGGCCCGCATCCTCCAGCAGTTCGCGGGCCCGGTCCAGGTCGCGCTCCACGGGTGCGGCGTCGGGGGCGAAGGGCTCCTGGGAGTTCAGGATGTCCGCGCCGGTCTCCCCGTAGCCGAGGAAGACCGTCTCGACGAGCTGCTCGCGGTCCAGGGCGAGCTTGACGGCCTCACGGACGCCCGGGTCGTCGAAGGGCTCGGTGTCGAGGTCCATGACCAGCGGGTAGTTCACACCGGCGGGCCGGGTGCTCACCTGGACCGCGTCGTCCGACTCGTACTGCTGCGCACTGGCGGGGGACACGCTGCCCGCGACGTCCGCCTGTCCGGAGGCCACCGCCTCGGCCCGCGCGGCCGGGTCGGGCATGGCGCTGATCTGGAGGGTCTCGAAGTCGGCGGCACCGCCCCACCAGTCGTCGTTGCGGGTCAGGACCGCGGTGGTGTCGTCGTGTTCCTCCAGCTGGAACGGTCCGGAGCCGACGACGGGCTCGGTGATGTCGTCGCTGCCCTCGGGGACCACGAAGGTCAGGGAGGCCAGGGCGATGCCGACCTCGGCGTAGGGCTGGTGGGTGGCCAGTTCCAGGGTGTGCTCGTCCACCACCGAGGAGGACTCCAGGTCGAACACCGACAGGCGTCCGTTGTTCTCGGCGCCCTTGCCCTGGATCCGGTTCAGGGAGAACAGGACGTCGTCGGCGGTCACGGGCTCTCCGTCGGAGAAGACGGCGTCATCGCGCAGGGCGACGGTCCACAGGTCGAGGTCCTCCCCCGCCGGCTCCCAGGACAGGGCCAGGCGCGGCTGGACCACGCCGTCCTCGTCGGTCACGGTCAGCACGTCGTAGAGCATGGCGAAGCGCAGGTAGTCGGACTCGTTGCCGACGCGCCCGTGCGGGTCGTGGGTGGTCGCCGCCGGGGCTCCGACCGCCGCGTAGCGCAGGGTGGGGCCCTCGGCGGAGGCCTGCTCGTCCTCACCTCCACCGCAGGCGGTGGCCGCCAGGAGCACCGCGAGGGCGCCCGCGGGCAGGAATCGTCGTCTCATCGTTCGGCCTTTCTCGGGATGGGCCGTGGTCGGCACGGCCCCAGTAGGTGGCTCCCGGCACGGGGCCGGGAGGGTTCGTGGGTGGTCACGGCGGCTGAGGGGCGCCGGCGGGCCGGGCGTGGGGGGAGCGGAGCTCCGGCGCGCGATCGGAAGCAGCGCGGTGGGCGGGGGTGTCGTCCGTGGGACCGGGCCTGTCCGCCCACGGCGCGCGTGCCTCGGCGGGGCGTCACAGGCAACGCGGACGGGTGCCGGCGGGCCGGTCGATCCGCCCGTCACCGCTCGTGCGCCGGATCCTCTTCACGGCCTCGGCGGGTGCGGCGCTCCCCGTGTTCTCCTCCGCCTCGGCGCAGCCCCGGCAGGAGAGGGGGCGGCGCTCGGACGACCCAGGTCATGAGAGATCTCCCGGCAGCGGAGGGAACGGGCGCCGCCGTCGAGAGCCTGCAGCACGACCGTGTCGTATCCGGGCGTCCCTGGCATGCCGGTCGGCTGCCCGGTCGGGGAGCGCCGGAGGCGGGGGGTGAGCGCCGGATCGGCTTCGCCCTACGTACACGGGGAGGACTCCTGGGGGAGCGCGAGTCGCGTGAATGAAAATGATTATCAGTACCGTAGCACGCGCGAGTCCGCTTTGCCCGAATCACACCCGCCCCACCCACAACGAGCCGAGCCCCTGTGGCCGCGGGGCGATGACCGCCTCCGCAGCCCCAGGGGCTCGGGAAAGGAACCTCCGACGCGCATCGCACCGGTCAACCGGGGCGCACGCGGCGGGGCCCTGGGGGCCGGCCGCCGACCCGGTCGAACGGGGTGAGGGGCAGCCTCGGGGTCAGCGCACCCGGCCGGGTCGGTGGACCGCGAGTGCGTCCACCTCGAACAGCATCCCGGGCAGCTCAAGCGAAGCGACCCCCGGCAGCGTCTGGGCGGGAGGACTCCCCTTCCGAAGCGCGCTGACGCGCGCCCAGGACTGCCGGGTGGTCGGCGTCCGCAGCCGACGACTCCGAACCCGGGGGGCAGAGGCTTCGGCTCCGTGGAACTCGGCCCGGCGGACCCTGGACGATCAGCACGGGCCCCAGGGCCACATGCACATCAATGCCGAATCGACTTCATTCCGTCAAACGGGGATACTGCAGGAAGGAAGACCCAACAAAGTATCCTTCTTCTGTATAAGGAAGGACGATCTCTCCCTCCACCATTTTGACCAACAGCTCACAGATACCGCCACGGAACTGCCACCAGAGGTAACCACTCCCCAGCACCACCGTCCAGTCCGCGACATCGGGGTCGAAAAAAATAAAGGCTCTCTCCGTTTACTTCGCCCACCAGGAACACATTGCACGGTTCCCGGCACAGCATCCATGAGATATCGACCTTGCGAGAATCATCCATGAAACGGAAATATGGCGCATTATCGGCGAGATAGTAGACAGGGCAGTTCCCCTCTTCTATCGCCCTCCTGGGGTCCTGCCTCCCGAAACAATCGACAGCAATGAGAAGACAGGCGTTCTCGATGGTGGACACCACACCGCCATAAGCCTGCATCAGGGCAACGTAGTCACGGGGAAGCGCTCTTCCGAGAACTCGCTCCAGCGGCTCCGGATCGAACATCACCCGAGCACTCGACACCCCGAGCATCCGACTCATCTCTTCGAAGTGATCTTTACTCAAACCATCTCACCCCAACGCAAGGAACACCCGTGCGCCCGACCGGCTCAAACCCATCGGCGGGACCGAGGAAAAAGGAATGCCGACCGGTCGGCACGGCCGACCGCCCCCGGAGCCCGCAGACCCGGAACGCAGTTCCAACACAACCGATCAAGGATGAAAGTAGCAGGAGGTGAGAATGTCCCCACAAGGCCTCACGGCGAATTTCCATGCCCTGTTGCCGACATGAGATCCGGGGCTCACGCCAGCCGCACCGTTTCAGCTGACACCTAGCCCCATTATCGGCACTGGGCGTGACGGCCGGTCGACGAAGGTCTCTCCGAGACGGTACGGAGAATCCGGGCTCGCCTCTTCCACCCCAGCAGTCCCGACGAGGCCGAACCGGCCGTCCGCCGACTCGCCGGTGAACTGCTGAAAAGGTGGTGCCGCCATGACCGTTCCGGACGAGCGTGGTGACGGCCGCCGAGGAGGACGCCCCCGATGTGGACCGGACCGCCCCCGCCAGCTGCGCGAACTGCGGTTCCCGTTCGCCGGGACCCCGCCCCAGGCGACCGGGGACCGGCACGGGGTGCCCCTCCCCCGCGCGGAGGGGCCGGGGAGGGGCGGGCGGCGGGTCCCGGCGCAGTCCTCCCCGACCCCGGGCCGCATCAGCCCTCGCCCGGGGGCTCCCTGCGCGCGAGCGCCCGGTGGTCCACCTTCCCGTTGGGGGTCAGCGGCATCTCCTCCAGCCGGTCCCAGCTCCGCGGGACCAGGCTCGCGGGCAGGGCCGAGCGCAGGAACGCCTCCAGCTCACCGGCCCCGACCTCGGTGCCGGGCACGTAGTGCGCGGTGAGGACCGGCTGCCTCCCCTCGTCCTGCCGCAACGTGACCGCGCAGAGCTTCACCGAGCCGTGCCTGCTGAGCACCGCCTCGATCTCGTCGAGCTCCATGCGCACGCCCGCGACCTTCACCTGGCGGTCGACGCGGCCCAGGTAGTGGACTCCGTCGCCGTCGATCCTCCCCAGGTCGCCGGTGCGGTACAGGCGGCCCGTCGGGGAGTCCGGGTCGAACACGTCGCGGAAGAACGCGGAGAGGGTCGCGTCGCGGTCGCCGAGGTAGCCCAGTCCCACCGGGACGCCTCCGACGAAGAGCTCGCCGGCCTGTCCGGGGCCGGCCGAGGACCAGGTGCCCTCCTCGCCGTCGTGGACGAGGCAGTAGATCTTCGCGTTGCCGATGGGGCGGCCGACGGGCAGGCGAGCCCCGGCCGTGTCCTGTGGCGACACCACGTGGTGGGTCACATCGTCGGAGCACTCGGTGGGCCCGTAGGCGTTGAGCAGCCCGGCGTGCGGAAGGGCGGCCAGGGCGCGCTCCGCCAGGCTGGGCTTGAGCTCCTCGCCGGTGGAGATGAGCCAGCGCAGGGCGGGGAGCACCTCACCGCTCCCCTTGCGCGCGATGTCGTCGAGCAGGGTCCCGATGGCGGTGGGCACCAGTTCCACGACGGTCGCCTCGTGCCGCAGGAGCAGCCGGTGCAGCCGGGGCGGGTAGAGGACGTCGTTGTCGGAGGCGACCACGACCGTGGCCCCGACCATGAGCGGGGCCAGCATCTGCCAGATCGAGATGTCGAAGACCAGCGGCGCGGTGAACACGACCCGGCTGTCCTCGGTGATGTCCAGGTCCGCGACCTTGGCCCACAGGTGGTTGAGCATGCCCGGCCGGGCGACCACCGCGCCCTTGGGCCGGCCCGTCGTCCCGGAGGTGTAGATGACGTAGCGGGGCTCCTCCCCCTCCGGGGCCTCCAGCGGGCCTCCTCCCCCGCCGGCGGTCCTCTCGACCACCGGGGGCTGCTCGTCCTCGGCCGTGTACTCCACGGCCAGGGCGCTGGAGCTCAACCGCAGCACCTCGTCGATGCGCGCCCGGGGCCACCCCGGGTCCACCGGGAGGTAGACCGCGCCCAGGCTCTCCAGGGCCAGGAACAGCACGATGGTCCGCGCGGACCGGGGGCCCAGGCAGGCGACGACGTCTCCCGCCCCGCACCCCGCCGCCTCCAGGCGGGCGCGCATCCGCTCCACGCGCCGGACCAGGTCCGCGTAGCCGATCTCGGCCCCGGCGCCGACGACGGCCCGCCGGTCGGGGCTCTTGCGCGCCCACGCGTTCACGCGGTCGAGCACGGTGCCGGTGGTGTCGGCGTCGGCGGGGTTGGCCAGTGCGGGCGCCGGCCCCCGTCCCGCGTAGGGGAGGTCGGCCAGGTGCGGCGGCCGGTGGGACGCGGTCACAGGGCGCCCCCGTTCCGAGCGGCGCGCACCCGGGCCGGGCGCCGGTGCCGGTCGGTGTCGTAGAAGAAGTCCTCGACCGTCGTCGCCCCGCCGTCCTCGGCGGCCCTCCTGTGGACGTAGTCGCCGACCACCAGGTCCAGGACCCCGAGGCCGAAGGGGGAGAAGACCACCGGGCGCCCGGACTCGGGCCGGAACCGGCCGCTGATCACCTCGGGGAGCGTCGCGTGGACGAAGTCGCGCCGACCGGTGCGCTGCTCGGCCAGGTGCACCGAGGTGTCCGCCTTGAGCACGTGCTCGACGTCGTCCACGACGTTGGTGCTCGCGAGGACGACCTCCGGGGAGAGGTCGCGCAGGGAGACGTGCAGGACCAGGGGGTTGTGGGAGAACCACGAGGGGTCGGTGACGTGCGGAGAGGCGGCGGTCGTGGCGAACACGACCATGTCGTAGGAGGAGACCAGGTCCCGGGCCGACCCGTGCACCCGCACGCTGCTGCCGGGCGAGGTCTGCTCCACGTGGTCGGCGAATCCTCGCGCGTAGTCCTCGGAGAGGTCGTGGACGCCGATCCGGTCGAAGGCCGGGCCGAGCGCGGCCAGGTACTCGTGGAGGTAGCGCGCGATCAGGCCGGCGCCGAAGAAGCCCACGTTGGTCAGGGGCGCGCGTCCGCGTGCCAGGTGGCGCACCGCGACCGCCGCGGAGGCGGCGGTGCGCACGGCGCTGATGATCGAGCCTTCGAGGCAGGCGTAGGGGTAGCCGGTCGCGGCGTCGTTGAGCAGCAGGACGGCCGAGGCCCGGGGGATGCCGTGCTCGATGTTCTCCGGGTAGCTGGACACCCACTTGATGCCGTCGACGCGCACGTCCCCCCTGACCGCCGCCGGCAGGGCGATGATCCGCGAGGACGGCTTGTCCGGGAACCGCAGGAAGTACGAGGGCGGGTTCGTGGTCTCGCCTGAGCCGTGCAGCAGGTAGGCCTGCTCCACGAGGTCGGTCAGCTCCTGTTGCCGTCCCGCGAGGACATCGTGGACGGTGGCCCCCGATATGACGGTGAACGGTGGAATCGACTGTGTGCCCATGGCTGCTCCCGGTACCTGTCCGCTTGTACGACGCGAGGGGAAACGGAGTTCGTCCGCGGCGGTTCCGGGGTCGCGGCGTGCTCGTCCCGGGTCACCGCTGCGGACTTCGAAACCCTTGTGGTCTGAAGGGAAGAAAGTGCTTACCAAGGGCGGAGTGTACCGTGGGCGCCCTTCCTCCGGGGGTTTTCCCTTTGCACAAATCGGACTTCCTGTTCTCGGTGGCTCCGTTGGCGGAAAACCAGGTCGGACGCCCGGTGAACGGCGGCGGAACGGGCCATTGTGGCACCCGGTACCGGGGAGCGGCGGTTACCGCCCACCCCTCCGGACACCATTACGGCAAACGCTTTTACCATACGGATAAATGCGCGTCAATACCGGACAGGAAACTATCCCTGCCGGGGCAAACGCAGTAAGGTGGCCCGGTGGTCGACACATTTACCCCTCCCTCCCCCGGGAACACAGCCACCCCTGTCCGGTATCTGCTGTGGCTGGTCCTCAGCCAGAAATCCCGGATCGCCGCGGGCGCCACCCTCGGAAGCCTGTGGATGCTGGGTCTGACCCTGCCCCCCTACGTGCTCTCCCGGGCGATCGACGACGGGCTGAGCGCGGGCGACACGGGGGCCCTGTCGCTCTGGGTGGCCGTCCTGTTCGGCGTCGGCGTGCTCAACGCCGCGCTGGGGATCGCGCGACACCGGACGATGACCAAGATCCGCATGGACGCCTCGTTCCGGACCGTTCGCGCCACGGTCCGCCACTCCACCCGCCTGGGCGCGACGCTGCCGCGCCGGGTCTCCAGCGGCGAGGTCGCCTCCATCGGGATCGCCGACGTCCAGGTCATCGCCCAGTCCCTGACCGTGACCGGCCCCGGGTTCGGCGCCGTGGTGGCCTACATCGTCATCGCCGCGCTCCTGCTGTCGATCTCCCCGCTGCTCGCCGTCGTCGTCCTCGCCGGTGTGCCGATGCTCGCGATCACGGTCGGCCCCCTGCTCCACCGGCTCCTGGGGATCGGCTCCGCCTACCGGGAGATGCAGGGCGCCCTCACCGCACGCCTGGTGGACGTGGTGACCGGCCTGCGCGTCCTCAACGGGCTCGGCGGCAAGGACGCGTTCGCGCGCCACTTCCACCGCGAGTCCCGGGAGCTGCGGGACAAGGGGTACCGGATCGGCGGCGTCACCAGCTGGGTGGGCGCCCTGGGCGTGGGCCTGCCCGCCCTGTTCCTGGCCGTCGTCACCTGGCTCGCGGCCAGGATGGCGGCGAGCGGCGCCATCAGCATCGGCGACCTCGTCGCCGTGTACGGGTACGTCGCCGTCCTGGTGGTCCCCGTCGCGTTCTTCATCGAGGGCGGCACGGACATCACACGGGCCCTGGTCTGTGCGCGCAGGGTGATCCGGTTCCTCAACCTCGAACCGGAGCACGCGGACGACGGCGCCACAGCGCGGCCGCCGGCGCCGGGAGCGGAGCTGTACGACCCCGCGTCGGGCGTGCGCGTCGGCCCGGGGGTCCTGACCGCGCTGGCCGGCGCCCGGCCGGCGGACGCCGAGGAGATCATGGACCGCCTCGGCCGGTTCACCGCCTCCGACGCCGAATGGGGCGGGGTCCCGTTGCGCGAGGCACCCCTGGAGGCGGTGCGCGAGCGCATCCTCCTGGCGGACAACGACGCCGACTTCTTCTCCGGGAGCATCCGCGACGTCGTCGCCGGGGCCGGGGAGCCCGACGACGAGGCCGTCCGCGCGGTGCTGCACACGGCCGTGGCCACCGACATCGTCGACGCCATGGCCGACGGCCTCGACTCGGTGGTGAACGCGCGGGGCCACAACCTCTCGGGGGGCCAGCTCCAGCGCCTGCGGCTGGCCCGGGCCCTGTACACCGAGCCCGAGGTCCTGCTCGCGGTCGAGCCCACCTCGGCCGTGGACTCCCTCACCGAGGCCGCGATGGCGGCGCGCCTGCGACAGGCCCGCGCGGGCACGACCACGGTCGTCTCCACCACCTCGCCGCTCGTCCTGGACCAGGCGGACGCGGTGGTCTACCTCGTCGACGGGCGGGCGGCGGCCACGGGCACACACCACGGACTACTGCGCACCGAACCCGGATACCGGGCCCTGGTGTCGCGCGACGCAGAGTGGGAGCCGCTCCGATGACCGCAGTGCTGCCCGTCGCGGGCCGAGCGCACGTGCGCCGTGCCGCCGTGCGCGAGATCCGCGCCGACCGGTGGACGTTCGCCCTGATGCTGGCGCTCAACGTGCTGGCAGCCCTCGCCGCGCTCATCGCCCCCTGGCTCGTGGGGCTGATCGTGGACACCGTCCAGCGGTCCCCCGGTCCGGCCGCGGTGGCCTCCGTGGACCGCACAGCGCTGGCGATCGTCGTCGTGACGGTCGTGCACATCCTGCTGGCGCGCTACTCCCTCTACGTCGGTTACAGGTTCGGCGAGGGCGCCGCCGCACGCATCCGCGAGCGCTTCCTGGAGCGCACGCTGGCCCTGCCGGCCGCCACGGTCGAGCACACGGCCACCGGCGACCTGGCCGCGCGCGGCACCTCGGACGTCACCAGGGTCGCGTCGGCCCTGCGCAACGCGATCCCGGAGGTGTTCGTCGCCCTGACGCAGGGGCTGTTCCTCATCGGTGCGGTGCTGTTCATCGACCCGGTGCTGGGGGCCTGCGGGCTGGCCACCCTGGTCACCATCGTGGTCGCCCTGCGCTGGTACCTGCGCCGGGCGCGGACGGCCTACCTCGCCGAGGGCGCTTCCGGTTCGGACCTCGCCGAGGTCCTCACCAGCACCGCGAGCGGCGCCAGGACCGTGGAGGCCCTGCGCCTGCAGGAACGCCGGATCGCCGCGGCGGAGACCGCGATCGAGACGGCCCGCGGGGCGCGGCTGCGCACCCTGTGGTTGCGCACCGTCCTCTTCCCGTCCGTGGACGTCTCCGCCGTCCTGCCGCTGGTGGGCGTGCTGCTGATCGGCGGCGTGTTCTACCAGAACGGGTCGGTCTCCCTGGGGACGGTCGTGACCGCGGCCCTGTACCTGCGCCAGCTCTCCGTCCCGCTGGACACGATCCTGCTGTGGGTCGAGGAGCTGCAGGCGAGCGGCGCCTCCTTCGCCCGCGTGGAGGGGCTGGCCGCGGCGCCCGCGGCCGAGCGGCCCACCTCCGCCGAACCGGCCGACGACCGGATCCGGGTGAGGGACGTCCGCTACGCCTACGACCACCGCGGGGACGTGCTGCACGGGCTGGACCTGACGGTGCAGCCGGGGGAACGGCTCGCCGTGGTCGGCCCCTCGGGCGCCGGGAAGTCCACGCTGGGCAGGCTCCTGGCGGGGCTGGACCGGCCGCGGACGGGGGAGGTCACCGTGAGCGGCGTCCCCGTGGCGGACCTGGCGCCGGAGCTGCTGCGCCGCCAGGTGGTGCTGCTGACCCAGGACCACCACGTCTTCCGGGACACGCTGCGGCACAACCTGCTCCTGGCCAGGGCCGGGGCGACCGACGCGGAGCTGCACGCCGCCCTGGACACGGTCTCGGCCGACTGGGCCCGGGAGCTGCCCGAGGGGCTGGACACCGTGCTCAGCCCCGACACGCACAAGCTCAACGGGGGCCAGGCGCAGCAGCTCTCCCTCGCACGGGTGGTGCTCGCCGACCCCCACACCCTGATCCTGGACGAGGCCACCGCCCTGCTGGACCCCGCCACGGCGCGCAACACCGAACGGGCGCTCGCGGCGGTCCTGGAGGGGCGCTCGGTCATCGCGATCGCCCACCGGCTGCAGACCGCGCACGACGCGGAACGCATCGCCGTGATGGACGAGGGCCGGATCATCGAGCTCGGCAGCCACGGCGAGCTCCTCGCCCGGGGCGGGACGTACGCGAACCTGTGGAGGTCCTGGCACGGGGACTAGACCGTGACTCCACACGGTCACCGCTGGTGGATCACGGTGTCGTGGGACGTCGCCGTGGACTGTCGGATGCGGAGCGCGGGGGTCCGTCCGGTCGCCGCCGCCCGGGTCGCCGCGGGGACGGGAGCGGCCGGACGGCCGCCTCGAGGCCGTGTCCTCCTATCCGCCCATGCTCGTGTACCCGGAGTCGAACAGCGCGGAGAAGCGGGGGTACTTCGTCGGGTCGCCGTACTTCGGCGCGAACTCGTAGGCGGCCCACTCGCCGTCCGGCCCGACGTCGGTCGGATCGAGCAGCCAGAAGTCCTCGCCCCGGGCGACCTCGAGGGACCGGCTGAACAGCTGCACGAGATCCTCGTTGCCGGGTATCGAGTCGTAGATCGCGGTCACGCGGCTGCCGGCATCGCCGTCCCGCATCCACGAGACGCGGCCGCACGGATGGACGCCTTCTCCCACCCAGGCGCCCCCGACCCTCGTCCACCCGTCGCTGGCCAGGTAGAACCCCCTGAGGCTCGGCGGGAACCGCACTCCGAGCCGCTCCTCGGACTCCACCAGTGCCTCTTCCCGGGCCGGTGCCTCACCCAGCCACAGGTCGACACGCCCCCCGCCGTCCAGGACCTCCAGCTGATCCTCGTCCAGCAGATCGACCAGCTCTTCGCCGTCGGCCTCGTTCCTCAGGTACGCATCGCCGTACCGCTCCAGGTAGCCCCGCCACTCCGCCGGCGTGGTCGGAGCGGCGGCAGCCGCCTTCTCTTCGGGCCCAGTCGTCTCGCTCATGCCGCCCAGGGTGCCAGGCGGTCACGACAACGCCGACGGCTGCCGACCGCACGGCGCTCCCGGCGGGCGGGGCCGGGGGCAGCCCTCCCCCGACCCCGGGACGACAGGGCGGTCCCGGCCGTTCAGCCGCCCAGGCCCACGCGGAACCCCTCGATGTAGAGGCGGCCCAACGACATCCTCTCCAGCGCCTCCAGGGCCAGGTCCGGCGAGGCGATGATCGGCTGGTTCTTGACGTTGAACGACGTGTTGATCACGCAGCCCAGGCCGGTGTGCTCCTTGACCTTGTGCAGGAGCCGCCAGAAGACCTCGTTGTCCTCCTTGGTGACGATCTGGACCCGGGCGGTGCCGTCCACGTGCACGGCGCCCCGGATGCTCGGGATCCGTTCGGGCCGGGTGCGGGCGGTGCTGAGCATGTACCTGCTCGGCGACAGGGCCCGGCCCTCGAAGACCTCCTCGTAGTCGGAGTCGAGGATCGCCGGGGCGAAGGGCCGGAACCCCTCCCGCATCTTGACGATGGCGTTGAGCCGCCCCTTGATGTCGTCCCCGTTCGGGAGCGCCAGGATGGACCTGTTCCCCAGCGCCCTGGGGCCGAACTCCATGCGTCCGGCGAACCAGGCGACGACCCTGTCCTCCGCGAGGTCGCGGGCGGCCAGATCCATGTACTCGTCGGTGAACCCGTGGTACTCCCAGACCGGGGATCCGCCTCCGGGCCGCTCGAAAGCCTTCAGCGCCGAGCGCACGTCGTCGGCGCCGTAGCCGGGACCGGTGTAGGCGCTGAAGGTGCCGGAGAAGCCCCCGGCCACGTGCAGTGCGGCCCCCATCGCGGTGCCGTCGTCGCCCGCGGCCGGCGGGACGAACATGCGCGACACCTCGGGCAGCTCCGAGATGGACTGGTTGGCCAGGCAGTTCAGGAAGGTCCCGCCCGAGAGGCACAGCGAGTCCTGGCCCGTGTGCCGCAGCCAGTGGCGGACCAGGTCCGTCAGGACCTCGGAGAAGCGCGCCTGGAAGGCGGCGGCGATGTCGGCGTACTCGTCGGGGACCTCGGCGCCGGGCTCGCGCGGTGCGACGCCGAGCGACTCCTCCAGGAAGGCCAGGGCGTCCGGGTAGCCCTCCCCCGCGCGTCCGAGCGCGCCCTGCGGCCAGCCGATGGCGGCCCTGCCCTCGTCGGCGCCCATGAAGCGGGCGAAGAATTCGGCGTAGCGGCGGGGGTCGCCGTACGCCGACAGGCCCATGACCTTGTACTCGTCGGAGTTGAAGGTGTACCCGAGATAGCGGGTCAGGATCGAGTAGAGGATGCCCAGGGAGGAGTCGATTCCCTGGCTGTACAGCTCCTCCATGCGGCCCCGGGTGAACCGGTGCACGGTGAGGGCAACGGTCTCGCCCATGCCGTCGGAGACGACGGACAGGGCGTCCTCGTAACCGCTCAGGTGGTAGGCGGAGGCGGCGTGGGCGACGTGGTGGTCCACCGGGCGGAACCGGTCGCCCGGATTCCTCCACCCCGTGCGCGCGAGTTCCTCGACCACGGTCCGGCCGCTGAGCACCTCGTCGAAGTACTCGGGGGTCCGGTGGAAGAAGCGGCGGAACCGGTCGTAGTTGAAACCGTGGGCGATGAGGTCGACGTCGTCGCCGGTGATCCCGGCGTGGTCGAGGCAGTAGGCGATGGCCTTCTCCGGGAAGGCCCCGGTCGCCTTGTCCCCGGTGAAGCGCTCCTCGGCGGCCGCGGCGACGATGTTCCCGTCGACCACGAGGCAGGCGGCACTGTCCATGCCCTGGCAGATCCTGCTGTCGACCTCCGCGATCCCCGGCCTGCTCCGGAGGTGGTGCGGCTGGGAGTGGGGGAGGCCGCTGAGGCCGAGTACGATCACCGTTCTCCTTGTGTGGGCTCGGCGTTCTCCGCCTCACACCCGGGGGTGCGGGCGGGGCGGGTCGGTTCACGCTCCGGGAGCGCCTGCGCGGCCGCCCGCGCCGACCGCGTGAGCGCTTCCTCCCGGTCGGCGGGACCGGCTGCCGGGAGACAGGGGGTCAGAAGCCGGAGCAGACTCCGCGACGCTTCGCCGTCATCGGGCACCTCCCCCTCTTTCCGGACACTCCACCGCGGGGCCCCTGGCGTGCGGGCCCTTCGTCGAACGGCATGAGTATAGGACGGGCCGAACGGTATGGGAATAGCGAATCCGTTTGCCGGAGCGCGGATGTCTTTCGCCCCCGTACCCGGTTCGCGCTTGTGCTCCGTTCGTGTGTAACGCGCGCACGCGGCCGGGGTCTTTCCGGTTTCGAGCACCCTGACGAATATGGTTCCCGGTTCCACTCCGCCGATCTCCCCCTGCGCGTCCTCCGAATCCGTCCCCCTATCCGAATGATCCTGATTCGCGGCTTTCAAAGCTTTCCTGGACCAGGGTGATCCGAGGACTGCGCGCCCCGGTTCCGTTTCCATGCGGCCTGTCCCGGAAAGGAAAACGATCCCCTGCTGCGGCACCGGAGGAAATCCCGATCCGACCCCTGGCGCGAACGGAGAGAGCCCACTATGATGCGACAGCCCGTGGTGCGAATACCGGACCGAGGAGCAGGGGTCGCCGCCATTGTTTCCGACGCCGGGAACGCACCGGAGAGCACGCATTCGAAGCACCGGTCCGCCGCGGTGATCCGAGGACGCCCCGCGGACCGGGCCGGCCGCTCCGGACCACACCGCCCACAGAACGGACCCCCGCCCCTACCATGCACTCCACTCCCCACCGGACCGCACAGGAATGGGTTCGCCCCCTGACCGGGGAGACCGTCCCCGGCGGATTGCGCCTCTTCTTCTTCCCCTACGCGGGAGCGGGAGCCTCCGCCTACCGGAACTGGGGGGCCGGCCTTCCCGAGGGCACCGAGGGCTTCGCCGTCCAGCTGCCCGGACGCGAGGACCGCTTCCACGAACGGCCCGTCCCCGGGCTCGACGACCTGCTGGACGCCCTCACCCCCGGGCTGCTGCCGCTGCTCGACAGGCCCTTCGCGTTCTTCGGCCACAGCATGGGCGCCATCGTCTGCTGGGAGCTGTGCCGCAGGCTGCGGCTGACGCACGGCCTCGAGCCGGTCCGCGTGTTCGTGTCGGGCTGCCGCGCCCTGCACCTGCACCGGTCGCGCACCCCGGCGGAGGCCGACCTGTCGGACGAGGGGCTGATCGAGGAACTGCGCGTACTCGGCGCCACCCCCGAGGAGCTGCTGCGCAACCCGGAGTTCACCGCGTTCCTGCTGCCGACCTTCCGCGCCGACCTGTCCCTCTTCGCCGGATACAGCTACCGGCCCGGACCGCCGCTGAGCTGTCCCGTCTCGGTGTTCGGCGGCACGCGGGACCCGCGGGTGGCCGAGGAGCACCTCCACGGCTGGGCCGCGCTGACCGACGGACCGGCCCGGGTGGAGATGTTCCCCGGCGGCCACCTGTTCCTGCTCCAGGAGCGCGAACGGATGCTGCGCAGCATCGGCTGGGCACTGTCCGGCGACGGCTTCTGACCCGACGCGGCCCGGGCACGCACCGGTCCCCACCTCCACGGAAAGAGGAGCATGTCCGCAGACGACACGAACTACCAGGCCCTCGTCGGCGGTATCGTCGCCGACGCACTCGAGACCCGGTCGGTCGCCCCCGGGGACGCCTTCGCCGACCTCCAGGTGAACTCGGTCCTGCTGCTGCGCATCGTCGCCGCGATCGAGGACAGGCTGGGCACCTCCATCGACATCGTCGACGTCCTCCAGGCGCAGACCGTGGGCGACCTGGCCGACCTGGCCAGGAGCTACGCCCTGCGCGAGGAGGAGCAGAGCCGTGGGTGACGTCCCCTCTCCCCTGTGGCTCCGGACCTCCGACGTCGACCACATGCGCAGGGACGGGCGGGACGACGACCCCGGCCACGCCTGGACCGCCGAGCGCATCGGCGCGCTCTACCCCGGTACCTCCTGCGCTCTGCTGGACTGCGGCGTGATGTCCGGCGTGACCTACGCCGGTCTGCGGGACGCGGGCCTGCCCGTGGACTACACCGGCATCGACGTCTCCCCCCGGGTCCTCGACGCGTGCCGGGCCGAGCACCCGGGCGCGCGGTGGCTGGAGATGAGCGTCACCGACCTCGCCTTCGGCGAGGGGACCTTCGACCTCGTGAACGCCCGCCACCTGCTGGAGTGCCTGCCCTACTACGAGACGGCGGTCCGGGAGATGTTCCGTGTGGCCCGCACCCACGTCCTCATCGGCTTCTTCCAGGTCCCCAGGGCGCCCGAGGCGCTGCTGCGGCGCGAGACCGACGAGGGCTACATCTGGCTGAACCGCTACGACCCCGGCCCCTTCGAGGAGCTGCTGCACCGGCTCTCGCGGGAGGTGGAGACCGCCGACCTGCGCCACGGGCCCCGCCGCTCCCGCATCTACCTCTGCACGAAACGCTGATCCGTCCCGGTCCCGCACGCGGCGGGGCCGGGACGGGTCAGCGGCCGGACGGCGCGCGAAAGCGCAGGGCCATGGCCGCCAGGGAGCCCCTGCTCGAGGCGCAGGCCAGGACCGCGTCACCGTCGTCGATCCGGCCGGACCCCGCCAGGTCGGCCAGGTTGATCGGCACGTCGGACGAGAAGCAGTGCCCCACCGTCGAGACGAGCCCGGGATAGGGCTCCGTGTGCGGCATCGCGGCGGCCATCGACAGCATGGTGCGGGTCGCGCTGCCGAAGTTCGGGGTCACCAGGTAGCGGAAGCCCTCCTCCGCGTGCCCTGCCACCCGACGCGTGGCGGTGCGCATGGCCGTCAGGGTCACCCTCGCGTCGGCCAGGCCCGACCACTCCTTCCGGGGCAGCCAGCGCTCGGTCGCCGATCCCAGGAGCTGGAAGGACGCCTCCGGACCGGGTTCCCGCGTGATGAGGCAGGAGGCGGCCCCGTCGCTGAAGACCGTCATGCTGATCGGAGGGTGCCGGGTTCCCGAGACGATCCGGTCGACCGTCACCAGCAGGACCGACACGGCCTGCCCCGACGCGATCAGGCCCCTGGCCACGTCGGTCCCCGAGGAGAAGTTCGAGCAGGCGTCGCCGCTGACGACGAGGACCGGGGTCGAGGGCAGCTTCGCCGCGGCGCGGAACTCCTGGGCCCACTCGCTGGGGGTCGTTCCCTCGTCCGTGTCGTTGCAGACCACCACCGCCTCGTAGGACACGTCCGGCTGCTCGGTCCCCGGGGCTCCCGGGGTGACCGCGACCGCCATCTCCAGGGTGGAGTCCGAGGACACGCGCACCTCCCGGATGCCCTGCTCCTCCAGCGCGCCGAGGTTCTCGCGGACCCTGGGGTCGTCCAGGTCACGGACGTGGACGGGCGTACCGAGTCTGGACGTGAGAGGGACGGCGTACACGTCCGGGCCCTGTGTGTTCACTGCCCCTCCTTGCCGTGCGGCGTCGTGGAACCCCCGGCGGAGGGCCGGAGGGTCTCGTCTCCGAAGTTCTTGTCGACCCACTGGTCGCTGTAGACGGTCTCGAGGTACCGGTCCCCCAGGTCGGGGGCCACGGCCACCGACCTGAGGCGGTGCTCCGGGTCGTGGCGGTCGAGCCAGTCCAGGGCCCCGCCCACCACCGTTCCCGTGGACCCGCCGAACAGGAACCCGCGCGCGGACAGGGCCCGGCAGGTCCTGATGGCCTCCCGTTCGGGCACGTGGACCACGTCGTCGACGGAGGCCAGCTCCAGGGCCGGTGCCGGAGTGCTCGACCCGAGTCCGGGGATGAGGCGCGGCCCGGGCTCGCCGCCGAAGTTCGCCGACCCCTGGGCGTCGACGGCCACCACCCGCACACGGGACGCGTGCTCGCGGAAGTACCGCGCGCAGCCCACGAGGGTGCCCCCGGTCCCGGCGCCGACGAAGAGGACGTCGAGGTCGGGGAAGCGCCCGGCGATCTCGACGGCGGTCGTCTCGTAGTGCGCCGTCCAGTTCGCCGGGTTCTCGTACTGGTTGAGCCACAGGTACCGGTCGTCGCCGCGGCACATCTGCCGGACCCTCTCCTTCCTGGCGCCCAGGAGGCCGCCGACGGGGTCGGGGACGTCGACCACCACGACGTCGGTGCCCAGGGCCCTCATCAGCCGCAGCGTGTGGGGGTTGCAGCGCCGGTCGGTCACGCACGTGAACACCAGGCCCTTGCTGGCGGCGACCACGCTGAGAGCCACACCGAGGTTGCCGGAGGAGGACTCCACCAGGACCGTGTCCGGGCGCAGGAGGCCGTCCTTCTCGGCGGCCGCCACCATGGCCGCGGCCGTGCGGAGCTTGACGGAGCCTCCGAAGTTGAAGCCCTCGCACTTCAGGTAGATCTCGCGGCCGGTCACGGACGTGAGGTCGACGTAGACGTCGGACTCCAGCAGTTCGTGCGGCGCGGAAACGATGGGCATCCCGTGCTCCTGTTCTCGGTACGGGGCCGGGGCGGCGCGGCGGGCGCTCAGGCGCCGGCTTCCGCCTGCCGGACCAGGCTCGCGGGCCGCATGTCGGTCCACTCGCTGTCGATGTGCCGGGTGCACTCCTCCCGGCCGGCCGGACCGAACACGCTCTCCCAGCCGACGGGCACCGCGATGTGCCCGGGCCACAGCGAGTACTGCTCCTCGGCGTTCCTGAGCACGAGGAAGGTACCGTCCTCGGCGTCGAACGGGTTGGTCATCGCGTTCTCCTCCACGGGTGTGGTCGTGTGTAGGTGGTCGTCCTGCCCGGGGCGGCTCACAGGTCCGCGAGCACGCCGTCCAGGATCTTCCTGACGGCGCCGAGGGGTTCGCGGTCGGTCATCCGGGCGTGCTCGGCGTCGATGTCGTGACGCTCCACACGGCCGCTGACGTGCGGGTCCCACGCCCGCGCCGACGGGGCCCCCTCGCCGCGTCCTCGGGTCGCCGCGAAGAACAGCATGTCGCCCTCGAAGCGGGCGGTGGGCTGCTCGGCCACGATGCGCAGGAGCCGGTTCGCGGTGCGGGCGAGGGCGTCCAGGTCCGCCTCCCCGAGCGCGGGCGCGGCCTCCGTCGCCCCCATGAGGCGGGCGACCTCCTCGGGCCCGATCCCGTCCTGCCAGCCGACGCCCTCGGCCTCGTGCGGGTAGGAGTCCAGCAGCGCCAGGACCGCCACCTCCTCCCCCTGTTCCTGGAGGGCGCAGGCCAGGGCGTGGGCGATGTTCCCGCCCAGGGACCAGCCGAGCAGGTGGTAGGGGCCGTGCGGCTGGACGGAGCGGATCTGGGCCAGGTAGTCGGTGACCAGGTCGGCGGCCGTCTGCGGGGCGCCGCCCGCGCCGTCGGTCCCCCCGGCCTGGATCCCGTACACGGGACGGTCGCCCAGGCCTTCGGCGAGAGCGGCGTAGCACCAGCTCAGGCCGGTCACCGGGTGTACGCAGTACAGAGGGGGCCGGGCCCCGCCGCTGCGCAGGGCCAGCAGGGGCGCCTGGGAACCGGGACGGTGCGGCCGGAGCCGTCCGCCCTCCTCTGCGAGGGCCTCGGAGATGCCCGCGACGGTCGGGGAGCGGAAGAACGCGGGCAGGTCGACGGTCGCGCCGAGCACCGTCCGTATCCGGCTGATCAGCCGGGTCGCCAGCAGCGAGTGCCCGCCCAGGTCGAAGAACCCGTCGTCGATCCCGACGTCGGGACGGTCCAGCACCTCGGCGAACAGGCCGCACAGGATCTCCTCCCGCGCGGTGCGCGGAGCCCGACTCGCCACCGCCACGACCTCGGGGGCGGGCAGTGCGGCCCGGTCCACCTTGCCGTTCGGCGTCAGCGGGAACGCCTCCAGGGCCGTGAACGCCGACGGGACCATGTAGGCGGGCAGGTCCCGGGTCGCCAGACGGCGCAGTTCCCCGCTCCCGAGGACCGCTGCGCCCTCGACGGGAACGTGGTAGGCCACCAGGCGCTTCTCGCCGGGGGTGTCCTCGCGCAGCACCACCACCGCCCGCGCGACATCCGGATGCGCCGCCAGAACCGCCTCCACCTCCCCCGGTTCGACCCGGAAACCGCGGATCTTGACCTGGAAGTCGGAGCGCCCCACGTACTCCAGCGCGCCTTCAGCGTTCCACCGCACCACGTCACCCGTGCGGTACATCCGCGAACCCGGCTCACCATAAGGGTCGGCGACGAACCGCCCCGCCGTCATCCCCGGACGCTCGTGGTACCCGCGCGCCACACCCGCGCCCGCGATATAGAGCTCGCCAGGCACTCCGGGGGCGGTGGGGTTCAGGCCGTCGTCCAGGACGTAGGCGCGGGTGTTGTCGAGCGGGGCGCCGATGGTCACGGGAGCGTCGGCGTGCAGGCGGCAGGTCGTGGAGTAGACCGTGGTCTCGGTGGGCCCGTACCCGTTGGTCACCCCCCGGGCGGCGGAGGTCAGCGCGTCGGCCAGTTCCCGGGTGACGGGCTCCCCCGCCGTCACGGCATGCACGCCGGACAGGTCGACCCCCGATTCGAGCAGGGTCCTCCACAGGCTGGGGGTCGCCTGCATGTGGGTGACACCGTGCCGGTCGATCATGTGCCCGAGCCGCCGGGGGTCCAACAGGTCCTCGCGCGTCACCAGGACCGTCGCACCGCCGCACACCAGCGGCAGATACACCTCGACGGAGGAGATGTCGAAACCGAACGTGGTACTGGCCAGGAAGCGGTCGCGCTCGGTGAAGGACAGATGTCGCTTCACCGACATCAGCAGGTTCACCAGCGCACCGCCGGTGACGGTCACGCCCTTGGGCCGCCCCGTCGAGCCCGAGGTGTAGAGCACCTGCACCGCACCCGCCCCCGGACATCCGGTGGCAGGCGGATTCTCCTCCGACCGCCCGGACAGGTCGGTCGAGGCCAGGAACCCCTCGTCCAGCACCACACGGGGCCGGGCGTCCTCCAGGATGAACCGGATGCGCTCGGGAGGGAACTCCGGATCCACCGGCACATAGGCAGCGTCGGCCTTGAGCACCGCCAGAGCACAGACCACCATCTCCACACCCCGGGGCACCAGGACCGCGACACGGTCCTCACCCCGCACACCCCTGGCCACCAGCTCATGGGCCAACCGGTTCACCCGGGCGTTGAGCTCGGCGTAGGTGGTCACCCCCTCGTCGGTGACGACCGCGGGAGCCTCCGGGGACCGCGCAACCTGCGCCTCGAACAGCCCGGCCAGGCTCTCCGTGGAGGTCCGGTCGTCGGTGTGCGGTGCGCCCCGGCCCCACGTGTGCAGCAGCTGATCGCGCTCACCGGGAGAGAGCAGGTCGACCTGGCCGACCCGGAGGGAGCCGTCGCGGGCCATCTCGGCCAGCACCGCCGCGTACCAGCGCACGATCCGCTCGGCGGTGGAACGGTCGAACAGGTCCTCGGCGAACTCCAACTGGCCGACCAGTCCCGCTCGCGCGCCCTGTTCGTCGAACTCCTCGCGTGCGCTCAGGGAGAGGTCGAACTTGGCCACCCGGAAATCGACCGGGTACTCCTCGACCTCCAACCCCTCCAGGGCCAACGAGGAACGCCGGTTGTTCTGCATCACCAGCAGCGTCTGGAAGAGCGGGTGCCGGGACGCCGAACGCTCCGGGTTGAGCGCCTCCACCAGCCACTCGAACGGCACGTCCTGGTGCGCGAAAGCGTCCAGACCCCTTTCACGGACGCGCGTGACGAGTTCGCGCAGCGTGGGATCGCCGGAGACGTCGGTCCGCAGCACCAGGGTGTTGACGAAGAACCCGACCAGGTCCTCCAACGCCTCGTCCGAACGCCCCGCCACCACCGTCCCCACCGGGATGTCGGTACCCGCGCCCAACCTGCTGAGCAGCGCCGCCCAGCCCGCCTGAAGCACCATGAACAGCGTCCCCCCGCACTCCCGGGCCAGGCCGGCCAGTCCCTCGTGCACCTCCGCGGGAAGGGCGAGATCGACGGTGCCGCCCCGCCAGGACGCCACCGCCGGGCGGGGCCGGTCGGTCGGCAGAGCCAACTCCTGCGGAGCGCCCTCCAGGGCACGGCGCCAGTACTCCGACTGGGCGTGCATGACACTGCCGGGATCGGACTGCTCTCCCAGATCCCGGCGCTGCCACAGGCTGAAGTCGGCGTACTGCACCGGCAGCGGCGACCAGTCGGGGACCCGGCCGCGTGCGCGAGACCGATAGGCACGGCTCAGATCATCCAGCAGCGGTGCCAGTGACCATCCGTCGCACGCGATGTGGTGCACCACCACGCAGAGAACACTCTCGCCGTCCGAGACCCGGTACAGCCGGGCACGCACGGGAGGTTCCACCGACAGGTCGAAACCGCGCGCGACGAACCCCGTCAGTCCGGCGACGTCCTCCCCCGACTCGCGGTCGACGATCTCCAGCGGCGCCGGGGTCTGCTCTGCCGGGAGCACGTGTTGCCAGACCTGGTCCTGGCCCTGCACGAAGACCGTCCGCAGACTCTCGTGACGGCCGAGCACATCGCCCAGGGCCGCGTGCAGGGCCACGGCATCGACCCTGCCCCGCAGCCGCAGAGCCACCGGGACGTTGTAGGTCCCCGGCTCCTCCATCTGGTTCAGGAACCACAGCCTGCGCTGGGCGAACGACAACGGCACCCGCTCCGGCCGCTCCCCCGCCACCAACTCCGCACGCGCACGACCACCCTCGCGCTCCAGCAAGGCAGCGACCCCGGCCACCGTCGGCCGGTCGAAGAACTCCCGCACCCCCACCTCACCGCCGAGCACCGACCGCACCCGACTGATCAACCGGGTCGCCAGCAGCGAGTGCCCACCAAGATCGAAGAACCCGTCGTCGATCCCGACGTCGGGACGGTCCAGCACCTCGGCGAACAACCCGCACAGGATCTCCTCCCGTGCGGTCCGCGGAGCCCGACTCGCCACCGCCACGACCTCGGGGACCGGCAGCGCCGCCCGGTCCACCTTGCCGTTCGGCGTCAGCGGGAACGCCTCCAGGGCCACGAACGCCGACGGGACCATATAGGCGGGCAGGTCCCCGGCCAGTCGGCTCCGGATACCGTCCGTGTCCAAGCCGTGTCCCGCCGGCGGGACGGCGTACCCGACCAGACGGCGCCCACCGCCCGCGTCCTCACGTACGACGACGACAGCCTGTTCCACACCCGGACAACGGTGCAGAGCCGCTTCGATCTCCCCCAGCTCGACCCGGAAGCCGCGGATCTTCACCTGGAAGTCGGAGCGCCCCACGTACTCCAGCGCGCCCTCGGAATTCCACCGCACCACGTCACCCGTGCGGTACATCCGCGCCCCCGGATCACCGAACGGATCGGCGACGAACCGCCCGGCCGTCAGCCCCGGACGCTCGTGGTAGCCGCGCGCCACCCCCGCACCCGCGATATAGAGCTCGCCCGCGACACCCACCGGCACGGGCGCCAACGCGTCGTCCAGCACATACACCCGCGTGCCGGACAGGGGCCGTCCGATGGGCACACGGCCGGGGCTTCCCTTGAGCGGGTCGCTCAAGGTGGAGCAGACCGCGGCCTCGGTCGGACCGTAGGCGTTGACCATGCGCCGGCCCTCGGCCCAGCGCTCCACCAACTCGGTCGAGCACGCCTCCCCGCCCGAGGCCAGCGAGCGGAGTCCGGTGAGCACGGCGGGCGCGGTCTCGGGCAGGGAACCCAGGACCGCTGGGGTGATGAGGGCGTGGGTGGCCCGGTGACCGTCGAGGAAGTCGACCAGGTCCTGGCCCGCCAGGACGGTGTCGGCTGCGGCCACCGCGAGCGCTGCGCCGCTCAACAGGGCGTGGCACCATTCGGCGGAGGCGGCGTCGAAGCTGAACGAGGCCACCTGCGCGACGACGTCGCCGGGGCCCAGTTCCAGGGCACGGATGGTGGCGCGGGCCATGTTGGCCACACCGGCGTGGTGGTTGACCGCGCCCTTCGGGGTTCCGGTGGACCCGGACGTGTAGATGACGTAGGCGGCGTGTTCGGGCCGGAGGGGGGCCGGGCGTTCGTCCTGGGTGATGTCCCGCTCCGCACGGCTCCGCACGGCCTCGGCGGTCCGCGGGTCGTCCAGGCACAGGGAAGGTGCGGCGGGAGACGCGGGGTCGGCCGCGACCGTGGTGAGCACCAGTGCGGGGGCCGCGTCGGCGAGCATGAACGCGACGCGCTCACGGGGGTAGTCGGTGTCGACGGGGACGTAGGCTCCGCCCGCCTTGAGCACGGCGAGCGCGGCGGTGAACATCTCGACGGATCGCGGCAGGGCGATGGCGACCCGTGTCTCCGGTCCCACCCCCCTCGCGAGGAGTTCACGGGCCAGCCGGTTCGTCCGGGCGTTGAGCTGGGCGTAGGTGGTCACCCCCTCGTCGGTGACGACCGCGGGAGCCTCGGGGGTCCGGGCAACCTGCGCCTCGAACAGCTCGGGCAGGATCTCCGTGGCGCTCTGCCCGTCGGCGTGCGGTGCACCCCGGCCCCACGTGTGCAGCAGCTGACGGCGCTCGTCTGCCGACAGCAGCTCGACCCGGCCGACCCGGACCGAGCCGTCGCGGGCCATCTCCGCCAGCACCGCCGTATACCAGCGCGCCAGCCGCTCGGCGGTCGAACGGTCGAACAGGTCCTCGGCGAACTCCAGGTGTCCGCCCAGGCCCGCCCGGCCGCCGTCCTCCCCGAACTCCTCGTACACGTTCAGCGAGAGGTCGAACTTGGCCACCCGGAAATCGACCGGGTACTCCTCGACCCCGACCCCGGCGAGCTCCAGCGGGGAGCGCCGGTTGTTCTGCATCACCAGCAGGGTCTGGAAGAGCGGGTGCCGGGACGCCGAACGCTCCGGGTTGAGCGCCTCCACCAGCCACTCGAACGGCACGTCCTGGTGCGCGAAAGCGTCCAGACCGCCCTCGCGCACCCGGGCCACCAGCTCCCGCAGCGTGGGGTCGCCGGAGACGTCGGTCCGCAGCACCAGGGTGTTGACGAAGAACCCGACCAGGTCCTCCAGGGCTTCGTCCGGCCTTCCGGCCACCACGGTGCCCACCGGGATGTCGGTGCCCGCGCCCAACCGGCTGAGCAGCGCCGCCCAGCCCGCCTGGAGCACCATGAACAGCGTCCCGCCGCACTCCCGGGCCAGGCCGGCCAGGCCCTCGTGCACCTCCGCGGGGATGTCGAGGCCGACCGCGTCGCCGCGCCAGGACGCCACCGCCGGGCGGGGCCGGTCGGTCGGCAGCGCCAACTCCTGCGGCGCCCCCTGCAAAGCCCCACGCCAGTACTCCGACTGGGCGTGCATGACGCTGCCGGGGTCGGACTGCTCACCCAGCTCACGACGCTGCCACAGGCTGAAGTCGGCGTACTGCACCGGCAGCGGCGACCAGCCGGGAACCCGGCCGCCTACGCGGGCTTCGTAGGCCCGGCCCAGGTCGCCCAGCAGCGGCGCCAATGACCATCCGTCGCACGCGATGTGGTGCACCACCACACAGAGAACACTCTCGCCCTCCGACACCCGGTACAGCCGGGCACGCAACGGCAGCTGCGCGGAGAGGTCGAACCCGCCCACGGCGAACTCCGCCAACGACGACGCGATCCCCTCCGAAGCGCCGTCCGCGGCCCCGGAACCGGGCGCACGGTCCACGATGTCGAAGAAGGCTTCCGTCTGCCCTGGTGGGAGAACGTGCTGCCAGACCTGGTCCCGGTCCTGCACGAACGCCGTCCGCAGACTCTCGTGACGGTCGACCACGTCGCCCAGCGCCGCACGCAGGGCCCCTACGTCCACCGCGCCCCGCAGCCGCAGCGCCACGGGAATGTTGTAGGTCCCCGGCTCCTCCATCTGGTTGAGGAACCACAGCCTGCGCTGGGCGAAGGACAACGGCACACGCTCCGGCCGCTCCCCCGCCACCAGCGCCGCACGCGAGCGGCTCTTCCCATCACCCAACAACCGGGCGACCCCGGCCACCGTCGGCCGGTCGAAGAACTCCCGCACCCCCACCTCACCGCCGAGCACCGACCGCACCCGACTGATCAGCCGGGTCGCCAACAGCGAATGCCCACCCAGGTCGAAGAACCCGTCGTCGACCCCGACGTCGGACCGGCCCAGCACCTCGGCGAACAACCCGCACAGGATCTCCTCCCGCGCCGAACGCGGAGCCCGACTCGCCACCGCCACGACCTCGGGGACCGGCAGCGCCGCGCGGTCCACCTTGCCGTTCGGCGTCAACGCGAACGCGTCGAGCAGCACCACGAGCGGGACCATGTAGCCGGGGAGCATCGACTCCGTCCGGCTCCGGATGTCGTCCGCGTCCAGGACCCGGCCCGCCGCAGGGACGGTGTACCCGACCAGGCGCCGCTCACCGCCCGCGTCCTCGTGCACGACGACGACAGCCTGCTCCACACCCGGACAACGGTGCAGAGCCGCTTCGATCTCCCCCAGCTCGACCCGGAAGCCGCGGATCTTCACCTGGAAGTCGGAGCGCCCCACGTACTCCAGCGCGCCCTCGGAATTCCACCGCACCACGTCACCCGTGCGGTACATCCGCGAACCCGGCTCACCGAACGGATCGGCGACGAACCGCCCGGCGGTCAGGCCGGGGCGCTCGTGGTAGCCGCGCACGACCCCGGCACCCGCGATATAGAGCTCGCCCTCCACACCCACCGGCACGGGCGCCAACGCGTCGTCCAGCACATACACCCGCGTGTTGTCGACCGCGGTGCCGATGGTCACCGGGTCGTCCTCGGACAGGCGGCAGGTGGTCGAGTAGACCGTGGTCTCGGTGGGCCCGTACCCGTTGGTCACGCCCCGGGCCGCGGAGGCCAGTGCACGGACCAGCTCCGGGGTGGCCGCTTCTCCTCCCGTGACAACGTGCACGCCGGACAGGTCGATGCCGGCCTCCAGCAGGGTCGACCACAGGCTGGGGGTGGCCTGCATGTGGGTGACACCGTGCCGGTCGACCATGCGCGCGAGCCGCCGGGGGTCCAACAGGTCCTCGCGCGTCACCAGGACCGTCGCACCGCCGCACACCAGCGGCAGATAGATCTCGATGGAGGAGATGTCGAAACCGAACGTGGTGCTGGCCAGGAAGCGGTCGTGCTCGGTGAAGGGCAGGTCCCGCTTCACCGACATCAGCAGGTTCACCAGCGCGCCGCCGGTGACGGTGACCCCCTTGGGCCGCCCCGTCGAGCCCGAGGTGTAGAGCACCTGCACCGCACCCGCCCCCGCGCATCCCACGGACTCGGGGTTCGCGGCAGAGCGGGCGGTGAGGTCCATCCGTCCCACGAGTTCCTCGTCCAGGACCACGCGGGGCCGGGCGTCCTCCAGGATGTACCGGATGCGCTCGGCGGGGAACTCCGGGTCCACCGGCACATAGGCAGCGCCGGCCTTGAGCACCGCCAGAGCACAGACCACCATGTCCACACCGCGCGGCAGCAGGACCGCGACGCGGTCCTCGCCCCGCACACCCCTGGCCACCAGCTCGTGGGCCAACCGGTTCACCCGGGCGTTGAGCTCGGCGTAGGTGGTCACCCCCTCGTCGGTGACGACCGCGGGAGCCTCCGGGGACCGCGCGGCCTGCTCCTCGAACAGCCCGGCCAAGGACGCGGGAACGGCTTCCACACGAGGCCCGTTCCACCCCTCCACCAACTGATCGCGCTCGCCGGGGGAGAGCAGCTCGACCCGGCCGACCCGGACCGAGCCGTCGCGGGCCATCTCGGCCAGCACCGCCGCGTACCAGCGCACGATCCGCTCGGCGGTGGAACGGTCGAACAGGTCCTCGGCGAACTCCAGGTGTCCGCCCAGACCCGCCCGATCGCCGGCCTCCCCGAACTCCTCGTACACGCTCAGGGAGAGGTCGAACTTGGCCACCCGGAAATCGACCGGGTACTCCTCGACCTCCAACCCCTCCAGAGCGAGCGATGTCCGCCGGTTGTTCTGCATCACCAGCAGGGTCTGGAAGAGCGGATGCCGAGAGGCCGAACGCTCGGGGTTGAGGACCTCCACCAGCCACTCGAACGGCACGTCCTGGTGCGCGAAAGCGTCCAGACCGCCCTCGCGGACGCGCGTGACGAGCTCTCGCAGCGTGGGGTCGCCGGAGACGTCGGTACGCAGCACCAGGGTGTTGACGAAGAACCCGACCAGGTCCTCCAGGGCTTCGTCCGGCCTTCCGGCCACCACGGTTCCGACGGGGATGTCGGTTCCGGCGCCCAACCGGCTGAGCAGCGCCGCCCAGCCCGCCTGGAGCACCATGAACAGCGTCCCCCCGCACTCGCGGGCCAACATCGCCAGGCTCTCGTGCACCTCGGCGGGGATGTCGAGGTCGACGGTGCCGCCACGCCAGGACGCCACCGCCGGCCGGGACCGGTCGGTCGGCAGAGCCAACTCCTGCGGAGCGCCCTCCAGGGCACGGCGCCAGTACTCCAGCTGGGTATGCATGACGCTGCCGGGGTCGGACTGCTCACCCAGCTCACGACGCTGCCACAGGCTGAAGTCGGCGTACTGCACCGGCAGCGGAGCCCACACAGGGATCCCACCACGCGATCGGGCGTCGTAGGCCCGGCCCAGGTCGCCCAGCAGCGGCGCCATCGACCATCCGTCGCACGCGATGTGGTGCACCACCACACAGAGCACGCTCTCCTCGTCCGACACCCGGTACAGCCGGGCACGCAACGGCAGCTGCGTGGAGAGGTCGAAACCGCCCACGACGAACTCCGCGAGCGCGTCCGGGAGTCCGGCCGGGTCGGAGTCGACCGCCTCCAGGGGGACACCCGTCTGTTCAGCGGACAGTACGTGCTGCCAGACCTGGTCCCGGTCCTGCACGAACACCGTCCGCAGACTCTCGTGACGGCCGACCACGTCACCCAGCGCCGCATACAGGGCTCCCACGTCCACCGCGCCACGCAGCCGCAGCGCCACCGGGACGTTGTAGGTCCCCGGCTCCTCCATCTGGTTGAGGAACCACAGCCGGCGCTGGGCAAAGGACAACGGCACACGCTCCGGCCGCTCCCCCGCCACCAACGCCCCACGCGCACGCCCGCCCTCGCGCTCCAACAAGCCGGCGACCCCGGCCACCGTCGGCCGGTCGAAGAACTCCCGCACCCCCACCTCGCCACCGAGCACCGACCGCACCCGACTGATCAACCGGGTCGCCAACAGCGAATGCCCGCCCAGATCGAAGAACCCGTCGTCGACCCCCACCTCGGACCGGCCCAGCACCTCGGCGAACAACCCGCACAAGATCTCCTCCCGCGCAGTCCGCGGCCCCCGCCCGACCGCGTCCCCGGCCTCGGGGGCGGGCAGCGCCGCCCGGTCCACCTTGCCGTTCGGCGTCAGCGGGAACGCCTCCAGGGCCGTGAACGCCGACGGGACCATATAGGCGGGCAGGTCCACACCCGAGAGACGGCGCAGTTCCCCGCTCCCGGGGGCCTGCGCTCCCTCGACGGGAACGTGGTAGGCCACCAGGCGCTTCTCCCCTGGGGTGTCCTCGCGCAGCAGAACCACCGCCCGCGCGATGTCCGGATGCGCCGCCAGGACCGCCTCGATCTCCCCCGGATCGATGCGGAAGCCACGCAGCTTGACCTGGAAGTCGGAGCGACCCACGTACTCCAGGGCGCCCTCGGCGTTCCACCGCACCAGATCACCGGTGCGGTACATCCGCGAACCCGGCTCACCGAACGGATCGGCGACGAACCGCCCCGCCGTCAGCCCCGGACGCTCGTGGTAGCCGCGCGCCACCCCCGCACCCGCGACGTACAACTCGCCCTCCACACCCACCGGCACGGGCGCCAACGCGTCGTCCAGGACGTACACCCGCGTATTGTCGACCGCGGTGCCGATGGTCACCGGGTCGTCCGTTGAAAGGCGGCAGGTCGTGGAGTAGACCGTGGTCTCCGTGGGCCCGTACCCGTTGGTCACGCCCCGCGAGGCCGAGGCCAGCGCGTCGGCCAGTTCCCGGGTGACGGGCTCCCCCGCCGTCACCACATGCACACCGGACAGGTCGATCCCCGCCTCCAGCAGGGTCCTCCACAGACTGGGCGTGGCCTGCATGTGGGTGACGCCGTGCGTGGAGACCGCCTCGGACAGCCGGTGGGGGGTGAGCACCGCATCGCGGGTCACCAGGACCGTCGCGCCGCCGCACACCAGCGGCAGGTACAGCTCCACCGAGGCGATGTCGAAACCGAACGTGGTACTGGCCAGGAAGCGGTCGCGCTCGGTGAACGGCAGACCCCGCTTCACCGACATCAGCAGGTTCACGAGTGAGCCGCCGGTGACGGTCACGCCCTTGGGCCGCCCCGTCGAGCCCGAGGTGTAGAGCACCTGCACCGCACCCGCCCCCGGACACCCGGCGGCAGGAGGATTCTCCTCCGACCGCCCGGACAGGTCGGTCGAGGCCAGGAACCCCTCGTCCAACACCACACGCGGACGCGCGTCCTCCAGGATGAACCGGATGCGCTCGGGAGGGAACTCCGGATCCACCGGCACGTACGCCGCACCGGCCTTGAGCACCGCCAGCGCGCACACCACCATCTCCACACCCCGGGGCACCAGGACAGCCACCCGGTCCTCACCCAGCACACCCCTGGCCACCAGCTCATGGGCCAACCGGTTCACCCGGGCGTTCAACCGCGCATACGTCATCACACCCTCGTCCGTGACGACCGCAGGAGCCTCCGGGGTCCGGGCAACCTGCTCCTCGAACAGCCCGGCCAAGGACGCGGGAACGGCTTCCACCCGAGGCCCGTTCCACCCCTCCACCAACTGATCGCGCTCCTCGTCCGACAGCAGGTCGCACTGCCAGATCGCGGTGTCGGGGCCGGAGACGACCAGCTCGATCGACCTGCGCAGGCGCTCGGCCATCGCCTCGACGGTCGGGCGCCGCCACAGGTCGGTGCGGTACGTCAGGACTCCCCGGAGGCAGCCGTCGGCCACTGCCGTGCTGAACTCCAGGTCGAACTGGGCCGCCGAACCGTTCCACGGAACCCGTGCGACGCCCCGGTCCCCCTCGGGTCCGCCCGGATCGGCGGGACCGCCGTGGTGGACGTAGACCACGTCGAAGACGGGGTTGCGGTGGGAGTCGCGCGCGGTCGTCGCCGCCGCGGCCACCCGCTCGAACGGGGCGTGCTGGTGCGCCTGGGCCCGCGCCAGCCCGCCCTGAACGAGGCGTACCAGTTCGGCGCTGGTCCGCACCCCGGACAGGTCCGCGCGCAGGGCGGTGGTGTTGACGAGGAAGCCGACGACGTCCTGGAGGTCGGGGCCGGTGCGGCCGGTGAAGACCGTGCCGATGGTGACGTCGGTCTGCCCCGACTGCCTGGCCAGGAGGAACTGGAACGCGGCCGCCAGGACGCTGGAGGGGGCCGCCCGCATGCGCAGGGCGAACCGGTGCAGTGCGGCGGTGGCCTGCGGCGACAGCTGGAAGCGCACCCGGTCCGCCTCGGGGGCGGAGTCGTCGGAACGGGGCATGTCGGTCGGCAGCTCCAGGCGTTCGAAGCCCTGGAGTTCCCGGCGCCAGTGGTCCACGTGCTCGGACAGCTCGGCGACGGCGTCGGGCGTGCGCTGCGCCGCGGCCACGTCCGAGAACCGGGCGGGCGCCGGCGCGAGTCCCGCGTCGCCTCCGGACAGGGCCGCGCCGTAGAGGGCCCGCAGGTCGCGCTCCAGGATGTCCAGGGACCGCCCGTCCACCACCAGGTGGTGGACGACCAGGGCGAAGGTGTCCGGTCCGCCGGCGCGGCGGACGACCAGCGCCCGGAGCGGCGGGGCGCCCTGGAGGTCGAAGGGCCGCGCGGCTGCTGCGCGGACCGCGTCCCGGACGGCCTCGCCCGAGTCGGCGCGCGCGTGGTCCGGTTCCAGGGTGAACGCCGTGAGGGCGTGCTGCCGGGGGACCCCCTCCGCGTCGGCGGAGTAGGCCGTCCTCAGGACCTCGTGCCGCTCGACGAGGCGGTCCAGGGCCGCACGCAGGGCGCTCTCCGCGACACCCGGGGCGAAGTCCAGGCGCAGGACCAGGTTGTGGCTGACGTCGTGCGGGTCGAGCTGCTGGAGCCACCACAGGCGCTCCTGCCCGAAGGTCAGGGGCCGGGCCCCGCTGACGTCGTTCACTGGCCGTCCTTCCCGTCCTGCACCGTGATGGCGCAGCCGTTCCCCACGGCGCCGCGCCCGCAGCGGGGCACGGAACGTCAGGGGGGTGCCTGTTGTTTCGAACCGTCACGATTTCGACATATCGGTTTCAACGACCACCGGTCAACCACGCGAGTACACACTCGCAAAATCACCGATTCCGGACCGCCGTCCCGAAAATACGCAAGGCGCGACCACTGGCCGGTCCCCCTCCGGAAGACTCGGCGAGAAGGCGTGAAACGGATCGGTTCCCCGGGGTTGACCTGTACCTTCCCGACGCGGTAATGCCACCGGGTTCCCGCCGGTCGGATCGGCCCGCGAACACGGCACGCACAAGCACCCCCACCTGATAAAAGCCCTGCGTCGTCGGCGATGATAGCGCACGGCACACCGGCCGGGAATCCCCGACTGCCGATGAATCGGCTGTTCACAGAGGCTTCCGCTCCACCAGGGAAACCGTTACTATGCGCCAGGGATCACCGGTCCGCGGTGGTGCGCGAGAACCTCGAACCCGTTGTGCCATTGCGCCGCACAACGACGTTCTGGTATCTCGTTCCATACGGTCTGATGTTTCGCTGCGCCCGGGTTGCGAGTGGGCCGACAATGCCACGGCGAGGGGAGTGGGATGGGTTTCGTGAGTGATCTCCACGTAGTCCGACCACGCTTCCGATTACCCTCGGGAACCGTTTCCCCGAATACAGAACGGGCTGCGCGATGACGACGGCGCACCGGAATGCGGATACCGCGGTCCCGAGGAGCGGGAATCCGGACTGATACAGGGTTCCGCCACGGAGGAACCCCCTCCCCGGGCCGCGCGGTCCCCGCGACCGTGTCCTGGAACGCGAAAAGGAGACACCCCCCGCCCCCGGGCACGGACCCCCTGTCCCACCCCCGGCCGACGTGATCCGCGTGCCCAGCCCCCGACGTCCGCAAGGCGGCCCCATGACGCTTCCCCCCGCCCCGTCGACCAGTCCGCCCGAGCCCGCGGGCGCCACCGAGCCGCTTCCCGCGGCCGTGCTGCCCTGGGACCGGCCCGCGCCCGCGCGGCGCGAGCTGAGAGCGGGCTCCGTGGCGTTCGAGGTGCCCGCACCGGACGCCGCCGGGCTGCGGGCGCTGGCCGGAGAGGCCGGCTGCGGACCCGAGGCCGCGGCCCTCGCCCTCTACCTCGTCCTGCTGCACCGCTACGGCGGCCCGCGGGACCTCGTGGTCGCCGTCCCCGGCCCCTCCGGCGGCACGCTGCTGACACGGACCCGGGTCACCGGCGCGGAGAGCTTCCGCGAACTGGTCGACCGCGCCGGGCAGAGCCTGCGCCGGGCGGAGGACGGCCGCCACCAGCAGGGCGCGACCGCGCTGCCCTGGCCGGGTTTCGGCCTCACCCGATCCGACGGCCCCCCTGAGACCGGCGGCAGTCCCGAACCGGTCCGCACGACCCGCTGCGACCTGGACGTGCGGCTGACCGACCACGGCGACCGGTTGGCCGGCCGGGTCGTCTACGCCGCGGACGTGTTCGACGAGGCGACCGCGCGGCGGGCCTGCGGGCACCTGCTCCGGCTCCTGGAGGGCGTGACCGGCTCACCGGACCGGGCCGTCCGCGACCTGCCCGTGCTCACCGCGGAGGAGGAGCGCCTCACCGCCGCGCTCAACAGCACCGCGACCGCCGTCCCCGCACAGCCCTTCCACGAGCTGTTCGAGGCCCAGGCCCGGCGCACCCCCGACGCGGTCGCGGTGCGCACCCCCGAGGCCGCGCTCACCTACAGCGAGCTCGACCGGCGCGCCAACCAGCTCTCCCACCTGCTGCGCGAACAGGGCGTGGAAGCCGAGACGACGGTGGGGCTGTGCTCGGAACGGGGCGCCAGGCTGGTGGTGGCCGTCCTGGGCATCCTCAAGGCCGGCGGCGCCTACGTTCCGCTGGAGCCCGCCGACCCGGCCGAACGCAGGGCCGCGATCCTCGCCGACGCGGCGGTGCGGACCGTGGTGACCACCGACCCCGCCCTCTCCTTCGGACCGGGCCGCGGCGTCGTCGAGCTGGACCGCGACTGGTCCGTGCTCCGGGGCCGCCCCGACGACAGGCCCGCCGAGGGGTCCTGCGGTCTCGGCACGGCCGCGTACCTGCTCTACACGTCCGGTTCCACCGGCAGGCCCAAGGGCGTGGTGATCGAGCACCGCCAGCTGCTGAACTACACCTTCGCCGTCATCGACAGGTTCGGCCTGCGCGAACCGCTCAGCTTCGCGATGGTGCAGCCGCTGACGGTGGACTCCAGCGTCACCGCCCTCGTGCCTCCCCTGTGCACCGGCGGGCAGGTGCACCTGATCCCGCGGGAGACCGCCCTGGACGCGGACCGGCTCGCGGACTGGGTCCGGGACCGGGGCGTGGACTGCCTGAAGATCGCCCCCTCCCACCTGCGGGCGCTGCAGTCCTCCCCGCGCTTCGCGGAGCTCCTGCCGCGCCGCCTGCTCATCGTGGGGGGAGAGCCCTCCGACTGGCGGTGGCTGCGCGGGATCCAGCGCTCGGTCCCCCACTGCCGCGTCTACAACCACTACGGGCCCACCGAGACGACCGTCGGCGTCCTCGCCCTCGCCGTCGGCGACCACCTGCGGGCGGAGTGGGACACCGCGCCCATCGGCGTGCCCCTCCCCAACACCCGCGCCCACGTGGTGGACGCGGCCGGGCAGCAGGTGCCCACGGGCGTCTCGGGCGAACTCCTCATCGGCGGCGCCAACCTCGCCCGGGGCTACCACGACAGGGCCGACCTCACCCGGGAGGCGTTCGTCCCCGACACCCTCGGCCCACGGGCGGGCGAGCGGCTCTACCGCACCGGCGACATCGTGCGGCGCCTGCCCGACGGCACCATCGCCTTCCTCGGGCGCCGCGACGACCAGATCAAGGTGCGCGGCTTCCGCGTCGAACTGGGCGAGATCGACTCCGCCCTGAAGTCCCACCCCCAGGTCCGCAACGCCACCACCGTCGTCCGCGACGACCTCGCGGGCGGCCGCGGGATCGTGGCCTACGTCGAACCGCACTCCCCCGCCTCGTTCGACCGGGCCGACCTGGAACGACACCTCGGGGAGCGGATCCCCCCGCACATGGTCCCGCAGGCGGTGGTGCCCATGGAGCGCCTGCCGCTGTCCGAGCACGGCAAGGTCGCCCGCTCGGCCCTGCCCCCGGTGCCCGCGCCGACGACGGCCGCCTCCGCACCCCTGCCGCCGTCGAACGGGCTGGAACGCCTGGTCGCGGACGCGTGGCGGGAGCTGCTCGGGGTGGAGGAGGTGGGAATGGAACAGAACTTCTTCGACCTGGGCGGGCACTCGCTGCTCCTGGTCGAGCTCCAGCACCGCCTGCGGGCCGGGACCGGCCGCGACATCGACCTCCTCGGCCTGTTCCAGCACACGACCGTGCGCGCGCAGGCCGCGTTCCTCGCCTCCGGGGAGCCGGAACAGCCGCCCCCGCCGGAAGCGGCACGGGGGGCGCAGCAGAACGCGCTGCTGCGCCGCCGCCAACAGCAGCTACGAGCGAAGCGAGGCCGGGCATGAACCAGCCGGCGCCCGACACGGGCGACGAGCACGACGACAGCCTCGACATCGCGGTCGTCGGCATGGCCGGACGCTTCCCGGGGGCCCGCGACGTCGGGGAGTTCTGGAGCAACCTCAAGGCCGGGGTGTGCTCGGACACCCGCTTCTCCGACGAGGAGCTGGCCGCGCGGGGCGTGCCCGCGGACGTGCGCGGCCACGAGGACTTCGTCGCCGCCGGCTACCTGCTGGAGGACTCCGAGAGGTTCGACGCCGCCTTCTTCGGCTACTCCCCCCGCGAGGCCGAGATCATGGACCCGCAGCACCGTGTGCTGCTGGAGTGCGCCTGGTCGGCCCTGGAGAGCTCCGGGCACGCCCCCGACCGCTTCGACGGACCGATCGGCGTCTACGCGGGCGCGGGCAACAACACCTACCTGCTGTTCAACGTCGCCACCCAGCCCGACGCCGAGCGGCTCCTGGGCGACAAGCAGACGGTGATCGGCAACCGCTCCGACTTCGTCAGCAGCCGGATCTCCTACAAGCTCGGCCTGCGGGGACCCAGCGTCAACGTGCAGTCGGCCTGCTCGACCTCGCTGGTCGCGGTCGCCGAGGCCTGCCAGTCCCTGCTGGCCTTCCAGTGCGACATGGCCCTGGCCGGCGGGGTGGCCGTCGACGCCACACGCCGCGACGGCTACCTCTTCCGCCAGGACGGCATCCTGTCCCCCGACGGCTACTGCCGCACCTTCGACGCGCGGGCCCGGGGCACCGTCGGCGGTGAGGGCGCGGGCATGGTCGTCCTCAAACGGCTGGGCGACGCGCTCGCCGACGACGACCACATCCACGCCGTCATCAAGGGCACGGCGCTCAACAACGACGGCTCGCGCCGGGCCGGGTTCAGCGCACCCGGCGCGGCGACCCAGGCCGAGGTGATCGCCACCGCGCTGGCCAACGCGGACGTCGACCCCGGCAGCATCGGCTACGTCGAGCTGCACGGGACCGCGACCAACCTCGGGGACCCGATCGAGTTCTCCGCGCTCACCTCCGCCTTCGCCGGACTCCCGGCGCACGGGTGCGCCCTGGGTTCGGTCAAGAGCAACATCGGACACCTGGACTCCGCGGCCGGGGTGGCCGGACTGATCAAGACGGTGCTCGCGGTGGAGCACGGACAGATCCCGCCCAGCCTGCACTTCGAGGAGCCCAACCCGCGGCTGGGCATGGACGGGAGCCCCTTCTACGTCAACACGCGGCTGCGCGACTGGCCCGAGGGGGACGGGCCCCGGCGCGCCGGGGTGAGCTCCTTCGGCCTGGGCGGCACCAACGCGCACGTCGTCCTCGAACAGGCCCCGCCCCGCCCCCGTCCCGACGAGCAGGCGGAACCCGGCCGGGAGGAGCTGCTGGTGCTCTCCGCCCGCAGCCCCGAGGCGCTCGAGAGCGCCACCGACCGGCTCCAGGAGCACCTCCGCGCCCACCCCGGCACCGACCTGCGCGACATGGCGTTCACCCTCCGGCAGCGCAAGGCCTTCCCCCACCGCCGCATGGTGGTCTGCTCCAGCACCGAGGAGGCGCTCGGCGCCCTCGACGCCCGCGACGACGGGCGCCTGCTGTCCGCCCTGGCCCCGGAGAGCGCCCACCGGCCGGTGGGGTTCGTGTTCACGGGCTTCGGCTCGCAGTACCCGGGCATGGCACGGGGCCTGTACGCCCGGGAGGCCGTGTTCGGGGAAGCCGTGGACGAGTGCGCGGCGCTGCTGGAGCCTCTGCTCGGCCAGGACGTGCGCGAGCACATGTTCGCCGGGGACGACGCCGCGGCCCCGCCCTCCCCGGACTTCCGCCGCTTGCTGGAGCAGCCCGCGCGCGGCCGGGCCCCCGTCGACCGGCCGCTCCTCGGGTACCCGGCCGTGTTCGCCCTCGAGTACGCGCTGGTCCGGCTGTGGGACTCCTGGGGCGTGGCCCCCGAGGCGATGATCGGCCACAGCCTGGGCGAGTACGTGGCGGCCTGCACGGCCGGGGTGTTCTCCCTGCCCGACGCGCTGCGCCTGGTGGTGGAGCGCGCACGCCTGATCGAACAGCAGCCCGAGGGCGCGATGCTCGCCGTCCCCCTCTCCGAAGAGGCGGCCCTGGGCCACACCGGCGACGAGGTCGGGCTGGCGGCCGTCAACGGGCCGCGGAACTGCGTGCTCTCGGGCACGGTCGAGGGCATCGAGAAGGCTGCCGCCGACCTGGAGCAGGCGGGCACCCCCGGTCGCCGGCTGAACACGCGCTTCGCCTTCCACTCGCCGGCGATGGACTCGGTGGTCGAACCGTACGCGCGGCTGGTGCGCTCGGTGGAGCTGCACCCGCCCGAGCGACCCTTCGTGTCCAACACGACCGGGACGTGGATCACCGGCGAGCAGGCGGTCGACCCGGACTACTGGGCACGGCACATGCGCCGGACCGTGCGCTTCTCGGACGGGCTGCGGACGCTGTGGTCCGTGCCGGACATCGTGGTCGCCGAGGTCGGCCCCGCCCCCACCCTGACCCCGGACGTCCTGCGGCACCCCGCCGCGGCGGCCACCGACCGGGTTGTCGTGCCCTCCCTGCCGAACACCTTCTTCGGCGGCAGCGACCGGGCCGCGATGCTCGGAGCGGCGGGCCGGCTCTGGCTCGCCGGGCGCGAGCTCCCCTCCCCTCCGCGCGGGTCCGCCAGGCGTGTGCCCCTGCCCGCCTACCCCTTCGAGCGCCGCCGCTACTGGCTGGAACCGGGTCGGCGGGACGGCCCGCGCGACAGGTCGGTGCAGGAGCGTGTCGGCTCGCAGGACAACTGGTTCCACGCCCCCTCCTGGCGGCGGCTGCCCCCCGCCCCCGCGGCGGACGCCGGGCGCCTGGCCGCACAGCGGTGGCTGGTCTTCGCCGACGACACGGGACTGGGCGCGGCGCTCGCCGAGCGGCTCGCGCACACGGGCGCAGCGGTGCGCACCGTGCGGGCGGGCGACGGGTGGAGCCGCGACCGCGAGGACTCCTACGTCCTGGACCCCGCGCGGCCCGAGCACTTCACCCGGCTGGCCGAGTCGCTGCGCGCCGAGGGGGCGGTGCCCGAGCGGGTGGTCCACTGCTGGGGCGTCGGCGCCGACGCCGAACGGGCCGCCGACCCCGCACAGGTCCAGGACCTGCTCGACCGCGCCTTCACCAGCCTGGTCCACTGGACTCAGGCGTGCGCGGACGAGCTCATGGCCGGGCCGCAGCGCTGGGACGTGGTCTCCAGCGAGGTCCACCCGGTGCTCGGCGACGAACCGCTCTGCCCGCCCAAGGCCGCGGTCCAGGGCATCTGCAAGGTGGCCGTCCAGGAGTACCCGTCGTTGGAGTGCGTCCACCTGGACGTGCGGACGGACGGCCCCGCCGGACCGCCCGAGCTCGCCGGCCGCCTGCTGGACCACCTGGCCCACCCCGCGCAGGAGCCCGTCCTCGCAATGCGCGGAAGGCACCTGTGGGCCCAGGGCTACGAACCGGTGGAACTCCGGGGCGGCACGGCCCCACCGGTCCGGAGGGACGGCGTCTACCTGGTCACCGGCGGCCTGGGGAAGATCGGGCTGCTCATGGCCGGGGCCCTCGCCGAACAGGAGCGGGTGCGCCTGGTCCTGCTCGGGCGCAGGGGCCTGCCGCCCCGCGAGGAGTGGGACGACCCGGCGCTGCCCGGACCCACCGCGTCGGCCGTCCGGGCGGTGCGCGGGATCGAGGAGCTCGGATCGACGGTGACGGTGGTCGCCGCCGACGTCGGCGACCTCGCGGCCGTGCGCGCGGTCCAGGAGCGGGTGTCCCGGGAGCTGGGTCCGGTCAACGGGATCCTGCACTGCGCCGGGACCACCGGGCAGGACGCCCACCGCACCATCACGGAGCTGGGGCCGCAGGAGTGCGCGTGGCACTTCGGCCCCAAGCTGCACGGCGCCCGGGTCCTGCACGAGGTGTTCGCCGGGCAGCGCCTGGACTTCGCGGTCATCAGCTCCTCGGTCGCCTCGATCCTGGGCGGGCTCGGGTTCGCCGCCTACGCCGCCGCCAACGCCGCCCTGGACGCCTTCGCCCAGCGGCACCACGGCCCGGAGCAGCCGTGGACCAGCGTGAACTGGGAGGCCTGGCTATTCGCCCGGGAGGAGGGGCGGGCGCGCACCGACCTCGGCGCCGCCGTGCGCGAACTGGCCCTGGCCCCGGAGGAGGGCCGCCGGGTCTTCGACCGGCTGCTGCGCTCCGCGCCCCTGCCCCAGGTCGCCGTCTCCACCGGGGACCTGGCCGCCCGCGTGCGGCTGTGGGCGGATCCGGTCGCCGACGCGCCGGCCCCGGTCCGCCTGCACGAGCGGCCCCAGCTGCGCAACCCCTACGTCGCCCCGGCCGGAGCCACGGAGGAGCGGATCGCGCTGATCTGGCAGGAGCTCCTCGGCGTCGAGTCCGTGGGCGTGCACGACAACTTCTTCGAGCTGGGCGGCAGCTCCCTCCTCGGCCTGCAGGTCGTGCACCGGCTGCGCCAGGAGCTCGCCGTGGCGGTCCCGCTGACCATCGTCTACGAGGGCCCCACCGTGCGCACCCTCGGCGAGCTCGTCGACGGCCGCGGGGAGGAGCGGTGACGGCCGCGGGCGGCGGGGGGCCGCGCGGGGGCGTCGCCATCGTCGGGATGGCCGGGCGCTTCCCCGGAGCCGCGGACCTGTCCGCGTTCTGGGCGAACCTGCGCGAGGGCGTGGAGTCGATCGGGCGCCTGAGCGAGGAGGAGCTGGAGGCCGCCGGGGTGCCCGGCGAGGAGTCCGGCAAACCGGACTACGTCAGGGCGGTGCCGAGGTTCGAGGGCGCGGACGAGTTCGACGCGGAGTTCTTCGGCTACACCGCCCGCGAGGCGCAGGTGATGGACCCGCAGCACCGGCTGTTCCTGGAGACGTCCTGGCAGGCGCTGGAGGACGCCGGTTACGACGCGGCCCGCCACCGCGGCGCGATCGGGGTGTTCGGCGGCGCGGGGGCCAACCGGTACCTGGCCCACGTGCACTCGCACCGGCGCCTCGTGGACACCCTGGGCCGGACCCAGGTCCTCGTCGGCAACGAGCTGGGGTTCCTCTCCACACGGGTGTCCTACAAGCTGGACCTGAAGGGGCCGAGCCTGTCCCTGCGGACCGCGTGCTCGACGGCGCTGGTGGCGGTGCACACCGCCTGCCGGAGCCTGCTCGACGGCGAGTGCGACATGGCGCTCTCCGGCGGCGTGCACGTGGACCCGGGGCTCAACACCGGCTACGTGCACCAGGAGGGGTCGTTCCTGTCCCCGGACGGCCACGTGCGCCCCTTCGACGCCGACGCCCGAGGCACCGTCTTCGGCACGGGCGTGGGCGTGGTGGTGCTCAAACGGCTGGAGGACGCGCTCGCCGACCGCGACACGGTCCACGCCGTCATCCGCGGATCGGCGGTCAACAACGACGGGGCGGTCAAGGTCGGCTTCACCGCGCCCAGCGTGAGCGGCCAGGCCGCGGTGGTCGCGGCGGCCCTGGCCCGCGCCGGCCTGGACCCGGGCGGTGTCGACTACGTGGAGGCCCACGGGACCGGGACGGCGCTGGGGGACCCGATCGAGGTGCAGGCGCTGTCGCGCTCCTACACCACCGACCGGCGCGTCCGCCTGGGCACGGTCAAGGGCAACGTCGGCCACCTGGACGCCGCCGCCGGCATCGCCGGACTGATCAAGACGACGCTGGCGCTGGAGCACGGGGAGCTGCCGCCCACGCTCAACCACCGCACGCCCAACCCCGACATCGACTTCGCGGCCACTCCGTTCGACGTCGTCACCGAGCTGACGCCCTGGCCGCGCGGGGACCGCCCCCGGCGCGCGGGCGTCAGTGCGTTCGGCTTCGGCGGCACCAACGCCCACCTCGTCCTCGAGGAGGCCCCTCCGCCGCCCACCCGCTCCGCGAGCGGCCGCGGCGCAGGACTCATCACCCTGTCGGCGCGCACGCCCGAGGCGCTGGAGGACCTCACCGACCGCATGGCCGCCCACCTGCGCCTACACTCCCCCGACCTCACCGACGCCGGGTACACCCTCGCCGTCGGGCGCCGCGAGTTCCCCCACCGGCGCACCGTCACCGGCCCCGACACCGGTGCCGTCGCCGCCGCCCTGGAGACACGCGACCCCGCGTCCGCGCACAGCGCGCGGGTCGTCCGCGACAACCCCCCTGTCGTGTTCCTATTCAGCGGTCAGGGGTCCCAGCACCCGCGGATGGCCCAGGACCTCTACCGGGAGGAGTCCTACTTCCGCACCGCTGTCGACGAGTGCGCCCGGATCCTGCAACCCCTGCTCGGCGCCGACATCCGCGACCTGCTCCTCACCGACGAGGACCCAGCCCGCCTGGACCGGACCCGCTGGACCCAGCCCGCCCTGTTCGTCCTGGAGTACGCCCTGGCCCGGCTCTGGATCCACTGGGGCATCACCCCCACCGGCATGCTCGGCCACAGCCTCGGCGAATGGACCGCCGCCACCCTGGCCGGGGTCTTCACCCTCCCCGACGCCCTGCGCCTGGTCACCCTCCGGGGACGCCTCATGCAGGACCAGGCCCCCGGAGCCATGCTCAACACCATGGCCGACCGCGAAGCCGTGCAGGCGGTCCTCCCGCCCTCACTGTTCCTGGCCGCGCACAACGGTCCCCGGGACTGCGTGGTCTCCGGCCCGCGGGAGGCGCTCGACGCCTTCGCGCAGACCGCCCGCGAACACGGCTGGAGCACGCAGGAAGTGGCCACGTCGCACGCGTTCCACTCCGAGCTCATGGCGCCGATGGTCGAGGAGTTCACCGCGGCCGTGGCCGCCGCCGAACGGCGCCCTCCGGCCCTTCCCTTCGTCTCCAACGTCACCGGCGACTGGATCACCCCGGAGCAGGCCCAGGATCCCGGGTACTGGGGCCGGCACATCCTGGCCACCGTCGAGTTCGCCGCCGGCGTCCTCACCGCAGCCGCCTCACCCCACACCACCCTGCTGGAGGTCGGCCCCGGCCAGACACTGCGCAGCCTCGCCCGGCGCGTCACGGCGGACGCCGGGGTCCCCGCTGCCGCGCTCCACTCGCTGCCGCACAGGCGCGACCTCCGCACCGCCGTCCAGACCCTGCACCAGACCCTCGGACAGCTCTGGCTCCACGGCACCACACCCGACTGGGACGCCTACTACAGCGACCGCACCCCCCGCCGCATCCCCCTGCCCACCCACCCCTTCCACCGCCGAAAGCACTGGCTGGACAAGGTCGAGCCGACCGCGCAGCAGGAGCACGGGGCGGAGGACGGCGTCCCCCGGCGACACGAGAACACGGCGGACTGGTTCCACGTCCCGTCCTGGCAGCGCGCCCCGCTGCCCCTGCGCACCGCGCCCGACCACAGCCGGCACTGGATGGTGCTCACCGACGGCCTGGGCGTGGGCGAGGCGCTCGCGCGACGGCTGCGCGAGGGCGGCGCCAGGGTCACCGAGGTGGCCGCCGCCGACGCCTGGACGGACGACGGCGACGGCCGGTTCACCGTCGATCCGGCCTCGGGCGCCGACCACGACCGGCTCCTGGCCGCCCTCGCCGGCGGCCCGGACGGCGTGCCCACCCGCATCGTCCACTGCTGGAGCGTGACCGCGCCCGTGCGTGCGGACCGGAGCGACCCGGACACGGCGCTGCGGCTCGGCTTCGAGAGCCTGGTCCGCCTCACCACGTCCCTGTCCCGCCACGCCGACGGGGAGCCGCGCCGATTCTGGGTGCTCAGCAACGGGCTGCACGGCGTCACCGGCGACGAGGTCCTCGACCCGGCCAAGGCCACCCTGCTCGGCCCCTGCCGGGTCATGTCCCGCGAGCTGCCGGACACGGCCTGCCGCAGTGTCGACATCGACTGCGCGGCGGCGCCCGACCCGCGGCTGGTCGACCGGCTGGCGGCGGAGCTGGCGAGCGAGCCCGGACCCGGTCCGGAGACCGTCGCCCACCGCGGCCCCCACCGCTGGACGCAGCACTTCCTCCCCCACCCCCTGCCCCCGGCCCACACGGTTCCGGGCGCGCGCAGGGACCGCGTGCACCTCATCACGGGCGGCACCGGCGGCCTGGGCCTGGCGCTGGCCGAGCACCTGGCGTCCGACGGGGCCCGCATCGTCCTGACCTCGCGCACCGGCCTCCCGCCCGCCGAGGAGTGGGAGACCTGGCTCGACGCGGGCACGGGCGACCGCCGGACCACCGAGATCGTGCACCGCCTCAAGCGGCTCCGGGACCGCGGCGCGCAGCTGCTCGTCGTCCGCGCCGACGTCACCGACCGGGACGCGATGCGCGCGGTCGTGGACGAGGCCGTCCGGCGCTGGGGCGGCGTCCACTCCGTCTTCCACGCCGCCGGGCTGGCGGGCGGGGGCCTCATCCAGCTCAAGGACCTGCGCGAGGCCGCCGAGGTCCTGCGGCCCAAGGTCCGGGGCACGCTCGTCCTGGAGGAGGTCCTGGCCGACCAGGACCTGGACCACCTGGTGCTGTTCGGCTCCAACGGCGCCAATATCGGCAGCGCCGGGCAGGTGGACTACTGCGCCGCGAACTGCTTCCTGGACGCCTTCGCACAGGACCGCGGCCGGCGGAGCCGGGTGGTCGCCATCGACTGGGGCGCCTGGAAGGACGTCGGCATGTCCGTCACCACGGCCCTGCCCTCCTCCGTGGAGCACAGCCGGCGCCTGCGCGTGGAACGGCTCGGCATGAGCGCACTCGAAGGACTGCGCGCGCTCGACACGGTCCTGGCGCACTCGGGCGAGCCGCAGGTCGTGGTCTCGCCCGCCGACCTGTCGGCGCTGTTCGCCGAGGCCCTGGCGGCGCGGCCCGCAACCGTACCGGAACGGCCCCCGGCGGCCGTTCCGGGCGGTGCCGCCGCCGGACCGGCGGCTCCGGGGCCCGGCGCGGAGGCGGTGATCCGCGAGGTGTGGCAGGACCTGCTGGGTGTCGAGCGGGTCGGCGCCCAGGACAGCTTCTTCGACCTGGGCGGGGACTCCCTGATCGCCATCCAGCTGGTCGGCGCCGTCAACGCCCGGCTGGGCAGCAGGGTGACGCTGGGCGACCTCTACGAGGGGCTGACCGTCGCCCACCTGGCCGGGGTCGCCGCGCCGCCGGAGCCGGCCCGGGACGGCGACGGCCCGCAGGACGGCACGGACGACGCGCTCCGGGAACGCAGAGAGAACGCGCAGAAGCGGCGCCGGCACCAGCAGCGGCGCCGCAAGGCAAGGGGGCAGTGATGGCCGACGCGGCCGAGCCGGGGTCCGAGGACCTCCCGGAGCACGAGGGTGTCGCCATCGTCGGGATGGCCGGGCGCTTCCCCGGAGCCCCGGACCTGTCCGCCTTCTGGGCGAACCTGCGCGAGGGCGTGGAGTCGATCGGGCGCCTGAGCGAGGAGGAGCTGGAGGCCGCCGGGGTGGACCCCGCGGTGTTCGGGCGCTCCGACTACGTGCGGGCCGCGCCGCGCTTCGAGGGGATCGGCGAGTTCGACGCGGAGTTCTTCGGCTACACCGCCCGCGAGGCGAAGATGATGGACCCGCAGCACCGGCTGTTCCTGGAGACGTCCTGGCAGGCGCTGGAGGACGCGGGCTACGACGCGGCCCGCCACGACGGCCGGATCGGGGTCTTCGGGGGCGCCAGCACGACGGCCTACCTCGACAACCTCATGAGCAACCTGGAGCAGGGCGAGAGGATCAAGGGGGAGAACGTCGGCCTCGCCTTCGAGCTGGCCTTCCTCACCAGCCGGGTCTCCTACAAGCTGGGCCTGCGCGGCCCGAGCTTCCCCGTCCAGACCGCCTGCTCCAGTGCGCTGGTGGCGGTGCACACCGCGTGCCAGAGCCTGCTCAACTTCGAGTGCGACATGGCCCTGTCCGGCGCGGTCTCCTACAAGGTCCCCGAGAACACCGGCTACGTGCACCAGGAGGGGTCGTTCCTGTCCCCGGACGGCCACGTGCGCCCCTTCGACGCCGACGCCCGCGGCACGGTGTTCGGCTCCGGTGTGGGCGTGGTGGTGCTCAAACGGCTGGAGGACGCGCTCGCCGACCGCGACACGGTCCACGCCGTCATCCGCGGATCGGCGGTCAACAACGACGGGGCGGTCAAGGCGAGCTTCACGGCGCCGACGGCGTCCGGCCAGGCGGAGGTGGTCACCGAGGCCCTGGCCGCGGCCGACGCCGATCCCGGGAGCATCGGCTACGTGGAGGCGCACGGCAGCGGGACCCTGATCGGCGACTCGATCGAGGTGCAGGCGCTGGCGCGGGCGCTGGACACCGACCGCCGCATCGGCCTGGGCACGGTCAAGGGCAACGTCGGCCACCTGGACGCCGCCGCCGGCATCGCCGGACTGCTCAAGACGGCGCTCGCCCTGGAGCACGGGGAGCTGCCGCCCACGCTCAACCACCGCACGCCCAACCCCGACATCGACTTCGCCTCCACCCCCTTCCGGGTCACCACCGAGCTGACGCCCTGGCCCCGCGGCGAGCACCCCCGGCGGGCGGGCGTCAGTGCGTTCGGCTTCGGCGGCACCAACGCCCACCTCGTCCTCGAGGAGGCGCCCCTGGAGAAGCCCGGGGAAGCGGCCGGCGCGGCCCCGCGCGGTACCGCGCTGCTGACCCTGTCGGCGCGCACGCCCGAGGCGCTGGAGGACCTCACCGACCGCATGGCCGCCCACCTGCGCATGCACGACCCCGACCTCACCGACTCCGGGTACACCCTCGCGGTCGGGCGCCGCGAGTTCCCGCACCGGCGCACCGTCACCGGCTCAGACGCCGGTGCCGTCGCCGCCGCCCTGGAGACACGCGACCCGGCACACACCCACACGGCCCACACCGCGCACGGGAGCACGCCGCTGGTCTTCCTGTTCAGCGGCCAGGGATCCCAGCACCCGCGCATGGCCCAGGACCTCTACCGGGGCGAGCCCCACTTCCGCGCCGCCGTCGACGAGTGCGCACGGATCCTGCAACCACTGCTCGACGCCGACATCCGCGACCTGCTCCTCACCACCCCCGACCCCGCACAGCTGGACCGGACCCGCTGGACCCAGCCCGCCCTGTTCGTCCTGGAGTACGCCCTGGCCCGGCTCTGGATCCACTGGGGCATCACCCCCACCGGCATGCTCGGCCACAGCCTCGGCGAATGGACCGCCGCCACCCTGGCCGGGGTCTTCACCCTCCCCGACGCCCTGCGCCTGGTCACCCTCCGGGGACGCCTCATGCAGGACCAGGCCCCCGGAGCCATGCTCAACACCATGGCCGACCGGGACGAGGTGGAGAAGGCCCTGGGCCCCGGGCTCTCCCTCGCCGCGCACAACGGTCCCCGGGACTGCGTGGTCTCCGGCCCGCGGGAGGCGCTCGACGCCTTCGCGCAGACCGCCCGCGAACACGGCTGGCCCACCCAGCCCCTGACGACCTCCCACGCCTTCCACTCCGAGCTCATGGCGCCGATGGTCGAGGAGTTCACCGCGGCCGTGGCCGCCGTCCAACGGCGCCCTCCGGCCCTCCCCTTCGTCTCCAACGTCACCGGCGACTGGATCACCCCCGAGCAGGCCCAGGACCCCCGCTACTGGGGACAGCACATCCTGGCCACCGTCGAGTTCGCCGCCGGCGTCCTCACCGCCGCACACGGCCCGCACACCACCCTGCTGGAGATCGGCCCCGGCCAGACCCTGCGCAGCCTCGCCCGGCGCGTCCTGAACGGGCACGAGCACCCGGCGACGACCCTGAACAGCCTGCCCCACAAGCGCGACCCCCGCACCGCCGTCCAGACCCTGCACCAGACCCTCGGACAGCTCTGGCTCCACGGCACCACACCCGACTGGGACGCCTACCACGCCGACCGCAACCCCCGCCGCATCCCCCTGCCCACCCACCCCTTCCACCGCAAGAAGCACTGGCTCGAGAAAGCGGAGCCCCGGGCGGCCGAGGTGCGGGGCGACGGCCCGCACCCGCTGCTCGACCGGGAGCTGCTGCGCTCGATGGGGCAGTCGGTCTTCGCCACCGAGTTCGCCACGGAGCGGCACTGGGTGCTGTCCGAGCACATGATGTCCGGCGAGGCGATCGTCCCGGGCACCACCTACCTGGAGATGGCCCGCGCGGCAGCCGCCCTCCACCTGGGACGCCCCGTCACACGGATCCGGGACGTGACGTTCCTCGTCCCGCTGCTCGTCCAGGAGAACGCCCCCCGCACGGTCCACACCACCGTCCGGGAGACCGGACAGGACGAGGCCGAGTTCACCGTCGCCAGCCTCTCCCCGCACGGCGGGCACTGGACCGAGCACGTCCGCGGGACCGTCGGCGTCCGCGCGCTCGACGCACCGCCCGTCCAGGACACGGCCGCGCTGCACGAGCTGTGCTCCCTGGAGACCGTGGACGTCGGCGCCCGCCAGGACGGGCACCGGGTCATGGAGTTCGGCGAACGGTGGACGGGCAGCCTGCGCACCGTGCGGGTCGGCGTCCGCGCCGCCCTGGGCCGCCTCGACATGCCCGAGCGGTACCGGCCGGAGTGCGGGGACCACGCCCTGCACCCCGCACTGCTCGACCTGGCCACGGGTTTCAGCGGGCTCGCCCTGCGGGACGGGGCCGGACAGCAGGACGGCCCGGACCCTGCCGCGGACTTCTTCCTCCCCGTCGGCTACGACGAGCTGCTCGTCCACGCGCCCGTCCCCGCCACCGGCCTGAGCCTGGTCCGCACGCGCCCGGAGGCCGACAACGCCGAGGTACGCAGGGCCGACGTCCTGATCTGCGACGACGACGGGACCACCTGCGTGGAGATCCGCGGCTTCACCGCCAAGCGCGTGGCCGACCCCCGGCGGACCGTCGCGCGGCTGCGCCCGCACACGCGCCACCACGCACTGCGCTGGCGACGCGCGACCGAAGCCCTGGAGCCCCGCGACGCACCGGGTTCGGTCCTGGTCGTCGCCGAGCGCGCGGGCCAGGGCAGCGCCCTGGCCGCGGAACTGCGCGCCCGGGGCGTGCACGTGTCCGAGGCCGAGCTCACCGGCCCCCGGAGCTCCCCGGGCGGCGACGTCCACGGGGTCGAACCGACCCCCGACGGGTTCGACAGGCTGCTGGACGCCCTCCGGGAGAGGCCGCCGGAGGAGGTCGTGCACGTGGCCGCCCCGGCGGACGGCCCCTGCGGCGGCCCCGAGGAGCTCGCGGACCGCCTCGACCACGGCGTGCACAGCATCTTCCACCTGGTGCGCCGCCTGTGGGAGCGCGGCGGCGTCCCCGGCCGGTTCAGCGTCGTGGCGCCCCGCGTGGCCAGGGTGACCGGCCGGGAGGAGGCCACCGCCCCCGTGCACGCGACCCTCTTCGGCCTGGCGAAGGTCATCGGCATGGAGAGCGAGGGCACCGAGGTCCTGTGCGTCGACACCGACGGGGACACCGGCCCCGGGCCCGTCTGCGACCTCCTGCTCGCCCGGCGCACCCCCACCGTCGTCGCCCTGCGCGCGGGAGTGCGCCACGTCGCCGAGCTCGTCCCGGTCGACCTGCGCGGCACCCCTGCGCAGGACCCCCTCCCCGAGAACGGGGTCCACGTCATCACCGGCGGCCTGGGCGGCCTGGGCCTGGCCACCGCGCGCCACCTGAGCCGCACCGTGCCCGGGGTGCGCCTGGCCCTGGTCAACCGCACCGGGCTCCCCCCGCGCGAGGAGTGGGACGGCGTCCCGGCCGACGACACCCGGCTCCTGGAGCGGATCCGGGCCGTGCGCGAGCTGGAGGAGCACGGGGCCCGGGTCCGCAGCTACAGCGGCGACGTCGCCGACCCGGAGCGGATGGCCGAGGTCGTGCGGCTGGTCCGGGAGGAACAGGGGCCGATCTCCTACGTGCTGCACGCCGCGGGGATCGCGGGCGACGGCTTCCTCTTCCGCAAGGACGAACAGACCTTCCGGCGCACCCTGGCCCCCAAGGTGCTCGGCGCCGCGGTGCTCGACCTGGTCACCCGCGACGACCCGCCCGCGTGCATGGTCCTCTTCGGATCCACGGTGTCGGTCTTCGGAGCCGCCGGACAGTCCGACTACACGGCCGCCAACAGCTACCTCGGCCACTTCGCCGAGGAGCGCACCGCGCGGGGCCTGCGCACGGTCACGGTCGACTGGAGCGACTGGAGCGAGACCGGGATGGCCTTCGACCACGGGGTCGAGGAGGACCGGGGCTTCTTCCGCTCCCTCACCACCGCCGACGCGCTGAACAGCTTCGAGGAGGTCATGTCCCACGCCCGCGGCAACGTCATCGTGGGCGAGGTCAACTACGCGCGCCTGGGCGGACCCGGCGCGGGGGGCCTGGACGAGCTGCTGCGGCGCGCGCCCTTCGTGCTCTCCCCGCCCGTGCGGACCGCCCTGGCCGCGGCGGGCGGCGCCGCCCGCCGGGAGGGGTCACCGCAGGCCCCCGCCGCGGGCGCCACCCTGTTCGGCAGGCAGGACGGCGCCTACACCGACACCGAACGGGCCCTCGGCGACATCTGGGCGCGCGAGCTCGACCTGACCGACGTCAACGTCCACGACAGCTCCTTCGCCCTGGGCGTCGACTCGCTGTCCGCGCTGCGGATCGCCCAGAGCATCCAGAAGTCCCTCGACGTCAGGGTGTCGATGGTCGACCTGTTCCGCTTCACCACGGTCGCGGACCTGGCCGCCCACCTCGACGGCGAGGACGCCCAGGAATGAACCACATCCCTGCTCCCCCACCCCGAACCAGGAAAGGCGGTACCGCGTGAGTGTGCGCACCGTGGGCGTGATCGGCGCCGGCACCATCGGGCGCGGCGTGGCCCAGGCCTTCGCCGAGGCGTCGTTCGACGTGGTCCTCGTCGACGTCTCCCAGGCACAGATCGACAGCGCGATCAGCCAGATCGGGCGCGACCTGCTCGTCAACGGCATGCTGAGCGGCCGGACCCCGTCGGAGCCCCCCGAGGACGTGCTGGCACGCATCCGGACCGGCACCGGGCTCGCGCCGATGGCGGAGGCCGACTTCGTCGTGGAGAACGTGACGGAGGACTGGGACGTCAAACGCGAGGTCTACGAGGAGATCGACTCCCTGTGCCGCCCCGGCGTGGTCTTCGGCGTCAACACCTCGGCCGTGCCCATCACCCGGGTGGGGTCGGTGACCGGACGCGCTCCCCAGATCCTCGGACTGCACTTCATGAACCCCGTGCCGCTGATGGACACGGTCGAGGTCGTCCAGGGGCACTTCACCTCCGAGCAGACCCTGGACACGGCGCTGGGCCTGCTCAAGGACCTCGGCAAGGAGGGGATCGTCGTCCAGGACGCCCCCGGCTTCATCACCAACCGCGTCCTGATGCTGACGATCAACGAGGCGATCTTCTGCGTGCAGGAGGGGATCGCCTCGGCCGAGGACGTCGACAAGATGTTCCGCGGCTGCTTCGGCCACAAGATGGGGCCGCTGGAGACCGGCGACCTCATCGGCCTCGACACGATCCTCAACTCGATCACCGTCCTGCACGACAGCTTCCGCGACAGCAAGTACCGCCCGGCCCCGCTCCTGCAGAAGATGGTCGACGCCGGCCTGCTCGGCCGCAAGAGCGGCCAGGGCTTCCACACCTACTGACCCCCTTCCGACCCCCGACAGGAGACACGGACATGACGACCGAGAACGCACGAGAGCGCATCCACACGTTCCTGCGCGAGCACACCGGCGGGCAGCCGCTGGCCGACACCGACGACTTCTTCGCCCTGGGCTACGTCAACTCCCTGTTCGCGATGCAGCTCGCCGCCTTCGTCGAGAAGGAGTTCGCTCTGACGCTCGGCCCGGACGACATGGACTTCGACAACTTCCGCACGGTGAACGGGCTCGTCCGCCTGGCCACGTCCAGGACCGACGCGCAGAGCTGACCCCGACGCGCACCGGTCCCCCCGCCCCCGCGCGCCCCCTGCTTCCGAACGGCGAGTAAGGCACCCCCGTGAACCACACGCACCGCAACGACCAGCCGCCGGCCCCGGCCGGCGGCGGCCCCACACGCGTCCCCCTGCACACCCCCGTCCCCGGGGCTCTGGGGCCGGAGATCGAGAGGCGGCTGTACTTCGTGTCCCCGCGGATCTCCGGTTTCGCGCTGGTCGGGGACGGCGACACGGTGACGGCGGTGGACCTGACCACCCGCGGGCCCTGCGGGGAGGACGGGCTTGAGGCCAAGGTCAACCGGATGGTCGACAACGACGTGCGCCCGCAGATGCCGACCCGGCCCAAGTCCGTGTGGACCTCGCCGCACGGGCGCGCCGCGGACGGCGACACGTTCGAGCGCCTGGCGGCGGCCGGAGCGGTCGCCGAGGTCGGCGAGGGCCAGGTCGCCGTCGGCGAACCCCTGCTGTCCCTGTTCGCCTACTTCGACCGCGCGGTCCTGGGGATCCTCGCGCAGGACCACTCCGCACGCGAGTTCCGGTACCCGACGCTGATCAGGACCTCGACCCTGGAGAGGGCCGGGTACTTCACGTCCTTCCCCCAGCACCTGATGTTCGTCACGCGGCTGCACAACGACATCGACGTCTACCGGTCCTTCCAGGAGTCCTACCCCCGGACGGGCATCGGCCCCTCGGTGCTGCAGTCGTGCGGGAACGTGGACTACTGCCTGCCGCCGACCATGTGCTACCACACCTTCGCCCAGTACGGCGGGCGGGCGCTGGAGGGCGAGGGCCTGCACGTGGTCACCTCCCGCGGCAAGTCCTTCCGGTTCGAGGCGGGCTACTCCACCACCCTGGAGCGGCTCTGGGACTTCACCATCCGGGAGATCGTCTTCCTCGGATCGCGCGAGGACGTCGCCCGGGCGCGGGAGCGCTACATGAGCAAGGTCTTCGCCTTCCTCGAGGAGCTCGGCCTGAGCGGCTGGTGCGAGGTGGGCAACGACCCCTTCTTCAGCGGCTCCGACACCTCCGCGCGGATCTGGTCGCAGCGCCTGCAGGAGCTCAAGTACGAGCTGCGGCTCCCCGTCGGCCCCGACCGCAGCATCGCGGTCGGCTCGTTCAACTTCCACGACGACCTGTTCGGCCGCGCGTTCGACATCACCCGCGGGGAGGGGCCCGCCCACAGCGGGTGTGTGGGGTTCGGCCTGGAACGGCTCGTGTTCGCCTTCCTGAGCCAGTTCGGGACCGATGAGCAGGACTGGCCGGACCCGGTCCGTACGGGCGTGCGCGCCGCGGGCGGGATCTGAGATGGGCGCCACCGGCACCGGCGGTGCCCGACCGCCCCGCGACCGGGTGCAGGACCTCCTCTGCTCCCTGTTCTCCCAGGTCCTCGGGGTGGAGTCGGTCTCCGTGAACGACTCCTTCCTCGACCTGGGCGGGCACTCGCTCCTGGCCACCAGGCTGACGACGCGCATCCGGGCCGTCCTGGGCGTGGACCTCCCCGTGCGCGCGGTCTTCGACGCCCCCACGGTCGTCGAGCTCGCCGAGCGACTGGGAGAGGCCGGACAGGACCCGCGCCCGCCGCTGGCCCCGGCCGAACGGCCCGAGGAGATCCCGCTCTCGTACACGCAGCGGCGGCTGTGGTTCCTCAACCGCCTGCACGGCGGCGCGGGCAACTACAACATGCCCATGGCCTACCGGCTGCGCGGCGAGCTGGACGTCGCGGCGCTGCACCGGGCGCTGGAGGACCTGGTGGCCCGCCACGAGAGCCTGCGCACCGCCTACCCGGACTGGGACGGGCGGCCCCAGCAGATCGTGCTCGACCCCGGGGAAGCCCCGGTCGGCCTGGAGGTCGACCGTGTCCGCGAGGAGGACCTCGCCCAGATCCTGACCGCGGAGTCCGGCCACCTCTTCGACCTGACGGCGCAGACCCCGCTGCGCGCCCGGCTGCTGCGCCTGGGCGAACGCGAGCACGTGCTCATGCTGGTGGTGCACCACATCGCCTGCGACGGCTGGTCGCTGGCGCCGCTGGTCCGCGACATCGGCACCGCCTACGCCGCCCGCAGGGCCGGCGCGGAACCGCCCTGGACCGACCTCGCGGTCCAGTACGTCGACTACACCCTGTGGCACCGCGAGCTGCTCGGCGCACCGCAGGACCCGCAGAGCCCGCTCAACCGGCAGACCCGCTTCTGGTGCGAGGAGCTGGAGGGCCTGTCCGACCGGCTGGAGATCGACGCGACCGGCCCCCGGCCGGCGACGCCCTCGCACAGGGGCGGCCGGGTCCCCGCCCGCGTCCCCGCCCGCACCCACCGCGCACTGCGGGAACTGGCGCGCTCCACCGGCACCAGCGTGTTCATGGTGGTGCAGGCGACGCTGGCCGCGCTGCTGACGCGCAGGGGCGCCGGCACGGACATCGCCATCGGCACCCCGACCGCGGGCCGCACCGACGAGGCGCTGGACGACCTGGTCGGCTTCTTCGTCAACACGCTCGTCCTGCGCAACCGGACCGACGGCGACCCGACCTTCCGCGAACTCCTCTCCCAGACGCACGGCAGGTGCCTGGCCGCCTTCGCCCACCAGGACGTGCCCTTCGACCACCTGGTGCAGGCGCTCGCCCCGCAGCGCTCCCCCGCCTGGCACCCGCTCATCCAGGTCATGCTCGCCTTCCAGAACACCACCGCCGCCGAGCTGGAACTGCCCGGGCTGACGGTGGAGCGCGAACCCGTGGAGGAGGGGATCACCCGCTTCGACCTGCGCTTCGAGCTGATCGAGGACTTCACCGACGACAGGACCCCCGCTGGGGTGGACACCAGCCTCACCTACGCCCGCGACCTGTACACCCACCAGGACGCAGAAAAGCTCACACAGGACTTCCTGGACCTGCTGGAGGCTGCGGCCTCCACCCCCGACCTGCGCATCAGCGAGCTGGGCCGCGAGGGCGCCCGGCAGGCCCCGGACACCGGCAGGCCGGCCGCGGCCGTCGCACAGGCGCCGAACGTGGCCTTCGTGTGCTCCCCCTACGGCCAGCAGTGGGCGGGCATGGCACGCGAACTGCTCCGCACCGAACCGGTCTTCCGCTCGGTGCTGCGCGAGTGCGACGCCGAGCTGGCCCGGCACACCGGCTGGTCCCTCCTGGAGGAGCTCCACCTCGACGAACCGCACATCCGGTCCGGGGACGTGGGGGTGATGCAACCCCTGCTGTGCGCCGTCCAGATCGGCATCGCCGCCTGGCTCGAGGACGCGGGCGTGAGGCCGGGCGCGGTCGCGGGCCACAGCCTCGGCGAGGTCGCCGCCTGCGTCATCGCCGGCGTCCTCGACGTCCCGGACGCCATGCGGCTGATCCACCACTACAGCGACCAGCAGCGCCGCGTCGCCGGCCGCGGCAGCGGCATGGCGGTCTTCGAGCTGTCGGCCGCGGAACTCGTCGCCCACCTGGACGCCCGCGGATCGACGGTGGAGGTGGCCGCCCACAACGGCCCCAGGACCACCGTGCTGGCCGGGGACGGCGCCGAGCTGCGGGCCGTCGTCGCCGACTTCCAGGCCCGCGACGTGCTGTGCGCGATGGTCCGCGTCGACCTGCCCGCGCACAGCCCGGCCATCGACCCGGTCATGGACGACCTCGAACGGGCCGTGGGAGAACTCCGTCCCCGGCCGGGACGGCTCCCCATGATCTCCTCGGTCACCGGGCGGGAACTGGAGTGGCAGGAGGCCACCGCGGCCTACTTCGCGCGCAACCTGCGGCACACCGTCCTGCTGGCGGAGGCGACCGAGCTGCTCCTGGCCGAGCACGACGTCCTGGTCGAGATCAGCGCACACCCCGTCCTGGCCCCCGCACTGGAACAGAGCGTGCGGGCGCACGGCGGCCGGGCCACCGTCCTGACCACCATGCGCCAGGGCCCCGACGACCGCGCCGGCCTCGTCCAGGCCCTGGAGAACCTCGAAAAGCTGGGGGTGCGCGTCCGCCGCGACACCCCTCCCCCGCCGGCCTGACCCCGAACCGAACCAGCCGACCGCCCGCGCCCGGCAGACCCGTCCGTCCGCGGCCGCGCCCGCCACCGGAAGAGCCGGCGCCCGACCCCCGATCCTTCTCGCGCAAAGGGATTCCCATGCCCGTGGACGCCGACGCCTCCGCCCCCTCCCCCGCCTTCGCCCTGACCTGCCTCCTGTGCGGATGGCAGTGCGAACCGCAGTTCAGGCTGCGCTGCGAACGATGTACGGGCGCGCTCGACCCCCGCCTGGACCTGGACGGCGCCGCCCCGCGGGAGAGCGGCCGACCGGAACTGGCCTACCAGGACTTCCTGCCGGTCGAGCCGCGGTTCCTCCCCGCGGCGGGGATCAGCGTGCGCACGCCCTGCCGCCCCGCCCCCGAGCTCGGCGCCCTGCTGGGCCTGCCCAACCTCTGGGTCAAGGACGAGTCCCGCCAGCCGACCGGAACCACCAAGGACCGGCTCGCCTCCGTGGTCCTGGCCGTGTTCCGGCAGTTCGGCATCGAGGAGTGGGTGGCCTCCAGCACCGGCAACAGCTCCACGTCCCTGGCCCGCGCCGTCGAGCGCGACGGCGCGATGCGCGCGCACTTCTTCTGCGGCCGCGAGTTCGCGGGCGACCACCGCGCCGAACCCGGCGAACGCACCCCCCTGACCGTCGTGGACGGCAGCTACGCGGAGGCCAGCCGCGCCGCGCAGCGCTTCGCCGAGGAGAACGGGCTCGTGTGGGAGGGCGGCTTCTTCAACTGGGCGCGCCGCGAGGGCCTGAAGCTGACCTACCTGGAGGCCTTCGACTCCATGGACGTCCAGCCCGACGTCGTCGTGCAGGCCGTCAGCAGCGGCATGGGGATGCTGGCGGCGCGCAAGGGCGCCGAGGAGTACGTGGCGACCGGGCGGCTCACCGCGGTGCCCCGCATGCTGATGGTCCAGCAGGACACCTGCGCGCCCATGGCCAGGGCATGGCGGGAGGGGCGCGAGGAGCTCACCGAGGACGACGTGGTCAAGGACCCCGCCGGCCTCGCCCGCGCCATCCTGCTGGGCGATGCCCGGGCCACCTACCCGTACATGAGGGACGTCGCCGCCGGCACCGGCGGCGGCATCGTCGAGGTCGGCCAGGAGGAGCTGGTCGAGGCGCGCGCACTGCTCCACAAGGTGGAGGGGCTGGACGTGTGCCACTCCTCCGCCGCCACCGTCGCCGCCCTGCGCAACGAGGCGGCGGCCGGACGCCTCACCCCCGACCAGGTGGTCCTGGCCAACCTGACCGGCGGAGACGACCCCCGCACCGCCCGCAGACCCGACTAGCGCGCCGCCCGCGGACCGCAGCGGGCTGACCCGGACCACCGACCCACAGAACCGCACCACGCCGAGGACCCCGTTGACACTCACACACCTCACCAAGCACCAGTCCGACCGCCTCGGCGAGTTCCGCGCCTTCGCCGACGAACACCTGGCCCCCCTCGCGGACGGTTTCGACGCCGGGCAGACCCTCTCCCCCGAGGTGGTCGCCCTGCTCGCGGAGCGGGGATACCTCGGGGCCACCGTCCCCGGGGAGCTCGGCGGCGCGGGCATGCCCATGGTCGAGTACGGACTGCTCTCGGAGCAGCTCGGCCGCGCCTGCCAGACCGTGCGCAACTTCGTGGCGTGCCAGGACATGGTCGCGCTGTCCCTGGCCAGGTGGGGCACCCCGGAACAGCGGGACCGGTGGCTGGGGGGCATCGTCTCGGGCGAGGTCACGGCCGCGTTCGCCCTGACCGAACCCGATGTGGGCAGCGACGCCAAAGCGGTCGCGACCACCGCGACCCGGGACGGCGAGGAGATCGTCCTGCGGGGCGACAAGAAGTGGATCAGCTTCGCGCAGACCGCCGACCTCTTCCTCGTGTTCGCCTCGCTCGAGGGACAGCACACCGCCTTCCTCGTGGAGCGCAACACCCCGGGCCTGTCCGTGGAGCCCGTCCGGGGGCTGATGGGCCTGCGCGGATCGCTGCTGGGCCGCATCACCCTGGACGACTGCCGCATCCCCTCCGCCCGACTGCTCGGCAGGGCCGGGATGGGACTCGCCTTCGTCGCCTCCAACGCCCTCGACCTGGGCAGGTACAGCACCGCCTGGGGCGCGGTGGGCCTGGCGCAGGCCTGCCTGGAGGAGTCCGCCCGGTACGCGGGCCGGCGCGTGCAGTACGGGACCGAGATCGCCAACCACCAGCTGGTCCAGCAGATGCTCGCCGACATGGCCACGGACACCATGGCCGCACGGCTGCTGTGCCACCACGCCGGGGTCAGTGTGGAACAGGGCGACCCCGACGCCGTGCACCACACCCTCATGGCCAAGTACCGGGGCTCGACCGTGGCGGTGCGGGCGGCCGACCACGCGGTCCAGATCCACGGGGCGCAGGGCATCGGCGCCGAGGCGCCCGTACAGAGGTACTACCGGGACGCCAAGGTGCTGGAGATCATCGAGGGCACCTCCCAGATCCAGCAGACCCTGCTGAGCGCCTACGCCGTGAAGGCGGCCCGCTCATGAACACGCGGACCGGGCCGCTCACGCACGGCCAGCTCTCCGTCCTGCGCTCCCTCGCCGTGCACGGCCCCGGCGCACAGGCGGTCGCGAACCTGGCCAGCGCCTGGGAGGTGCCGTTCGGGGTCGGAACCGCCCAGGTCATGGACGCCTGGCTGCGCCTGGTCGAGGCCCACGAGGGCCTGCGGAGCTCGTACACGGCCGAAGGGACCCCCACCCAGCGCGTGCACCCCTTCGAGCCGTCGCAGGTCCCGGCGGTCGAACTGACCGAGGACACCGCGGCCGCCGCGCTGGGACTGGCCGCCGGGTACGCGGCCGAACCGATCCCGGTCGACGCGGGCCGGCCCTGGCGCGCGGCCGTGGCCACCTTCGAGGGCGAGCCCCTCTACCTGGTGACCGCCATCCACCACGTGGCTGCGGACAACGCCGCGCTGGCCGTCCTGGAGGAGGACTTCGGCCGCCTCCTCCAGGGACGGGACCCCGAGCCCGGGCCCCAGCCCCTGGACCTGGCCCTGGAGCAGCGGGAGCGCCCTGAGGCCGGCGAGCGGAGCCTGCGCCACTGGGCGGGGGTCTGGAAGGACCTGGGGGACCGCGATCCGGCCGACACCAGCAGGCGCCGCCGGGCCTCGGTCTACAGCCTGGAAGGCCTGGCCGCCGCGCGGAAGCTCTCGGAGGACCTGCGGGTGTCGGTCCAGTCCGTACTGCTCGGCGTCGGCGCCCTGGCGGTCTCCCGGTTCGAGGCGCGCGACAGGCTCACCTTCGCCCTCATGGCCGCCAACCGGGTCGACGAGCGCTGGGCGAAGGTGGTCGGCTCGCTCAACCAGTACGCCCCGGTGACCGTGGCCGTCGACGAGGACGCCCACCCCCTGGACTTCCTCAAGGCCACCTACGTGCAGTGCCTGTCGGCCTACATGCACGGCTCCTACGACGTCGACGCGCTCGCGGCGCGGCTGCGCGACCAGGGGGAGCCCGACCCCGAGCCGACCGGCTTCGCCAGGCACTTCAACTTCCTGGGCGCGGTGGACGCGGAGCCCGCACCGGGTTCCCCCCTGCTGACCGGGGCCCAGTGGCGCGGGTCCGGCCAGCGCACCGGCGCGAACCTGCACCTGGCGATAGCCGTGGGCGAGGGGGTGCTGATCGGCGTGGGGGCCAGCGAGCACCTCATGCCCGGCGACGGCCCGGCCAGGACGGCCGCCGCCATCGAGGCCGGACTGATCGGCATCGCCGAGGGGTCCGCCCAGACCCTGCGGGAGGTGGGCCTGGACCCGGTGCGGCAGGTGTGAGAAGCGCAGCCCGCCCGTGCCGCGGGCGGGCCGTCAGCCGGTCCGGCCGCCGAGGATCGCGCGGACCGCCTCCGCGATGTTCGCGGCGCTGGCGAAAACCTCGGGCGTCAGGAACTCGTCCGGGAATTCGATACCGAACTCGCCTTCGATCGCCACCATGACGGAGATATTGGACAGGGAATCCATCCCGGCTGCCCAGAGATCCGATTGCGGGGTCAGCTGTTCGGTGTTCCTGAAACCGGGGAGGCCGGATATGACGACGCCAAGGACTTCCTCGTCGGTAATAGCACGAACATCGGATCCCATGAATCGACCGCCCAACCCTCTGTGCTCCCGGTATTTCGAGTGAACAGTACTGAGCGGCCCGCAGAACTGTCAACAGCCCTTCCTCGGGGAAACAGGGCTGACGAAAGGAGTTCGTGCCGGGCCGTCCTCGCGCCGTCGGCAGGGACCCGCACCCGTGGGGGTCGCCGATGTCGGCGGCACGGTCTCCGGTTCCCCGTGCCCCTCCCCGTGAGGGGGCGCGGCGGCTCCCCGGCCGTGGACATGGCGGAGGACGGACCGCGGGAACGGCCGCTCCCCACCCGCACGCGCGCGAGCCGCGGCCGTCGGATCCCGCCCCCGCTAGTGTCCGTGGACCGCCGAGAGGGCCAGGTCCACGAGCGAGTCCTGGACCGTGCGCAGGTACCGTTCCGCGAGTTCGGGCGGCAGAAAGGCCGTGTCGACGAGGAGCGAGAGGCTGCGCGGATGCGAGGAGAGGAGGAACTGGATCTTCTCCTCGCTGTGTTCGAACAGCCATCGGAACCGGGCGTTCCCGGCGTCGGAGAGAAGCTCCGCGGCGGGGATGTCCTCCGCTTCCGCCGGCCCGCCTCCCGGTTTGCCGATGTAGTTGATCGTGGCGTTCGAACGCGCGGGGGGCACGGCCTCCTCCCTGATGCGGCGCATTTCCGGAGGCCAGTAGTAGGGGCACCGCAGCATCGAGACCGCACTGCGCTGCACCTCGCCCGCCATGTCGGGCAGCTCCCGGTCCAGACGGCGCAGCACGAGCGGGAGCTCCTGTGAGTAGTGCCCCACGGCGGTTTGCGTCCTGGCGTCGTAGCGGTTGAGGGTCCGCAGCGAGAAACCGAACTCCGTCACCCCGCAGAGCCGGTGCAGGGTGATCGCCGCGACGGCGATCAGGACCGACGAAGCACTGACGCCCAGGTGCCGGGCCAGGAGGCGGGCGGCCTTGTCGGGCGCCTGCGAGAGGAGCTCGCCCATCCAGTAGCGGTTCGGCTGGGGCCGCACTCGCGCGGAATCGGGGAAGGGGCCCGCGGGGACGTCGGCCAGGCTCTCACGCAGGAATTTGTGCGCCCGCTCGAGCTTGCGCCGACCGGCGGGTGATTCCTCGTACGCGAGCTGGTCCAGTGGCTGCCACGGGTCGGCGGGAAGGACGTCGTCGGGGTGCTGTCCTTCGAGGAGTCTGCCGGTCTGCTCGACGAGGAGGCGAAGGCCCCAGATGTCGACGACCATGTGCGAGAGGACGAGGACGAGGACCCGGGGGGCTCCCTCCTGGGTGACCACCGAGAACCTGACCGGCAACTCGGTGTCCAGGCAGAACCGCTCGCCCGCGCTCGCCCGCGCGGTCTCCTCCGCCACCCGCTCGGCGTCCTCCTCCGTGTCGATCACCGCCACGGGGATCGTCCCCCGCGCGTGCGCCTGTTGGACGGGCTCCCCCTCCTCGTCCACGGTGTACAGGGTGCGCAGCGAGGCGTGGCGTTCCACCAGCGCGCGGACCGCACGAAGGACCACCTCGAGCTCCGTGCCATCGGGCACGTCCAACAGGAGCTCGGAGTTGAGGTGCTCGTCGTTCGGGGCGAGGTCGGCGATGATGTCCCAGATGAAACGCTGACCGCAGGTCAGCCTGCCGTACTGCGGATCTGCGCCGCCCCACGCCTCGAAGGGGATGTCGGCGCGGCGTTCGGCGACCATGGTGGACCCTCTTCCGTCGGAGCGGGTGTCTCGTCAACGAGCGCTGCGGGGACCGGCGTTCGGACTTCGTTCGAAACCCGCCGTTGCTCTGCCTTCGAAAAAGCAGGACACCGGATTCCCGAAAATAATGCTTGCGGAGAATTCTAGCAGTTCCATCCGAAATTTCCAGACCTTTCTCCCGACAAGACGCACCGCCGCTTCCCGAACACACCCGCAATGCATGGGGCAGCATAGAGCAGTCGGGGAGGTGTCGACGGCGAGAGGGACGCAATGGCCACGGAGGAATACCGGGGTCGAATTCGCAGAGTTACGGTTTCCGGGTCGGCCCGGTCCCGGACGGACGCCCTTCGAACAGTTCGGGGCGGCACCGCACGGGTCTGCGCCGAGCACGGACAGGGCGGCGAGCGGACAGACACCGCCCAGGACAGTTTCCTTTTCGGTGAGCGGTGACGTTCGCGCTGGTCGTAGAAGGCCGATCACGTCCAGCGGGCCGGTGCACGCCGCATACCACACCCATCGGATTGTTTCCTGCCGGGTGTGATGGAGGCTCCGGCGTGTACCGGCTCCGGTGCGCGAGGCGGCGGTGGCCGGAGGATCCCTAGAACCCCTAGGGCAACACAGCACTCACAGTGCGTGATCATGCCAGGCGCAGGGCACCTCGCAGGATCTTCGAGATGAGCTCTTACGCGGGAAGAGACCGTGACCCGGCGCCCGGGACGGTGCGGGCCCCGTCCACCTTTCTGTCGGCGAAGATCACGGCCCTGCCGCTCGGTCCGGCGACTTCCCCCAGCGGCTCCGGCGCCAGGCGTCGTACTCCGCGGGTGCGCCGGCGGGCGGCGGGCCGCCGACCGGCCCCTCCCGTGTCGACGCCTTCTCGTGACGGCATCTGCCGGGAGTCGTCGGAGAACGCCACCCGACCCGGCCGAACCCCACCGCTCAGGCGCCGCGCCTGCCCCACTCGATGGCGGGGCAGGTGTCCATCACCATCGGCACTCCGGCCTCCCGCGTGCGCCGGAACGCCTCCTCGTCGAGGACGCCGAGCTGGAACCACACACCGCCGGCGCCGATCGCGACGGCCTGGTCGGCGAACTCGCCGGCCGCCTCCGAACGGCGGAAGACGTCGACGACGTCGATGGTGCCGACGGCGGCGGCCGCGTCGGCCAGCGTCGCGTAGGCCCTCTCCCCGAGGACCTCCTCACCCACGGCGGCGGCCCCGGGGTGGACCGGGACGATCCGCTTGCCCCTGGCCTGCAGCAACTCTGCGATCCGGTAGGCGGTACGCCCCGGGTCGTTCGACAGGCCGACGACCGCCCAGGTCCGGGTGTCGTCGAGGAGGTGGTCGATGGTCTTCGGGTCCAGCCACGGCTCGGTCATGTTCGTGGAGAACATCCCCGGTGCGCCACCGATTCCCGCGCCCCGGCTCGGGACCCGGGAGAGCGGTGGACGCGGACGAGGGGCGGGTGGCGCCTATGCGGCTCCCGCCCCTCCCACCCCCACGTGGCCGGGGTACGTGCGTCAGGGCTTCACAGCGATGGTCACCTGTTCGGTGACACCGTTCACCGTGACGGCGAGGTCGACCGTCCCCTCCCCCAGCGCGCTGAACCGGCCTGTCGCCGGGTCGAACGCGGCGACGTCATCGGCCCCGGCCTCCCCGGCCGGGCCGATGTGGACGCCGTCGGAACCGGACCAGTCCGCGCTCACCGGGTAGAGGACCGGCACCGCGGTGCCGTCGTTGTCCACCGTCGCGGTGACCTCGACCTCTTCACCGACACCCACCGAGGCCGGCGCCTCCAGTACCAGCCCGTCCACATGGGGGCGCAGCTCGGTCGCCACCCAGTCCTCCGCGGGATCGCCGCCGGTGTCCACACCCCACAACGACCAGCCGGTGAAGCCGCCGTCCGCGGGACCGGCCGAGGGGTTCTTGCCGACGTTACCGTTGATGACGTAGGGAACACCGTCCACCCGGTCCGCGTGGAACACGCCGACGTGCGCGCCGATGAACGCCGCGCCCTTGCCGCTCCCGGACTGGAACTCGGCCAGCCAGCCCTCGACGGTGGCCGCCTCCTTGCGGTCCGACAGCTCGCTCGCCCGGGTCGGCAGCGGATCGCGCAGGGGCACGTGCTGGGCCACCACGACCGACGACACGGCGGGGTCGTCGGCCGCGCGGTCGAGCTCTTCGCGCAGCAGCGGCAGCTGCGACCAGTCGCCGGCCCGGTAGGAGAACCGCGCCGTGTCCAGGAAGATGAACCTGGTGCCGTGGTGGTCGACCACGTGCCGGGTCTGCCCGAACGCCTCCCGGAAGTTGTCCAGCGTGCCCTCGGACACCTCGTGGTTGCCCGGCACGTAGTAGTAGGGCAGCTCGCCCTCCAGCTCCTCGTCGAGGATGCGCCGGGCCAGCGCGAAGTCCTCCGGGGCGGCCTCGTCGACCAGGTCGCCGTTGATGACGAGGAACTCGGCGTCACTGGCCCGGATCTCGCGGAGCGCGCGCCGTGTCTGGGCGACGATCTCGCTGTCCGGGTCACGGGCGACGAACTGGGCGTCGGACAGGACGGCGAACCGCCAGTCCTGGCCGGCCACGGTCTGGCCGGGCGCCACCACCGGGTCGACGACCGGTTCGTCAGGCGGCAGGTCCACCGGCGGCGGCACCATCGCGGTCAGCTCGTCCACGACCACCTCGCCGTGATAGCCGGCGCCCGGATCGGTCTCGGCGAAGTAGAGGCGGCGCAGCGACAGCGGGTACTGCGTGCCCGGCGACACCTGGAAGACCAGCTGCTGCCAACCCGGTTCGTCGAGGTATCCGGCACGCAGCGCGGGCAGCAACTGGCCGGAGCCGTCCCAGACCTGGAGGCTGGCCCACTCCCCGTTGCCCTCGGCGTGCACCCAGGCCCGCAGTTCCTGCGGCTGGCCTGGGATCTCCAGTTCCCTGCCGGGCGGCAGGACACCGCCGGTACGGGTCCCGGTCGAGGCGGTGAAGTCGTAGGTCAGCCCCACCGCGGCGCCGTCCCGCCCCTCGGCCGCCGCGACGCCTCCGTCCGCGCGCTCGCCGAAGTAGGACCAATCGGCCGCATCCTCGAAATCGGCGACGACGGTCTCCCCCAGGCCGACGGTGACCGCGAAGCTCGTCTCCACACCGGCGACCCGGACGGTGGCGACCGTGGCCCCGCTGTCCGTGGCGGCCCGGACCTCGAACCGCCCGTCCTCGGTCACCGAGACCCGAGCGACGCTCTCGTCGATGTCAAGCTCGACATCGGCCGGCTCGACCGGCGCGGCGAACCCGCGGGAGTCGTAACCGGTCACCCCGACCACGGCGGACGCCTCGGCGTCGGCGAGCCCCACCCGCCCGGACGTGGTCTCGAGCCGGGCCAGCTCGCCCAGCACCGTCAACTCGATGTCCCCCGTGGCACTCCGCTGGCGGGCCGTGACGGTGGCGGTGCCCGCAGAACGCGCGGTGAACACGCCGTCCCGGTCCACCGTGCCGACCCGGTTGTCACCGGACCGCCAGTGCGGATCCGCCTGCACCGGTGCGTAGGTCTCGTCGTGACCGGCTGCGGTGAGCGTCCGCCTCAGGCCGGGGAACACCCGGTCGGGCCGGGTGGGTGCGACATAGGCGGGGCCGTCGCCGCGTCCGGGTTCGATCTGTGTCTCGACCCAGAAGCCGTCGAGCCTGCCGCTGCCCTCGGGGGCGAACAGGGCGAGTCCGTTGGGGACGAGGCGCTCCTGCCCGTCCGAGGGCCGGTTCTCGACCCGCACCTGCTCCGCGCCGGGCTCCCGCGCCACCATGGTGGTCGAGCCGCCGCCGTCGAGGTTGAGCGCGGTGTGCGCACCGGCCTCGACCATCATCTCGCCCAGTTCGTCCAGGCCGACGCCCTCGGCGAACGACGGCTGCCGACCGTCCACGCTGAGCAGGTACATCTGCGAGCCGTCCTCGGAGAACCCGATGGCCGTGCGCGGCGCGCCCGGGGTGTTGTTGCCCTGGCTGGCCCGCTGGACCTCCCCGTCGACGACGAGCAGCTGTCGGCCGTTCAGCGCGGCGTGGAGCTCCTGGTCCCCACCGGCCCGCGCGTCGTAGTCGATGCCGACCGGGTCGCCCACGGCCAGATCCGACAGCGCCACGGCGCCGCCCTCGCGACCGACCAGGACGAAGGAATCGTCGGCGATCGCGCCCTCGCGCGGCTCCTCCACGATCTCGGAGACGACACCGTCGGTGACGACGACCTCCAGCGTCTCCGTCGCCCCCTCGACCGCCCGGCACCGGCAATACGTCCCCCAGAGGGGGGTGAACGCGGCGATCCCGCCGGTCTCCAGCGCCGGTTTGTTGATCGCGTCCAGCGACGGCGTCTCCCCGGTCGGCAGCTGGACGGTCCCCTCGAAGAACACCTCGCCGATCGAGCCGAGCCCGTCGGGCGTGAAGACCGCCGCCGATCCGCGGTAGTCGTTGGTGGCCGGGGACTGGATCACCTCACCGCCCTGCACAGCCACGCCCTGCGGCGCTCCGGAGGCGTTGATGTCGAAGAAGTCGCCGTTCACCGCGGCGACCGCACCGGCCCGGTCCGCCTGGACGCTCAACGGCTCCCGCTCGGTCACCCGCCCGGGGAACAGGTAGTCGACGCTGACCCCGCCGGTGAGGTCGGCGGTCAACAGGTCGGCCTGCAACCAGGTGGGCGTCCCGGTGTACCCGTCCGGCCCGTAGGCCTCGAACGAGTTCAGCGTGACACCGGGGGCGACCGGGCGCTCGGCGTCGAACGTCTCCAGCCGCGGCTCAGGATCCTCGACCGTGGCGACCGAACCGCCCGGCGGGATCTCGACGGTCTCACTGAACCCGGTGTGCTCGCGCGGGTCCTCACGCGCCGTGCTCGCGTCGGCGGCCGGGGTGAGGGAGAGGGTGAGTACCAGGACGGAACCCGCGGCCACCGCGGTACCCGTGCGTGAGCGGATCGACCACCGGCGAATCATGGGAAGCCTCCGTGCGGCTCGGGGGATAGCGGAGAGCCCTCTGCGTTGACTTCCTACCATCAAGCCGATCGTTTGTGTAGGAAGTGAACGGACCCCGAATCCTGTTCATCTCCCTGGCCGGAGCCGTCCACGCGGAGGCCTGACCAGCGGACACACCCACCCGCCATCGGCGTCGAAACGGTCCCCGGGCAGGACCGCCCGTCTCCAGATTTCACCTGAAGACACCGGGTTCGTCATGCGGGGTCCCACCGCACGCGCCAGACCCACGCGTCCCCCGGAGCGCGGCAGTGCGGACAGGACTGTGCCGCCCCCTGCTGCGGCGGTCCGCGCCGGAGCTCACGGGCCGTCAGGCGGAGACAGGGGTCAGCCGGAACACGGGGATGAGGCGGTCCGTGCGCCGCTCGTACAGGACGTAGTTGGGCCAGACCACGCACATGAGCGCCCAGGCCCGCTCACGCTCGTGCGACGTGAGTTCCTCGGCCTCGACCTCGACGCTCCGCCCCGACTTCTCCACGAGGGCGGTGGGAGCCTCCCTGAGGTTGTGCGCCCACTGAGGTGTCCTGGGCGCACCGAAGGACGAACCGGCGACGAGCAGATGCGCGCCGTCGCGAACACACAGCAGGGGCGTCCGGCGAGGCTCACCGCTGACCCGTCCGCTGACCGTGAGCATGATGTTCGGCAGACCGGCGACGTCGAGTATCCCGATGTACCCGCGGCTGACCCGTTGGAGGCCCCGGTCGAGCCGGGTGATCTGGGGCAGCAGTCTCGACGTCCACGAGATGGCGCCGATCCGCACGGCGAGCGGGGTCAACAGTCCCATGGCCGCATCGTACGGGCGGCGATGCCGCGTCCACCATGTTCCACGCCGCCACGGCGGACCGGCCCCGGACCGGACACGAGCCCCCTCGCCGAAGCCGGTCGCCCTCGGGAACGGGCCCCGAAGAAGACGGACGACGGAAGGCGACTTCGGCACACGCCGCAGTCTCCACCGCCCCCGGCACGAAACATACTGCCCGAGCCGACGATCGTGGCCAGCACCGTGACGAAACCAGGGACTAGTTCTTTGACGGCTCCCTGGTTTCTCCGGTCGACGCCAGCGCTGGCCGGCGGGAACAGGAGGAGCCATACCTTCGTAGCAAAACTGCAGGCCAGAGGGCAAGCCGGCCGTCTCGACATGGAGGCCATACTCACGGCCTGGCAAGCATGGTGCGGCAGAAGCGCTTGGGCCGTTACACCTTCTCAAACATGCCCCCAATAGGATCGCCAAAAAGAATCTCTCCACCAATAAAGGTCCGACTTGTCAACTGGCCATTCTCCTCCATGGTTCAATTCTTCGAAATTATCAACAGAAAAATCAATTAAGCGCCAGCCGGGCTCTTTCCTTTCATGAGGAAGATTATTTCGCACTCTACCAAAAAAGGGATAGTCAGACGCTCCAATTTCTACATATTTACACTGGGCATCATAGAGTGAGTTATTATTCACACCCCCGGAAAGCGCGGGCCACCGGAGTTGCACGGCATCGTCTTCCCAGAAACAGACAGGACACACCTCGTGAGATCCGGGGGGATTTTTGTGCACCCTAAAGCCACAGCACGGACAGGGGAATGAGCTCATCATACACCCTCATTTAATTAAGTTCTAGGCCGCCTATCATGATAGGCATCGGGATCATCTGGATCAAAGTAGGCGACAATGCTTTTAGCACCGAACTCGACGCCGTCTTCATTCAAGTAGTACGAGGCATAACCATCACGCCTTGAAAGAACCTCGGGGTGCAACCCATTACCATCACAAAGAAGGCCTTCAGCAGCTTATTGATGCTCCGCCGTGGACTCATAGCTCATGCCGCCACCATGCTTGTTGAAATTATTATTCAAGTTCGACTCACTGAGGCGATCCCAGTAAGTTTGAGTCCGCACGAAAGCCATGAACCCGGCAAATCAGAATCAAGGGGAGGGGTAGTCGTTCCTCAGGCATAGACGTGGAGCCCCAGGTGGAAGGCGAGGTGTCGAATCTTGCCGGACTACCGTGAAAGGCTCCACGCGGTCCCTATAGTGTCATCCTCGACGTCCCCAGGGAAACCGTTCTCTTCCTCTCCCGCCTCCTGGCCACCGAACGCAGGCTACGCGGCACCCACAAGGGGACCCGAGCCGTGACCTGCTTCCACTAGGCCCTGATGGCCCTGCGCCACTTCTGCTCACCCAGCGGTAGCGGCTCCTTCAGCACATCACCGCCGGCCCCAGCAAGATCGGAGGCATCGCCAGGGCTGCCCTCGTTCTCGCACATTGCGATCATGGGCCCCTCCTTTAGAACTTGTTGGGATCACCTCAGTGGACTCCGGAAAACGAAGGAAAAGTAACTATCCTCCCCCGAGAACAGATCAAAAAATACTTCCCACCGCTTCTCGGCACACCCATCGCTCCCAAAATGCCAACTTTCCTTCCCAAAAGCAAAACCCCCATCGACCTTCTTCCACAAATCACCACCCAAAATTGAACTTCCTCCAAATTCAAGAGCACTGAAAACGCCACAAGCAACAATCGAGGGAAAAGCGAACTCGTGCGCCCCTTCATCAGAAAGGTCCACCGCACAAGCAAACAGATCCTCTGATATAAGCTGGCTCATGTCGCCCCAGTCCCTGCCAGCCGGACTCACTTCGTCCTCCTATCAAAGAGCCTGTGGTTAAGAGCTCATCTCAAAAGCCCTGCAACGTACCCCTGTGCCTGGCACGATCACGTGCTGTGGGTGATGTGTTGCCCGATGGGCTCTGGGAGATCGTCCGGCCACTACTGCCTCCCACACCAAAAACCGGCTGACCCAGTATGGACCAGAGCGCCGTGCTGACCACGGTGCTGTTCGTCCAGACCTCAGGATGCTCCCGGAAGAAGGCCGACCGCCTGTTCGGCGTCACCCGCGCCACTGCTGGTTGAAAGGCCTGGACCCAGGTGGGCCTGTGGCTCACGACCCACCGCACGATCCTGGATGAGCTGGGCAGACGCGCCCTGCTGGACTGGTCCCGCGCCACCGTCGACTCCCAGTCGGTCCGCGCCAGGAGAGGGGGAGAACACGGGGCCAGACCCCACTGGTCGCGGCACACCCGGTTCCAAGCTCCACGGAGACGAGGCCTACCACTCCCGAAGCCGGCGCCGCTGGCTGCACGAACGTGGCATAGAGGTGCGCTTGGCCCGCCCCGGGACCGAGTCTTCCCAATACCTGGGGTGGCACCGGTACAAAGTCGAGCACTCCATCGCCTGGCTGGACTCCTACCGCACGCTGAACGTCCGCTGGGAGTGCAAGGCCTCCACCTTCCTGGCCATGCTCGGCATCGCCTGCATCGTCATCTGCTACAAGCACCTGACCAAGCATGCCGATGGCTTTTGAGATGAGCTCTGAACGGCCTCATCCCCCTGAGCACCACCGCAGGCGTCCTCGCAGTCCTGCACCCCGCCCTACTGCCCATGCTGATCCTCATCGCCGCCCCGCGCTCGTGTACGAGCCGACCTGCGTCTCGACCCCGAAGCCGAAATCGAAGCCTTCGACCGCACCCGCCGCCACGCCGCCAGCCGCCCCACTGACACCGCGCAGAAGCGGCGCTCCTCGCGGGAGGAGCGCCGCCCAGTTTCGCCGCACGGCACGGTTCTCAACGTCATCGGCGTCCACCTCTACCTGGAGCAGCCCGACGGAACAGTGTTGCTCCGGCTGCGCCGTCCCAACTCCGACTTCGCTCCGTCCACCTGGCACGTCCTGGCTGTTCATCAGGCAAGTCATGTGTCGGGTTTGGAAGTGTCGACGGACAGCGAGAGCGCCGAGCCGACCAAGAGCGCCTCACCGAAGCTCGAGGTCGTCGACCTGGCTCTGGAGCGTGGCACGGTCTACACCGTTACCAACCGCAGCTGCGGACTGCTCTCGCCGCCGAAGGCCGTCGGCCCGTGGCTGACCTACTGGCACCTCGACGGCGACCACAGTACGTACCAGGAGGTGATCTGCACCAGGCCGTCACCGAGTCCAGCGGCCTCATCGGAAACGAGCAGGGTCCCTGGGACAACGTCGACCCGTGGGTCGGGGAGGCCGAGAGCGAGATGAGTTCGATGAAGCTGACGGACACCACGAGCCGCGTCGGTTCACGGGTGTCGACGCCGAGAGGGACGAGTTCTTCGAACTGTGCTCCGACGTCGGCGAGGACGTCGCCGACCTCGTCGTCGGCTGAGGCGATGCCGGGGCCTCGCCCGCCTGGTCCACGGCCATGGGGCGCGTTCACCGGGGCATACCCGTCAGAACGCTTGGTGGGCCCTGCGTCGCACCTCCTGGGCCCACACCCCGCTCGTGCTGGATCCTGCCCTCGCCGCTGTCCGACGATTCAGTCCGCGGAGCTCGAGACCCGAGGATCGAGGCCGTACTGGTCCGGCAGGCTCAGGTGCTCGCGGAGCGTCCGGGGCTTCTCGTCGTGCTCGGGGAAGAGGCGGCGCTCGCGGAGCACCGGCACGACGCCGTCGACGAATGCGTCGATCCCGTGATGGAAGGAGGCGAAGTTGAGCAGGAACCCGTCGGCGGCTCCCGCCTCGAACCATTCCTGCAGGTGGTCGGCTGCCTGCGCCGGTGTTCCGACCACGGACGGGAAGGGGTCGAGAGCACCGTGGGCGAGAATGTCGCGCGGCGACCACCTCTCGCGGGCGAGTCGCGCAGCTCGCTGGGACGGGGCGTGCCCCGGTGCGGGATTCATCATTGCGAGCTGCTTGGCGGTCAGGGGTGCATCGGACCGTTCCACCCCGATCGGCAGGCCGAGCATGCTCCCCAGTCGAGACAGCGACGGGCGGAGGTCCCGCAGCTCGTCCATCGCGCGGATCCTGTCCAGTGCTTCCCGTGCGGTCGCCGCGACTTCGTACTTCGCGAACGTGATGAAGCGGACTTCCTGGGGATCCCGTCCCGCAGCCTCCACGGCACGGCGCACGATCGCCCTCTGTTCGAGTGCCTGCTCGATGGACATCGGCATTGCGATGACGACGTTGGCGTACATGGCCGCCGCCTGCAGTCCGTAGCCGCTGCTCAACGGCATCACGACAACCGGCTGGCCCTGCTCGGAGGGCGGGACGGGGAGTGGGCCGCGGGAGCCGACGTGCTCGCCGCGCAGGTCGACCGGCCTTATGTGGGCGGGGTCTGCGAACATGCCGCCCTGATCAAGTCGGCCGGCTTCCCGCCCCCAGCTCCCCCACAGCGCATGGACCACCTGGAGGACCTCGTGGAGCCTCTCGTACTTCTGCTCACGGGGCGGCAGCTGCCTGCCGGCGTTGGCGAAGGCGTCGGGCTCGAAGCTCGGCACGGCGTTCCAGCCCACGCGCCCGCGGCTGACGACGTCCATCGTCTTCAGTTGGCGCGCGAGCAGGTACGGCTCGTTGAAGGAAGTGGAGGCGGTGCCGATGAGGCCGACGCGCTCCGTCGCCTGGGACACCGCGGTCAGGGAGGTGAGCGGGTCCATGTTGAACAGCGGAGGTTCGGTGGCGAGATCGCCGTGGAGGAAGAGGCGCTCGGCAAGGAAGATGAAATGCAGGCCTCCCCGTTCGGCCGCCTGGGCCTGCCGCACGGTGGCGGCGATGTCCGCGTACGCCCCCGGGTCCACGTCGGGCAGACGCCAGGCCGCGGGGTGCACACCGAAGTTGTTCGCCAGCCCGACCCCCAGAATCATGTGCTTCCCGGTCATGTCGTGCCTTTCTGCTGAGCAGGGTTCGTGGTGTCCGGGGCGGTGCCGGGGCGAGGGTTCACGCGCCTCGCCGGCCGGCGGGTCAGGCCTCGCGGCCCGGGGCGAGCAGCTCCAATGTGCGGCGCATGTGTTCTTCGCCGGGGACGTGGTTGACGAGGATCAGCTCGTCGGCGTGCACCCGCGCTGCGATGTCTGCCAGCCCGGTGCGGACCTGCTCCCCCGTTCCGGCGAGCGTGGCGTCGAGCATCCGTAGCATCTGCTGTGCCTGCGGTGTCTCGCGCACCGCTGCGACCTCCTCGTCGGAGAGCGGCCGCTCCCTGCCGAAGAACGCATCGAGGGAGGCGTCCTCGGCTTCGCGGCGCCGACGCGCCGCCGTTTCGGCGTCGTCGGTGGCGATGACGTTGAGCGCCACCATCAGGTGGGGCTTCGCGTCTGGCCCGGCGAGTGGCCCGTCAGGAGCGAATCCGCTGCGGTACGCCTGTGCGGCCTGGTCCAGCGACCCGGGGGCGAAGTGGGCCGCGAATGCGTACGGAATACCGAGCTGCGCAGCCAGCTGCGCCCCGAATATCGAGGATCCGAGCATGTACAGGGGCACGCGACTGCCGGTGCCGGGGTAAGCCCGGACGCCGGGAACCGGCGATCGGTCGCCGAGGAAGCCGTGGAGCTCGAGCACGTCGGAGGGGAACCGCTCGGCTTCATCGCCGGTGCGCCGCAGGGCACGCACGGTGGCACCGTCCGTGCCGGGGGCCCTGCCCAGACCCAGATCGATGCGTCCCGGGTAGAGCGCCTCGAGGGTGCCGAACTGCTCGGCCACCATCAGCGGCGAGTGATTGGGAAGCATGATCCCGCCGGCACCGACGCGGATGCGCTCGGTGCGGGAGGCCACGTGCTGGATCAGGAGCGCGGTGGCGGAGGAGGCGATGGTCCGCATGTTGTGGTGCTCGGAGAACCAGACCCGGTGATATCCGAGCCGATCCGCATCCTGGGCCAGTCTCTCGCTGCGCCTGATGGCGGCGGATGCGTCCGGGTCGGCCCGCTCCACACGGACGAGATCGAGCACGGAGAGGGGCACGACGGATGACACGGGACGACCTTTCGGACGGAGTTCGGCGGAAACGAGGTGGAACGGGCTCGGTCGATGAGCGGCTTCAGCTCCCGGCGCCGCGAATGCGCGGGTCCGGTCCGAGCTGCTCGGGCAGCCCGAGCCGGCCCCTCAGGGTGGTGGGTCCGTCGTCGGCGCGTAGGAGACCGCGTTCGCGCAGGATCGGGCTCACCAGGTCCGCGAAGGCGTCGATGCCGTCGTGGAGGTCATCGATGACGAGGACGAAACCGTCCACGGCCTCGGCCTCGAACCACTCCTGCATCAGGTGCGCGGCAGCTTCAGGAGTCCCGACGAGCCCGGGATTCGAATCCAGGACGCCGTGCGCGAGGATGTCCCTCGGGGAGAAGCCCTCGTGGGCCAGCGCGAGGGCCTGTTCCAGCTGCTCAGCGGGGAGCGGCCGATCCGCTGCGGCTGGGTCGATGTGCACGCCCAGCATCACGGACAGCTGCGCCAGGCGGGGCATCGGATCCGTCCGGTCCTCGAGAGTTCGGCGGCGCTCGAGCGCGCTCTCGTGCGTCACCCCGAGTCCGAATCCGATGAATGCGAAGAACAGGATCTCCTCGGGGTCCCGTCCGACCGCGATCGCGGACCTGCGGACCATGTCGCGCTGCGCGTGCCCGTCCTCGATGGTGTTCGGCATGCCGATCACAGCACCGGCATACATTCCTGCCGCCTGGATCGAGGGCCCGCCGGCGGCGGGCATGAAGACCACCGGCTGGCCCTGCGGGGAGGGCGGGATCTGGAGCGGTCCGCGAGAGCCCACGTGGCGACCGTGGAGATCAATCGGCCGGATGCGAGACATGTCCGCGAAGGTCCCGGAGGCGGGATCCGGGTCGCCGGCCTCCCGCTCCCAGCTCCCCCACAGCGCCTGGACGATCTGGACGGCCTCGTGGAGCCGTTCATACTTGCCCTCCCTGGAGGGGATAGGGCGGCCGTGGTTCGCGAACGCCTCGGGCTCGTAGCTGGGAACGGCATTCCATCCAGCGCGTCCGTGGCTGATGACATCGAGGGCTCGCAACTGCCGTGCGAGGGCGTACGGCTCACTGAAGGACGTGGATGCGGAGGGCACCAGTCCGATGCGTTCGGTCTCCCGAGCCACAGCCGTCAGAGCCATCAACGGCTCCATGGAGAAGGTCGGCGGGCCGGCGCCCAGGTCGTCGCGGAGGAAGACGCGGTCCGGCAGGAAGGCGAAGTCGACTCCCCCTCGTTCGGCCGCCTGTGCCGCGCGGACCTGCACACCCACGTCGGTGTACGCCCCGGGGTCGGCATGCGGCATTCGCCAGGCTCCGGGATGGACGCCGAAGCTGTCCCCGAGCGCCACGCCGAGCGAGATGGTCCTTCTCATAAGCGGTCCCTCTGCGGCCGATGGATGATGAGACGAAAACGGAGAGCCCGTCCGCTTCGAAGCATACGGAGAGTGTCTCCATTTTGCAAAAGCGCCATGCCCGTGCACGCAGGACCGCCGCTCATGACCTCAGGTTCCGGGCGCGGCGCGCCATCCATCGCGGACGAAGCGCTCCAGGGCATCCGCGTCCGCCTCGTGAGGGTCGTTCGACGCCGACGCCGCCCATGCCGCACCGAGGGTGGCTCGATAGAACCCCCGACCGGTGACGAAGTCCTGCACCGCGCCGTCCCGCCGGGCCTGTTCGACCAGCGCGTCCGTCCACGCGATGACGGTCGAGCACTTCACCCCCAGAGGTCCGGCCTTGGCGTCAAGGGACGCCCTCAGGGGGTCCGGAAGACCCGCATAGCTGGTCATCCACTGCCGCAGCGCGACGGACCACCGCTCCAGCCGCTCCCCGCCCTCCAGGTCCGCGCTCCTCAGGGATGCAAAAACCTCCTCGAGGTCTCCCATCTCGGCAGTGAGAACTTCAGCGATCAGATCCTCGCGCGAGGGAAAGTGCCGGTAGAGGGTGCCGGCCCCCACGCCGGCGCGCTTCGCGACCGCATCCAGCGACACCTCGAGGCCCTGCTCGATGAAGCACTCCCGAGCGATGCTCACGATCTTCTCCCTGTTCCGCGCGGCATCCGCGCGCACCGGAGCCTTTGCCATAGCTCACCTTCCCCGAGCATCGAAGCTCGAATTGACAAAACGGAGAGCGCCTCCGTATCGTTTTAAACGGAGACAGTCTCCACTAGAATCGTACATCCCGAGGAGCCATCATGCCGTCACTGCTGGGCACGGATCTCCGGCACACCTTCGCCGCCTACCCCACCGGCATGGTCATGATCGCAGCCGAGGTGGATGGTCACGACGAGGCGATGCTGGCCAACTCGTTCACCACCGTGAGCCTCGACCCGCCGCTCGTCTCCATCTCCTTCACGCACGTCTCCACGACCTGGCCGCGTCTTCGGAGGGCCGCGGAGCTCGGAATCACGGTGCTCGGCGAACCTCAGCGGGATCTCGTGCCCCAGCTGCGCCGCTCGGGTCCGGCCCGCCTGGCGGGCATCGATCTGGAGCGCGCGTCGGACCAGGCCCGAACGCTGACCGGCGCCGCAGCCGTGCTCGTCGTCAGACCCCACCGCTTCATTCCTGCCGGAGACCACGAGCTCGTGCTCTTCGAGGTCGTGGACCACCACCGGGACGATGCCGTCTCCCCGCTCACCTACTTCGCACGAAGGGTGGGAGTCGCCGCCCGTGACTGACTCGCGCCCCTGCGCGGACCCACGCCCCGCCGCCCCACCCCACCGCTCAGCACGCCATCACTCCCGGAAGGGCTCATCGATGACCGACAGGAAGGCCATCCTCGGCCTCGCATTGACCGACGGCTACGGCGCCCTGGCCGGAGCCTGGCGCGCACCCCATGTCGACGCCGACAACTACGCCAGGATCGAGGCGAACATCCGCTACGCGCAGGCCGCCGAGCGAGGAGGATTCACGTTCCTCTTCACCCCGGACTTCCCCGCCGTACGCGGGGATGTCGAGCGCTCGATGCTCAGCAACATCATGGATCCGATGATGCAGCTCGCCGCCATCTCGCAGGCCACCTCCCGGATCGGCTTCGTCGCAACGGGTTCCACCACATTCCAGGAGCCGTTCAACACCGCACGCCAGTTCAAGGCACTCGACGTGATGAGTCACGGTCGCGCCGGGTGGAACGCCGTCACGACGAGCGATCCGGCCGTGTCAGCGAACTACGGCAGACCCGTCATGGATCGCGCCGTGCGGTACCAGCGCGCACATGAGTCGATCCAGGTCGTCGAGGCGCTCTGGGGCAGCTGGCAGGAGGACGCCTGGATCAAGAATCAGACCTCCGGCCGCTTCATCGACGCGTCGAAGCTTCAGCCCATCAACCTCGAGGGCAAATACGTCGCCTCTCGCGGGCCCCTCGCGATCCCGCCATCGGAGCAGGGCCAACCGGTGATCTTCACCTCCGGAGGGCCCAGCCCACACCTGCTCCAACTCGCCGGCCGCTACGCGAGCGGCTTCATCGCCGAGGTGTGGACGATCGAGGAGGCCCGCGCACAGCGGGAGATGGTACGCAACGCCGCGCGGAAGGCCGGACGCGACCCCGACGACATCAAGTACTTTGCGGGGCTGATGACGACGGTCGCCCCGACGGTGCGCGAGGGCCTCGACCGCCGCCTCGCCCTGGCCGGCGACGTCATCGAGGCACGCCTGCCGCACCTCGGCGCGCTGCTGGGACTGCGCATCGAGCCGAACCGATACGACGAGCCCCTCACACCCGATCAGCTGGCCGCCGCTCACGCGTCCCCCATGGATCCGCGCTCCGGAATCGCCTTGGAAGTCGCGCGGGAGGGCTGGTCACCCCGCGACATCCTCGCCCACGGCGTGATCGACTACCACCCCACGACGGTCGGACCCGCACAGGTGCACGCCGACCACCTGCAGGAGTGGTTCGAGGCGGGCGCCGTCGACGGGTTCTGGCTCTCCCCCGACATCTACGAGGACGGCGTCGACGCGTTCGTCGACGAGGTCGTACCCCTTCTGCGCGCACGCGGCATCTACCCCGAGCACTACGTCGGCGCAACCTTGCGTGAGAACCTCGGCGTCCCCGGGCAGTACGGCCCCGACCCCCGCGTCATGAAGGCTACGGCGGGGTGACGACCAGCCACCAGGGTCCGTCTTCACACTGAGCCTGTTCCGCTTTGACGGACGCCTGGGTCAGGCCACGCTCAACTGGACGGCACAGCACCTTCCGAGGGCGGATCTCAGCTTTCCCGCCAACCGGGGAAACGGTCCGTCCTCGGCGCGTCACATCAAGAGACATTCCAACGTTCCCGTATTTTTCTGCAGTACCTGGAGGCCCCACCATGACCACCTTCGTGGACCGCGTCGAGTTCCATGTCGCCGCGGGTAACGGAGGCCACGGTGTGGCCTCAGTACACCGTGAGAAGTTCAAGCCGCTGGGCGGTCCCGACGGGGGCAACGGCGGACGGGGCGGCGATGTCATCCTCGTCGTCGAGCAGGCCGTCACCACACTGCTGGACTACCACCACCACCCCCACCGCAAGGCCACGAACGGCCGGCCCGGCGCCGGTGACAACCGGTCCGGCAAGAACGGCCAGGACCTCGTGCTCCCCGTCCCGGACGGCACCGTCGTCCTCGACAAGGCCGGGAACGTCCTCGCCGACCTGGTCGGCCAGGGCACCACCTTCGTCGCGGGCCAGGGCGGCCGCGGCGGCCTCGGCAACGCGGCGCTGGCCTCCGCCCGCCGTAAGGCGCCCGGCTTCGCACTACTCGGCGAGCCGGGGGAGAGCCGGGACATCGTCCTGGAGCTCAAGACCGTCGCCGACGTCGCGCTCGTGGGCTACCCGAGCGCGGGCAAGTCCTCCCTGATCTCGGTGCTCTCCGCGGCGAAGCCGAAGATCGCGGACTACCCGTTCACGGCCCTCGTGCCCAACCTGGGCGTCGTCACCGCCGGTTCGACCGTCTACACCATCGCCGACGTCCCCGGGCTCATCCCGGGCGCCAGCCAGGGCAGGGGCCTCGGCCTGGAGTTCCTGCGGCACGTCGAGCGCTGCTCCGTCCTCGTGCACGTCCTGGACACCGCGACGCTGGAATCGGACCGTGACCCCGTCTCTGACCTGGACATGATCGAGGAGGAGCTGCGGCTGTACGGCGGCCTCGAGAACCGCCCGCGCATCGTCGCCCTCAACAAGGTCGACGTCCCGGACGGCCAGGACCTCGCCGATATGATCCGCCCGGACCTGGAGGCACGCGGCTACCGCGTCTTCGAGGTCTCGGCCATCGCGCGCAAGGGCCTCGACGAACTCTCGTACGCCCTCGCCGGGATCATCGCAGAGGCGCGGGCCGCCAAGCCGAAGGAGGAGTCGACCCGGATCGTCATCCGGCCCAAGGCCGTCGACGACGCCGGCTTCACAGTGACCGCGGACGAGGACGGCATCTACCGCGTGCGCGGCGAGAAGCCCGAGCGCTGGATCCGCCAAACCGACTTCAACAACGACGAGGCCGTCGGCTACCTCGCCGACCGGCTCAACCGCCTCGGCATCGAGGAAGAGCTCCGCAAGGCGGGTGCCCAGGCCGGTGACGGCGTGGCCATCGGGGTCGATGACAACGCGGTCGTCTTCGACTGGGAGCCGGCCATGGCCGCCGACGCGGAGATGCTGGGCCGGCGTGGCGAGGACCACCGTCTGGAGGCGCCGCGCCCCGCCGTGACGCGGCGCCGCGAGCGTGATGTCGCGCAGCGCGAGTACGACGAGCTCGCCCCCTTCTAGCCGTCGCACCTGGTGCCCCAGGCGACCGGGCACCCGGAACCGGCCCTGCTGCGACCAGGATTCATCCGGTGCCTACACCCGCTTCTGTCTCGCCTACCCCAACACAGCCACGGAGGACCTTCTGCAAGCCCCCGCCGCGCCCCTCTCGGCCGGCGCACTGCGCGCCTTGCTGCGGACCAGCAAGCGGGCGGAGCTGCTGGACGGCGAGGCGTGGGAGCAGGCCGGGCTGACCGTGCTGGCCTCGCCCGGGCTGCCTGGCGCGGTCGGCGGGGTGCGCTTGACCCGCCCCGGGGCCGAGTCTTCCCAATGCCTGGGGTGGCACCGGTACAAAGTCGAGCACTCCATCGCCTGGCTGGACTCCTACCGCACGCTGAACGTCCGCTGGGAGTGCAAGGCCTCCACCTTCCTGGCCATACTCGGCATCGCCTGCATCGTCATCTGCTACAAGCACCTGACCAAGCATGCCGACGGCTTTTGAGATGAGCTCTTAAGGGAAGAACCCCTCACTCACACCGGAATTCTCCTCGGAACTAGATAATCAAACAACAATCCCATCTTCCACTTCAGGAGGCCAAGGAGAGAGCCCTGGATTGGCGTGAAGACACACAAGTGGTCGATCAGAAAAAATCGCCAATCTCAGGGCCTCTTCGAGAGTTTCCCCCAACTCCCAGATCCAACCCATGCCAGTGGCAACAACCCTACCTCCAGACTCCATGAAAACACTAGAGTAACTAAGCCATTCCCCAATTGGAAAATACGACCCACCCAGGACTTCTTCGATTTCCAATGCCATCTCGCGATAGGATGCCCCGGCGGCAACGGGGTCGAAATTCAAGGGATCGCCATTTTCAAAATTTGGACCACTGGAATTGATTGGCGGAACCACAAGGCCCCCCATGGATGCAAGCACTTCCTCGGCAGCCAAGTGGATCCTGTACCCCTCAAGCTCCAGCGACTGCACCCAAGAACTCGTATCGACTTCCCTACTCGGACTCCACCCCACCCGAACCAGGGCCGCAACCAGATCATCATCAAACTTTTCGAACCTTCTCATCAAACTCATCCTACATTCAACTCTGTGAACAACCTTTCACACCCAGCACAAATCTAGGCCACGCCCCACGATCCGCCGCATTCGTCGTCGGCATGGAATTATTTTGCGACACCATAACCCTAAAACTCCCCTGCCGACAACCCCGGGACCTTCAGCATTTTCCGCCTTAAACAAACACTTCACTTCAGCGCAACCACCATGATCCCCCACTTCGTTCGCAGCATCCAACACCATTTCTGGAGGAATAATCTCGCCACTAGTACTCTCACCGATCGAGCCGAACCCGTCTGGCGTGAAGAGCGCAGCCGACCCACGGTAGTCGTTGATGGCCAGGAAGTGGATCACCTCATTTCACCTGAAGGCAGGGCGTTCACCATGCGGAGTCCCACCGCACGCGTCAGACCCGCGCACACCCCTGTAGCACGGTGGTGCGGCTCTCCGCGCCACACGAGTCAGACACCCTCTTCAGGGAGCACCCGGAAGGCCTCCGGCGGTATGGAAGAGTGCAGGAAACACCAGTGATCCCACAGAGCCCGGTCCCCAGCATGAGCCATTGAACGGTGCAGCGGGCAACCGGTGGCCTTAATTTGCCGCCCAAAGTAGGACCAGATCCAGCCGCTGGTTGCTCCATTTTTTCTCGATCAGCTGATCAAGGTTCAACTATCGACCTTCGACTGGCAGAAGAAGATTCCACTACACTAAAGAATTCGCCACACAAAGGTACCTCGTTCGAACTCATGACAAGTAGGCATCCGACAACGATCCCACAAGCCCTTCCACCAGACTCTCCCAAACTTCCCACTCACTACTGTCTCTTGCCTCAACCGCCACATAGAAATCCAAATCAAGGAAGGTTTCGAATTGGACACGAACATCCCAATCAACAGCAACCATCCTCATTTCTATTTCTTGATGAAGACCCTCGGAAAAATTCTTGACCTCCTCCCAACCAAGACTTACCCCTCCCTCTCTGTCCATCAACTCCTCCTCCAACTGCCAGAAGGTCATGCCACGAGGCATATCACCAGCGCCATCAAATTCAAGAAGAACCCATTTCCAATTATTCTCCGGCACCCTCCGAAGGACATCCGACAGTCCAACCGAAAAAACTCCTGCGCGCCGCATAGAAAACACTACTGATCTCATGATAATTCACCTCGCTTAGATTCCCAATATTCTGGGTTCGCATCCATGGTAGAAATCCTCGTGCAGAATTAACCGGGGAACCATTTCAACGGGGGGCATACAAGACATGCACCTGCCGACAAACGGCTGGCAGGGCTGGCCGATACCGCCCGCATCGGCCGGCCCAAGGCCGAGCTGGTCCTGAGCCAGGAGGAGCGGGCCCACCTGGAGCGGTGTGAGGTGCCCCGAGGTTTCCGGACAGGGGCTCACCGGAAGCGGCCAGGTGTTACCCTCTCCCGGTGCCGGACCTGTGCCGGGTCGACCGCCTACGGGGCATCCTCAGGGGACAGGTGGATATTCACCCACCGGGCGCCGTCCGGTCCTCGGGGGGCCAGGTCGACCTGCATCAACCAGCGTCCTGGACTGAGGCCGACCTCGTCGAAGCGGTCGGCGTCGCCGATCGAGAGCGTCCCGGAGCGGAGGACGATGACCGACGCGTGGTCCGACGAGGGCAGGGCAGCGGCGCGGACGTAGACGTTCAGCTCGACGTCGGCGTCCTCCTGTTCAACAAGGCGGCTGTTGACCACCTCGACGGTGATCTGATCCTCCACGGCGAAGAAGGGGCCGTCACCGGTGAGGTGCCCGTATTCCCCTTCGTACTCCTTGGGGCCTTCGCAGTAGATGCAGCCCCAGTAGTAGTCGCGTACGGAGTGGAGCACGGGATCGGTCGCCATGTCCACCGAGTGTGCGGCACCGTAGAGACACTTCGCAGCGCACAGCCGGAACCGGACCGGGCACCCCGAGACCCGGGGAACGAGACCTGGACGGGGACCGTGCTCGGCACGGCCCCGCGAACGGGCGTCCGACGAAGACCCCGCAAGGCGCCATCGGGCGTCCTTCGCATCCGATGGCCGCGGTCATGCCCCCTGGCTCGACCGCCCCACCGTCCTGAGCCCGCGCACATGGCGGACCCACCTCACCGTCATACCGCTGACCGCCGCCGCGGATCCCACGAGGAGAACCGAGGAGAGGATCCACTCGCGCGAACCGTCCGGTCCGTAGACCCGGTTCGCGGCGCCCACGTCGACCGCCGGGATCTCCTCACCCTCCCGGCAGGTGTCGCGCCCGGCGGCGTGCAGGTAGACGCCGCGCGCGTCTCCGCCGGAGTCCGGTGTGTAGTGGCCGTGGCAGGTGCACGACTCGTGCCCGGGGTGTTGGACGCAGCTGAGACCGGACACGGTGAACACCCCCCGGGCCCCTTCCCCCCGCGCCGCTCTCAGGCTCTGGTCGAGCCCGGCAGAGCCCACGTAGGCAACGCCCGCGACCAGGAGCAGCAACAGGAGGGAGAACGCCGGCGAGGGCCGGTGCCGGGTTCCGGCCTCCCCGGGGACTCCGGCGGCGTCCGCGGCGTGTGGGTCCGCCCCGCCGAGGCCCGTGAGGCCGCTGTTCGCGTCGTGTCCGACACCGTTCCCGTCCATGGTGCTCACTTCCCGGTCTGTTCGTCGTCGTTGCCCGGGGGCACGGTCGGCGCCCCGTCGTGTCCGGACTCGTTCTCGCCGCTGCGTGCGATCTGGAGGGCGAGTACCGCCGCGACGACGCACAGTGCGGCTGCCATGAACCACACCGGGCCGTAGCTCCCGGTCACGTCACGGGTGAAGCCGCCGAAGACCGCCATGGCGCCGGCACCGACCTGGTGGATGGCGTTGACTCCTCCGAAGACGATCGCGCCGTCCGCGCCGAACGCCCGGCGGCAGAGCAGGATGGTCGGGGGCACGGTCGCCACGTCCAGCAGACCGAAGACCACGACGAAGGCGATGAGCGCGGCACCGGCGCCGGGTCCGAACAGCGCCGGGAGCGCGGCCAGGAGCACGGCCCGGCCGAGGTAGTAGGCGACCAGCAGTCCGCGCGGATCGAAACGGTCGGTGAGCCAGCCGGACACGATGGTGCCGACCAGGGAGAACATGCCGATGGTCGAGACCAGCGCCGCCGCGACGGTCACGGCCATCCCGTGGTCCTGGGCGGCGGGCACGAAGTGGGTCCACATGATCCCGTTGGTGGTGGCGCCGCACGCCGCGAACGTCCCGGCGAGCATCCAGAACTGTCGGCTGCGCACGGAGTCGCGCAGGACCCGGACGGTGCGGCGGGCCGCGCCCTGTTCCGTCCTCGGTCTGCTGACGAAGGACGTGGATCCGTAGGGGCGCATCCCCACGTCGGCGGGGTGATCGCGCAGGACCAGGGCGACGAGGAGCATCATCACGAACGCGGTCAGGGCCAGCGTCACGATGGCCGGGCGCCACCCCTGGTGGTCGATGATCCACGCGAGCGCGGGCAGGAAGACCAGCTGCCCGAACGCGCCGGCGCCGGTCAGCGCGCCGATGACCAGGCCCCGGCGCTTGACGAACCAGTTGTCGGCGATGGTGGCGGCGAAGGTCATGGCCAGTGATCCGGTGCCCGCGCCGACGAGGAGGCCCCAGTAGAGGGTCAGCTGCCAGGGAGCGGTCATCACCGTGGTCAGTCCGGCCCCGGCGATGACGGTCGCCAGGGCGGCCAGGGCGATGCGGCGGATGCCGAACCGGTCCATCAGGGCCGCCGCGAACGGGGCGATGAGGCCGTACACGACCATGTTGACCGAAGCGGCGGCACCGATCGAGCCGCGCGACCACTCGTACTCGGTGTGCAGGGGGTCCACGAGGAGCCCGGGCATCGCGGCAAAGGCCGCCGCGGCGACGATGGTCGCGCCCGCGACGAGGGCGATCAGCCAGGCCCGGTGGACCCGTGCGGGTGGCCGCCCGGCGCTGGAGGCTGTCTTCCCGGTGCTCCTGGAGGGGCTCGTCGAAGTCATGTGTCCAGCCTCCGGCTCGGGGCCCCACGCCGACAGTGGCCCGAAAGCCAACATGTGAAAGAATCCGGCCATGACCGCATTCGTCCACCCGGACCGTCACCGCGTGGCCGTGCTCGCCCGGCACGGCCTGCTGCCCATCGAGACGGGGATCGTCCACCGGCTCTTCGGGCGGGCCGTCGGAACCGACGGCCAACCCCTCTACGAGGTCGTGACCTGTGCCGTGGAACCGGGCGTGATCACCACGGACACCGACTTCACCTTGAACGTCCGCCACGGCCCCGAGGCCGTCGACGAGGCGGACACGGTGATCCTGCCCGCGGCGCAGGAGGACTACGTGGAGCGCCCGCACGCCCCCATCTCCCCGGCCCTGGCGGCGGTCGTCAACCGCATCCCCGAGCACGCACGGATAGCCTCCATCTGCACGGGCGCGTTCGTGCTCGCCGCACTCGGACTCCTGGAGGGCTGCCGGGTCACCACGCACTGGCAGTCCGCCGGGTTCTTCCGCGCGATGTACCCGCACATCGACCTGGACCCCGACGTGCTGTACACCGACAACGGGCGCGTGCTGACCGCCGCCGGGGTCGCCTCCGGGATCGATCTCAGCCTGCACATGATCCGCGCCGACCACGGCGCCTCCGTCGCCAACGAGGTAGCCCGGCACACGGTGGTACCGCCGCACCGCGACGGTGGGCAGGCCCAGTACATCCGCCACCCGGTGCCCGCCCCCGAGCGGTCCTCGACCTCCCGGGCGCGGGCCTGGGCCCTGGACCACCTGCACATCCAGCCGAACCTGGGCGACATGGCCGACCAGGAGGCGATGAGCGTGCGCACGTTCACGCGCCGTTTCCGGGACGAGGTGGGCCAATCACCGGGCCAGTGGCTCGCCCAGCAGCGGCTCGACCGGGCCAGGCAGCTCCTGGAGGAGTCGGACTTGTCGGTGGACCGGATCGCGCACGCGGCCGGTTTCGGCACCTCGGCGTCGCTGCGCCAGCACATGCACGCCGGGCTCGGGGTCTCCCCCAGCGCCTACCGACGCACCTTCCAAGGGGCCTCGGGCGAAGCCCCCTGATTTCCCGGACCGACGGCGGTGGCGTCGTGCGAAGGGTTCCAGGACGCGTGGGTTCGGCGGGTCACGCACGGAGAACCGGCAAGCGGCTCCGTTCTCCCGGGTCCCCGGCGGGGGGATCCCGACATCTGGTCCGGCGTTCGACACAACAGTGCTGCCCGTCTCGACGCACCGGCCTTCCCATACCGCCCGTGCCTCCCCTGGGCTACGCTTCGGCCCGTGCGAGCAACGATCTGGAACGGTGTCCGTGAACGGGTCGAAGCCTTGGCCCGACAGGACCGGGCGAGCGATGTCTTCGGCGCCCGGGACGGGCATGGCGTGACAGGACACCGTTTCCGGCTCGCCGCCCCGCTGACGGAGCGGGAGCTCTCCTCCGCGGAAACCCTGTGGGGTGTCTCGTTGCCGGCGGACTACCGCGGCTTCCTGCTCGAAGTGGGTGCCGGTGGCGCCGGGCCGGGGTACGGGCTCGGTTCCCTGCACCGGACGGACACGGGGTGGGGCTGGGCCGACCCGAGCGGCGATATGCGGCACGGTTCCCTGGGATCGGTCTTTCCGACGGCGGAGGAACGATCGCGGCTCCTGGCCGAGCACGAGGACCGGGAGCCGGTGCACTCCGGCTTCGGGACGCAGGAGGGGTTCGACACCGCCTACCGCGTGTGGCGGGACGCCGATGACACGCTCTTCCGCCGGTTCACCTCCGGGGCGCTGTGCCTGAGCCATGAGGGCTGCGGCCACTGCCACTGGCTCGTCGTGACGGGACCCGAGAGCGGATCCGTGTGGGTCGACGGCTTCCCGTCCGACGGTGGAATGCGTCCCCTGGGCGCACCGGACGCACGGATCGGATTCTCGGACTGGTACCTCGCCTGGCTTGCCAGGGCCGAGGCCACCGTCCGTGAAACCCCTTGGAAGTAACGGAAACGCCGACCAGGGGACACATCCGTTTCGCGAGAAGCTCGCGAGATGCCGACGGACGCCGCCCTCCACCTGGACGTGCTCCGTTTGCGCTCCGCGGTTTCGGACCGGGACGACACACCGTGGCATGACATGGCACCCGCCGACACGGTCGTACCGCCGCACCGCGATGGTGGACAGGCCCGGTACATCCGCCGACCCGGGCTCGGAGATCCGGCAGACGGCTCCCATCTCCCGAGGGTGGCGGGAGGCGATCCCGACACGCGACGCTCTCCACCGAGCCCGGAACGAGACACACCAGCACCTCGACTTGACCCACACGGTCGGCAACGGCCCGGGACGCCGGTGCCGACCAGCACTCCTGAGGAGGAGGGGGAATGGTTTCCGGCGAGGAGCAGCACATGCGTTGGCGTGTGGTCGGCCGGCCGCTGGTACGGGCGAGCCTGTTCAGTGGCCTTACGACGGACGGCGTACCGGACCTGAGCGGCAGAGACCCCCGCCCGTGGTTGGAATGGCTGCGCCGTGTGCGGGAGCACCCGGGTCTGACCGAGGCGATCCGACACGCCTCGCCCGACCTGGCAGCCGGGGTCGAGGCTCTGCTCGGCCGGGATCCGGCCGCGGTGCGGATGCGCCGGACACGGAAGGTGACCGCTGCCGTCCTGCGCTACGCGCTGCGAGCCGACAGCCGCGCCACCCCCTTCGGGTTGTTCGCCGGCGTGAGCGCCGCGACCTTCTCCGAATACTCACGAGTGGTCTGGGGTGGCCCCATCGGAAGGTGCTCTCCCCCGGCGGGGCATGGGTGGCCGAGGTCGTCAACGCGCTCGAGGCTCTCCCCGGAGTACGCGAGCACCTGCTGGTCGTCGTCAACGACACCGCCGTCGAAGAGCGCGGATGCCTCGTCGTGCCCCAGTACTCCCGTCTTGAAGCGGGTGCGCCCGGGTCGGACACGGAGCAGGTCGAGATCCGTATCAGCAGCGCCGTACGCCTGGTCCTGGAAACAGCACGTCAACCCGCACCGTGGTCGACGCTCCGGGCCAAACTGGCCGCCGAGCACCCCGATGAACCTGCCCTGAGCACCGAGACCATGCTCGCCCGACTGGTCCAGGCGCGGGCACTGCTTACCTCTCTCACCCCGGCGTCCACCGAGACCGACCCCCTCGGTTGCCTCGTCTCTTCCCTCACCCAGAGCAACACCTGCGCTCTGTCTGAAACCCGCCCACTGGTGTCGCTTCTCCAGGAGGCGCACACGGCGGTGGAGGAGCACAACCGCGGTGGCGGATCCAGCGCTCTATGAGAGGCCGATAGGGCGGTCTCGTGCGTGTCCCGGGCTCAGCCGTTGGGGGTTGACGTGCACCCCCTGGGGATAACTTACCGATCAATTATGTAGACCACCACCTGGAGAGCAAGAAACACAGCAGCGACCGCAAAGAAAGTAGAGCAAATAAGCACCGATGTCCTGGATCTTTTATCTTTTTCGAATGCGCGAAAGGCGAGTGCGAGAATGAAGCCGATCGACGTCACGAGCAGTGCAATCAGATACCAAGGGAAGCTTGCCAAAATTCCTCCATTTACCCTGGCGCCGACCTTCCCCTGAAGGTCGACACCAGCTAATTTCCTGTTTTCAGGAAGATGCGGCTTCTGCTTCCGCCAAACGTGCTATCTCCATGCCGCCACCCATGAGGAAAGACACCATACCCAGAGAGCCTGCGATCCACCCCAGTGGATTCCAGCTGATGGCCATAGACAGGAAGCCCAGAGCTGTGAAAATTCCTCCGGCAGACCAGCAGAAAATCAGACCACTGGGGTCGGTCTTGTCGACGGGGGCACAGGCCGCATAGGTGTAGTTGTTGAGTCCCCGCCGGGACGGGTCCGGCTGGGTGAAGCCCAGGGTGAACGTGCCGTGGAAGCGGTGGGCCAGGCGCACCATGCAGTCCTGGAACTGGTAGGCCCCGGGGACCCGCACGGATGCCAGGGTTCACGCGGCGGGCCGCCCTGTTTGCAGCAGGGCGGCCTTTGCTGCGTTCGTCAGTCATATTGATTTGGGCTGATTTTCCTGGCCCAGCAGGAGACCAGGGAACCGAACAAGCAAACCATTGCCCTCCCCCTAAAGACACGGACAAACAGCCTACCCGGCACTATTTCGGAGATATTGAAGAAAAATAAATATCAACCCGATGACCCCACAGGCCAGGAAGGCATACCCAATCAAGTCAATATCTCTGGGGCCAATAAACCTTTCGCCCGCAAGGGCAAACATGAGGACCGTGCTAATTGCCAGAGAAACCAGGACAAGTCGATCATGTGATTTTTTTCCCACCGGAACACCCTAACAACTAGTTGCCATTCCTTCAATCCCCCCGGCGACCCCAACCACCCCAAGGCCGAGACCCCACATTGCTCCAGGAGTCGCGGCTCCAGCTGTAACGATCACCGACGTCAGACTGATAGTGAAACTCGCATATCCAGCCACGAAATACCCTGCCGATCGAACACACTGCCATGAGGGCATGGTATTCAGCCCTGATGAGTCGGTGTTGTTGACGGGGTCGCAGGCCGCGTAGGCGTAGTTGTTGAGTTCCTGCCGGGAGGGGTCCGGCTGGGTGAAGCCCAGCGTGAACGTGCTGTGGAAGCGGTGGTTCAGGTGCACGGTGCCGTCCTGGAACTGGTAGGCGCCGGGGAACCCGAACGGACTAGACTCGGCAAGGACTAGGCTCCTAAAGCCTCAGGCCACGAGGTCCTCACGAAGGTGCACTTTGCACCCGACCTCAGATGCCCCAGGTGGCCGTGGTGTTGCCACGCCGGTATGACACCACCACATCACCGACCTAGCCTTTAAAAAATGAGTAAAATAAGAAAATTGTGGATGTCAAAATTAGAACAACTACAGAACCCGCAAGCATGCGCTTGTTAAGCTTATTTGACTGCTCCTTGTTCGTCATGTAAATCACCGCGAGGACAAATGCAAGGAGGAAGAATATAACAGATATAATAGTAGGAGTGTTGATCATACTTCCCAATCTTTGTTCACGGTTTATTTGGGTGAAATTTCTAATTGCGCCTTCAGGCACCCGAAGAGAACTCTTCGGGTGCCTGGCTAGGACCTAGGCTGCTGCCACAGCCTGATCGTTAATCCACATGCCGATGCAGATCACACCTCCCACAGCTGCCGGAACTCCAAGGATCAGAGAAAGCGGTGCAGCTCCGGCCAATGCGGCACCGGTTGCAACTACCCCCACGAGCGTAACGAAGTTGCAGGCATTCAATCCGCTGGGGTCGGTGTTGTTGACGGGGTCGCAGGCCGCGTAGGCGTAGTTGTTCATCTCCTGCCGGGAGGGGTCCGGCTGGGTGAAGCCCAGGGTGAACGTGCTGTGGAAGCGGTGGTTCAGGTGCACGGTGCCGTCCTGGAACTGGTAGGCGCCGGTGAACCCGAACGGACTCAGCCCGGCTGCTGCGGTCCCTTCCAGGTTCTCAGTGGTGCGTTCGCCGTAGGGGGTGTAGTCGTAGACCACGTCCGGGGTCTGGGCCTCGGAGCCCTCGGCGGTCAGGGCGAGCACGGTGTTCTGGTGGTCCAGGGTGTAGTGGAAGCGCTCATCGCCGTCCCAGGCCACCATGGAGACCAGCCGACCGTCGGGGTCGCGGACGAAGCTGGTGCGCTCGCCCTCGGCGGCGATGTTGGTGACCCCCAGCGCGGTGGTGGACAACTGCCGGTCGACCCGGGTGCCCTCGTGCACGTCGGTGACGCCGCGCAGTTGGGTCTGGTCGGTGGTGTCGTAGCTCAGGCTGGTGGCCAGTTCGCCGTCACCGTAGTGGGAGCGCAGCGTCTGGTTGGTCACCGAGTACTCGTAAACGTACTCGCCCCGGCCGGTCGTGTTCCCGGCCTCGTCATGGGCCACGTCCTCACCGCGGGCGGTGGTGGGCTGGTCGGCGTCGTTGTAGGCGAACTCCTCGTCCCCGGCGCTGAGCAGGTTGCCGACGTCGTCGTAGGTGTAGTCGGTGGTGCCGTCGCCGGTGAGGCGGTCCAGGCCGTCGTAGGTGAAGGTCTCGGTGTCCCCGGCGATGGTGCGGGCTTGGAGCTGGTCGCTGTCGGCGCCGTCGTTGTCGTAGGAGTAGGTCGCCTCGACCAGCGTCTGGTCGGCGGCTCCGGTGGTGGTGATGGAGGTCAGCCGTCCGGAGTCGTCGTAAGTGCGCTCCTCCACGGCCCCGTCCGGGTGCGCGATTTCGGTGCGGCGGTTGTTCTCGTCGTTGGTGAAGGTGGTCTCGGCCCCGGTGTGGTCAGTGAGCAAGGTCAGCCGGAACGCGGCGTCGTAGCCGTAGGTCGTGGTCTTGCCGTGTTCGACCATCTCGGTGACGTTGCCCGCAGCGTCGTAGGCGTAGGTCGTGGTCTCGGTTCCGGCCGAGTCGGTGCGCACGGTTTCGAGCAGGTCCCCGCGGCCGTTGTAGGAGTGCTCCACGCTGGCCTGGTCGGTGTGCGTCGCGGTCTGGCGGCCGTTGCCGTCGTAGGCGATGGCCTGGAGCAGGTCGCCGCCCTGGGAGATGGACACGATCCGGTCCAGGCGGTCGTAGCCGTAGGTCAGGGTGACCCCGTTGCCGTCGGTGACCGAGGTGACCCGTGACAGCGCGTCGTAGCCGAAGGAGGTGGTGCCCATCGGCCCGGGTTCGTCCATCGCCGTCATGTTCCCGGCGCGGTCGTAGGAGTAGCCGGTCGTGTTGCCGTTGGCGTCGGTGACGTGGTCGACCAACCCGTTGGAGTGATAGCGGATGTCCGCCACCTCGATGTCCATCTCCTCCTGGACCGCAGAGGTGAGGTTGCCGGCGGCGTCGTAGGACATGTCCAACGTGTCGCCGTCGGGGGTGGTGACACTGGTGGGTTTGGCGGGGTTGGCGGTGTCGGTGAACCCGACCGAGGTGGCCGCGCCGGTGGGCAGCTCGGTGCCGATGAGGTTGTTGAACTCGTCGTGCTCGTAGGTCACCGAGGCTTGCAGGGCGTCGGTGGTGGTGGCCACGTCGGAGTTGGCGGTCCAGGTCTGGGAGCGGGTGTTGCCGACCTGGTCGGTGGCCGAGGTCTGGCGTCCGGCGTCGTCGAACTCCAGGGTGGATTCGCCGCCGAGTGGGTCGGTGACCGTGGTCTGGGGGTTGTGCCAGCCGCTCTCGGCGTAGGAGTAGGTGGTGGTGGCCCCGTCCTGGCTGCCGTCGGGCACGGTCAGGCTGGAGACCCGGTCGTCGTCGTTGTAGGCGATCTGCCAGGTCGCGCCGGTGGCGTCGGTGACCGAGGTGAGAAGGCCGTCGTCGTAGCCGAACTCCAGTTCCTGGCCGGCGCGGTCGGTCAGGGCCACCATGTCATCGCCCTGCCAGGTGAAGGCCGTGGCGGTCTGGCCGACCGGGTCGGTGATCCGGGTCGGCTGGTCCCAGGCGTCCGGGTTCCAGTCGAAGGCGGTGACCCGGTCCTGGGTGTCCACGACCGAGGCCAGTTCGCCTTCGGTGTCGTAGCGCATCCGGTGGGTGTTGCCGTTGCGGTCGGCCTGGGAGTACAGCCATCCCTGGGCGGTGAAGGTCCATACCTGGTCTTCGTACTCGCCGCGGTGGAAGGTCAGGGCGTAGTGACCATTGGACAGCTCCGCCAGGTCGGCGTTGAGGCCGGAGGGGGGTGTGAAGGTACCGTCCTCGGTGCTGTCGAAGCGCTCGCAGTATCCGGAGGGTCCCTGGAGAATGACGCTGTCGCTGAAGACGTTCAAACCCACGTCCTGGCCGTGGGAGAGGGTCCAGCCGTCGTAGGAGGGCGCGGAGTTGTAGAAGCTGGAGACCGACAGGTTCAGCCCTGTTCCGGCCACGGTCATATTGCGGTGGCGCAGGACCAGGTTGCCGTTGTGGGTGTTGACCGCCAGTTCCATGCGGTCGCTGATCTGGTGGCGCTCCAGCGGGTACCGGGCCTGGATACCGCGGTCGATGCCGTCGGCACAGGTACCGACCAAGGTCTCGGGATTGTCCGCGCGGGCCTCGGAAGCAGACTCGTCCTCGGTCCCGGGCGGGGCCCAGGGACGGTCCGGTGGCTCGCCGCCCACCGGTTCGGTGGTGGCCTCGCCCGGCTCCCAGGTCTCGGGGACCGGGACGGTGCGGTCGTGGGGGGAGTGGGGGTCGGTCTCGGCCAGGGCCGGGGGCGCCGACAGCAGCCCCAACACCAGGGTGGACGCGGCGGCGCAGGCCGCCAGGGACAGGGGGATGTGCTTTCTCACGAGGGGGATCGCTCCCAGGGTAGGGATGTGCACGGGGAACACCCGGACATGACGGCCCTGGTCTGAGGGCCCGTTTCCGGGTGGCTCAGGCACTCGGTACGTTACGGAACGCTGCCGCAAGAGCGCCATGAGCCCAAAGTGAGGGTCGTGACCCTGGGTGAGAAGGCCCTTCGGGAAGTTTGACCGTGGGGAAACGGAGAATGAGCGCGTTCGCCCACGTGAACACGGACGCCTGGGGAAACAGGGTGTTGCGTGCGCCGGGTGGTGTCTTTGTGCTCTGCCGGAGGGGGTGACCGAAACCGGCCCCGATGACAACAGTTGTCTGAAGGCAAGAACGTGGGCGTTGAGGGATGGTCCTTGCCTGGGACAGACGGGTCCATACCTGGAACCAGGGCCTCCAGGACGGTTTGCTGCTCCACCCGCCGCATTGCGCTACCGGTGACCATCGACAGAACGGTCCCCTCCAAGGCCGACTGTCTCCAGGTGTCCACGGCGACCGAGACCCGCGAGCAGGCGGTGGAGCCGGCCGGGTCCACGGTGAAGGCCGGGCTCGAAGCCGGCGCGCAGATGGTCGGGCCCGTCACGAAAGCCTCCGCCCCTCACCGCCGACTCCTCGTGAGGTCCTCCAGCAGGTTCCTCGTGGCGGCGCTCGGGCGCGCCCGCATGGACTTGAGCCTGCCCGCGAGGTCTTGGTAGGTGCGCTCGGCGGCGTCGGGCCGGCCCAGCGCGGCCTGGGTCCGCATGAGTTCCTGGTAGATGCTCTCGTTCAGGTCGTCGGCCTCCCGGGCCCGCTCCAGCCAGGCCAGCGCCTGCCTGGGGTCGTCGGCCGCCTTGGCGAGGCCGACGAAGCAGTCGGCGGCGGCCCTGCGGTAGGCCTGGCGCTTCTCCTCGATCCAGGGCAGGTCGCTCTCGGTCAGCAGCATGTGGTCGTACTCGGCCGCGGCGGCGCGCAGGCAGGCGTGGGCGGTCCTGTCGTCCTCGGCCTTCCTGGCGGCCTGCAGGGCCCGGTCGAAGCGCCATACGTCCACGTCGACGGTCTCGTGGTGGATCCGGTAGCGGCCCGGAACCACGTCGATGATCTCCGCGTCCGGGTTCTCCAGCGCCTCGCGGACGGCTACCCGTGCGCTGGTGCAGGCGCTGCTGCGCAGATGGCGGCTCTTCTTGCCGGGCTCGGTCGAGAAGACGGCTTCCGTGAGGGCGTCGGTGCCCACCCCGTGGGGGTGGAGCGCGAGGTGGGCGAGCATGGCGCGTGAGGCGCTGCGCATCTTCACGCCGATGTCGACGCCGTCGACGGTGATGCTCGGCTGGGGCGCGAACAGGCGGATGTCGACCTTCGGGGGGCCTTCGACGTCCGGATCCGGGAGGGCCCCGCCCGGCTCGACCGCCGGCTCCGGGGCGGCCTCTTCCTTCTCCTCTTCCGAGGGCGTCGGCACCGTCTCCCCTGCACGGTCGGGTTCTCCTGCGGCGGCGGTGGTGAAGCCGGCGGCGAAGGTGGCCTGGTCGATGTGGAGGAGCCGGAGTCCGTCGTAGGTGTCGGTGCTCCCGTCGGGGGCGGTGATGGCGACCGTGTCGAAGGAGTCGCAGCGCAGGACGGGCACGCCCCATTCCTCGCCGAGGACCACGACCGTGACCTCCCCCTCCTCCTCCCCGTCGCGAAGGGCCTGCAGCCGTTCCTGGGCGAGGGTGTGCTCGGAGGCCTTGACAACGAGCAGGGTGCGTGACGGGCCCCCTTCGTCGCGGGCCGCGGTGATGTAGGCGAGTTCGGCCTCGGTGACGGCCGAGGCGGTGTCCGCGCTGACGGTCATGCCCGGGGCCCGTACCCGGGGTGAGGCCCCGGCCTGGGCCACGAGTTCGCGGGTGGTGATGACGCGGATGCCCGGGTCGGTCAGGGCTCGGCCGATGAGGGAGGCGCACACGCCCAGGGCGTGGGTTCCGGTCACGGCGAGTCCGTCGTGTGCGCCGACGCTGAGGTTGTCGGCGACGCGGAGGTGGCCCTGGGGGCTGATCACCGCTCCGCCGGTGTCCCTGGTGACGGGGACGGGGGTGTGGAGGGGCTGTTCGGGGTCGACGTCGGGTTCGTCTTCAGGGCCGGGTTCGTCGTGGGTTTCGTGGTTGTGCTCGTCCTCGTCGGCCTGGTGCTTTCCACGGTGTCCCGGTGCCGTCAGCCGTCCGGCGACCGCGCCGAGGGCGCCTCCGACCCCGCCCCCGGCGAGTGCTCCGGCGAGCACCGCGCCGACGGGGAGGGCAGCGGTGTCCTGTGCCTCGGCGGCGGGCGCGACCTGTGCGGCGCCGACGGCCGTCTCCTGCTGTTCGGCCTCGCTGTCGGCGGTGGTGTGGGGGCGGGTGGTGAGGGTGTAGGTGATCTCGGCGCGCCGGTCGGCGGAGGGGCCGAGTTCGGGGTGCTCGCGGGGGTGGTCGGAACCGGCGCCTGCGGTGGTGACGGTCCATCCGTCGCCGAGCTGCTCGGTGAGGGCGGCGGCGACGGCTTCGGCCCGCCGGAGGGACAGGGCGCGGTTGTGCTCGTCGGGGCCGGTGGCGTCGGTGTGTCCGGTGACGGTGATCGCGGTGTCGGGGTCGCCGAAGAGCTGGAGGAGTTCGACGGTGGGTCCCAGTTCGTCCGCCATGGCGGGGGTGAGGTCGGCGGAGTCGAGGCCGAACCCGGTGAGCGTGCGAGTGCGCTCCAGCACGTGTGCGGGTTCGCCGGTGGGCGCGCTGTGGGCGTCGTGTGCGCCGTCGGTGGGCGCGGTGTCGGCGGGGGCCACGGCTGCGACCGCGGGGGCGGACACGGCCACCGAGCTTCCGGCGATGCCGGTCGCGGCCAGGCGCAGCAGTCCGATGCGGGGCACCTGTCCCCGCAGCAGGGCGACCGTGTCGGCTGCCACCAGCAGGGCGAAGGCGGCCCACAGCGCCCACAGCAGTGCGAGCACCAGCGTGTGTCCGAGGGGTGGGGGCAGTGTGCCGCTGAGCAGGGACAGGCGCAGGTGCTCCGCGCTCACGCCCCCGGTGTCGGGCCAGGGCTGTCGGCTCAGCAGGACGGGCGGTGCGATGAGCAGTGCCGGTGTGGTGGCGGCGGCCAGGGCCGTCCGGATCGGGTGCACGGGTCCCCCTCGTCTCACGGTGTGTGGGCGGTGGCTGTGGCGCGGGAGGAGATGTGGACGTCGCCGAGCAGGGTGAGGAGTGCGGGGTGGTGGGTGCTCGTGACGGTGACCGTGACGGTGGCGGCGCCCACGGACACCTCGGCGTCGCCTCCGCCCGCCCGGGCGTGCGCCGTGGCGGCGGTGCGGGCGGCGGCCGGGTCGAGGGCGCGGGTGCCGGTGCGGAGCAGGTGGGGGTCCAGGTGCTGGGCTCCGGCCCGGGCGGACTCGTGGGCCAGGACGGTGGTGCGGGTCTTGGTGCGGAGCATCTGGGCGCCGTCGTGGACGAGCCCGAGGCAGGCGATGAGGGTCGCGGCGATGGCGACGACGAAGGCGCTGGGGCTGCTGCCGAACATCAGGGTGCCTGTTCGCGGTGCAGGTCGGTGACGGACACGGCGCGGGCGGTGACGGTGCGGGTGTCGCCGGCGCCGAGGTCGGGGAGGTCGTCGCGGTGGACGGTGCAGGTGACCTCGGCGCGCACGGCCGGCGCCCCCGCGACGGTGGCGGGGTGCAGGTGGACGGCGGGGTCCTGGCAGGCGCGGCCCCAGGTGCCCACGCTCGCGGCGACGGCCCGGGCCGCGGCCTGCTGTGCGGTGGCGGGGTCGGTGTGCAGGGATCCGGCGCGGGCGGCGGAGTGGGCGAGGGCGTCCGCGGCCAGGGCGGCGGTGTAGTCGCGGCCGGTGAGGGCGATCAGTGCCAGGAACGCGAGCAGGACGGGGACGAGCAGGGCGAGTTCGACCGCCGCGCTCCCCCGGTCCCCGCTGCCCGCGCCGGTCATGGCCGGGCCCCGGGGACGTGTTCGGTGGGGCCGCTCAGGCTGGTCTCCACGGGCGGGTACCAGCCGGGGACGAGGCTGACCGCGGTGCCGGTGACGGTGGCGCGGGTGGTGCCGGCCCGGCGTTCGACCCGGACGCGGACGTCCTGCAGGACGGCGCCGCCCAGGTCGTGGACCATGGCGTGGCCGCGCTCCCGCCCCTGCCGTGCACTGCCGTCGAAGGCGCGCCCGGCGGCCAGGGCCTCGGTGGCGACGGCCTGGGCGCGGTGGTGGGCGTGGGTCCACATCCCGTACTGGAGGATGCCGAGCAGCATCGCGAACATCAGCGGGACGGCGAACAGGACGTCGGCGCCGCCCCGGTCCCCGCGTCCGGCGAGGCGTTTCACGGGTTGACGCCCAGGTCGATGGACTGGGCGCTCTCGGTGATCATCGGGGTGAGGATGGCGCCGACGGCGGTGGCGATGCCGATGGTGATGACCAGGACCAGCACGTACTCGGTGGTACCGGATCCGCGGTCGCCGGTGCGGCGGCCGGCTCGTCCGCCGTGGACGAGTGCGGTGAGTGCTCGGCGCAGGGCCTGGTTCACGGGCGTGGGCCTTCCTGGGTTCAGAATCCGGTGGTGACGTGCACGATGGCGGGATAGCCCATGAGCAGCAGGAACCCGAGGACCAGGAGCATGACGGGCAGGGTCATGCGCTCGGTGGCCCGGTGGGCCTCCCCTTCGAGGGCGGCGAGCCGGTGGATGCGCAGGGAGGCGGCCTTGGCGCGGACCGAGGCGCGCACGCGGGCGCCGTCGGTCCCGGCCAGGCGGATGGAGGAGGCGAGTTCGTCCAGGTCGCGCACGCCGGTGCGTTCGGCGAGCTCGGCCAGGGCGTCCCAGGGCGGGCGGGTGCGCAGGTTGGCCTCGTGCAGGCACCGCCGGATGCGGGTGAAGGCGGTCCCGTGGCCCCGCCGGGTGGCGGCGGTGAGCGCCTCGGTGACGCCCGCTCCCCCGGCGAGGGCGACGCCGACCAGGTCCGCGATGACCGAGGTGGCCGCGCACAGCTGTTCCCGGTGGCGGGCCGCCCTGCGGCGCAGGACCAGGGTCGGGGTCCACGCCCCCAGGACCACCAGGCAGACGGCCAGGCCCAGGGCGTAATGGGTCGGAAGCGGGGACTGCGGCGGCGCCGCGGCGGCGAACGCGAGCACCCCCAGGGCCAGGCCGGCGAGGGCGGCGACGCTGGTGTCCATCCGGTGGACGTCGGCGTCGGCGCCGCACGCGGCCAGGTCGCGCCCGGTGCGCTCCCCCGGCCACCCGGTGCGGGCGAGGGCCCCCGCGCCGGCGGCCGTCACCGCCCGCAGGGGGCCCACGGGTGCGGGCCGCGCCTGTTGCTCCTCCGGCGGCGGCAGGAGTTCGGCGAGGGTGGGGCGGCGCAGGGTCCACACGGTCCAGTACAGGCCGGCGCCGGCCGTGGCGCCGCCGAGCCCGGCGATGAGGGTGTTCATGTCCTTGCCTCCTGCGGGTGGGCCGCGAGCACGCGTTGCGTGCGCGGCGGGTTCGACAGGCGCGTCAGCCACCCCAGCGCCGCGGCCCATACGGCGCCGATCAGTGCGAGGACGAGCTGGCCGGCGGTCGAGTCGAACGGGGCGAAGTAGGGGCCGTTGAGGACGGCCATGCCGACGACCATGGCGGCCGCGGTGGTGATGATGATGCGGACCGAGGTGCGGGTGCGGGCCCGGGTCGCGGAGGTGCGCACGAGCATGGCCGCGCGGTCGCGGGCCGCTTCGGCCAGGCTGGTGAGGAGCGGCCCCAGGTCGGCGGCGTGGCGCTGGGAGGCCATGGACAGCGCGGTGGCGACCAGGTCGGCGGTCTCGTTGCCGACGCGGTGGGCGAAGGCGGTGAGCGCCTCCTCCTGGTCCGCCCCGGCGGTGAGGTCGCGGGACAGGGTCCGCACGTCGTCGCGGACGGCGGCGGGGGCGATGACCGCGGAGGCCCGGACCGCCTGCCGCAGCCCGGAGGAGGCGGTGATCAGGTCGCGGAGCTGCTCGGTCCAGCCGGCCACGGCCTCGATGCGCGCCACCTCGGCGGGTGTGGCCCGGTCCGGGCCCAGGACGGAGGGCAGCCACCACGCGGCCCCGGCGGCCAGGACCGCGGCGACGGGCCAGCCGGTGATGCCCCAGGTGAGCATCCCCGCCCCGGCCACCGCGGCGGCCTTCCACCACAGGTGGCGGCCCCGCTCCAGACGCGCGCGCACCCCGGGCAGACCGGAGGTGAGCGCCGGCAGCAGGAGCACCAGCCCCAGGCCGACCACCGCCCCGCCCAGGCTCGCGATCAGAACCGCGCTCACGTCGCCTCCCCGAACAGGGTGGCCGGGTCCAGGCCGGCACGCAGGAGTTTGCGGGCGTACTGCGGGCTCGGCGACGTGGTGAACCCGCCGTGCTCCACGGCGTAGAGCTCGTTGGTCACCACCTGCGGGCCGTCGACCCCCACGACCTCGCGGACGCTGGACACGTGCCCGTTGCCGCGGTCGTCGGTGTCGATGTGCACGGCCAGGTGGACGGCCGAGGAGATCAGCACCGCGCCCTCCTCCAGGGAGAGCCGCTCCCCGGCCTGGTTGGCGTACGTGGCGAGCTTGGTGAGGATCTGCGCGGAGGAGGAGGCGTGGACAGTGGCCATGGAACCGTCGGTGCCCATCGTCATCGCGTGCAGGAGCGCCACGGTCTCCTGACCGCGGGTCTCACCGACGATCACCCGGTCCGGGGACATCCGCAGGGCGTGCCGGACCAGGTCGGCCAGGGTGATCTCCCCGGCCCCCTCGGTGTTGGGCGGCCGCCCCTGGAGGGCCAGGCAGTTGAGGTCGGCGTCGGAGTCCAGACCCAGCTCGAAGGCGTCCTCGATGGTGACGACGCGCTCGAAGGGCGGGATGTGGCGGGCCAGGGCGCGCAGCAGGGTGGTCTTGCCCGAACCGGTCGCCCCGCCGATCACCAGGTTCAGGCGGGCGCGCACGGCCGCGGTGAGCAGGGAGCGCACCGGACGGGTGAGCATCCCCGACGCGGTCAGGTCGGTGAGGGTGAGTTCGCGCTCGGGGTGGCGGCGGATCGTGACCGCCGGACGCCGGGAGACCCCCATGACCGCGGACAGGCGGGCGCCGTCACCGAGCTCCATGCTGAGCAGCGGCGCCGAGGCGTCGAAGCGGCGCTCCCCGCCCGGGGCCTGACCGGCCAGGCGCTGCACCAGGGCGACGAGCTCGGCGTCGGAGGAGGTGACCGGCGGGCGCTCCTCACGCCGACCGTCGCCGAGGTCGACCCACACGCGGGTGCCGTTGATGTGGATGTCGCGCACACCCGGCTCACCGAGCAGCAGCTCCAACGGGCCCAGCCCGCAGACCTGCGCCAGGGCGCGGGCGTGGACCCACGCCTCGTCCTGCTCGGCCAGGGGACGGGCGGCTCCGGTCAGGGCGTGGCAGGCGTGCTCCTCCAGCAGGGCGGAGAGCATCGCGTCGGCCCGCTCGCGCTGCGCCCCGCGGTCGTGCTCGGCGGCGGTGCCGGCGTCCTGGCGGACCAGGGCGTCGGTGACCCGGTCGGCCAGCCGACGGGCCAGCCCCTCCAGGTGCTCGGCCACCCCGTGCGGGGAGAGCCCCTGCGGGACGTGGATCGTGGGGTTCACGCCGCCACCTCCGCCCGATGCCCCAGGGGCACCGGAGCCGGCGGCAGGTCCTCGACATGGTTGGCCAACCGCCGGGCGCACGCCAGCAGCGGCATCCAGTCCACCGTCTCCGGATCCTGGCGGGCGTGCGACCAGGCGGCGAAACGCTCCCGGAGCCCGCGGGGCCGGAAGGCCTCCCCCCGTAGGAAGGCCGCGCCGGCGGGATCGTGCGGCACCTCCGCCCATACCGGATAACCGGTCACCGCCGAGACCTCCGCCGCGGGGAACCGGGAGCCGCGCACCGCCACACCGACCGCCGTCCCGTTCTCGGCCAGCGCGTCCAGGACGTCCCGGCACCGGGAGAGCCGGTGGATCTGCGCGGCGTCCCCACCCGCCACGGTGAAGACCGCCACGTCCGCCAGGGACAGCAGGTGCGCACCGGCGGTCCCCGGCATCACCCGCCCCAGATCCACCACACTCACACCGCTCCGCAGAACCTGGCTCCGGTGCGCCAGCGCCGCCACCACCGCCGAGGCCTCGTGCGCGGTCGTCGGCGCGGTCACCGCCCGCAGACCACCGGGAAGCTCGGTACCGTGCCGGAGCAGGACCCCGTGCGTCCCCGGCTCCTGCACCAGGGACAGGTCCGTGCCCGCCCGCACCGAGGCCGCCAGCGAGACCAGCCCCGGACGCCCGGCAAGCCTGTGCCAGGCCGCCAGGTCGCCCCCGCTCGCGTCGGCCTCCACCAGCACCGGAACCGTGAGCGGACCGGTGGGCCACACCGCCGCCAGAGCCGTGGCCAACGTCGTGACCCCCGGCGCCCCCGACAGCGAACAGACCGCGATGATCATGCTTCTCCCCCTTGTTCTTGTGTCCGTCGCCCTACCGCGCGGACATGAGCGCCATCCGCACGCCCTCGTCCACTGCCCCGACCACCTCGGCCACCTCGTCCTCGGCGACCACGAGCTCCACCACACGGGAACCCGCGAGATCGCCCTCCTCCCCCAACGAGTGCAGCCGAACGCTGTGGGGCCCTCCCTCCCCGGCACCGAGCACCAGCAGCAGAGCGCCCTCCCGCGCCGAAGCCGGAAGCATGCCCGGCTGGGTCTGCACCGCCACCACCGCCTGACCGGGCCCCGGCCAGTCCGAGGTGTCGGCGAGCATCGCCCCGGTCAGCACCGTGCCCGCCGGAACCGGCATCGCCACGCGGCCCCCGAGGGCCTCGTCGACCGGCGCCAGATCCAGGTCCTCCACCCCCAGGGCCGGAACGATCCGCAGATCCGCGATGGTCAGGGCCTCACCGGCGGCAACGTCCTCCGCGGTGACGACCATGGGAACGCGCTCCTCCTCGTGCCCCGCCGCCCACGCCGCGACCACCCCGCCGACGACCACCGCCGCGACCCCGGCGAAGGGCCGCTTCCAGCCCTTGCGGCGCGGCAGGGACAGCCGGGACCTCCCCGTCTTCCGTTCGGACACGTGGGGTCCGGACAACGTCGTCGTCACGCTCTCTCCGTCTCTGCGCACTCAGCCATCGGTGACCAGCGCGTGGACCTCGGCCACCCGCACCGCACGGGAGGCGCTCGTCGTCAGCGGGTCCAGGGTTCCGCTACCGCCCGCGGTGCTCGACCACTCCACCGACCAGGTCACCGTCACGGTGACCGGGAACCGCCCTGCGGCCTGCCCCCGGGAGGCGCGGGTATAGGTGTGGCCGCAGTCCGGTGACGGGGCGTCCGCCTCGTGGCGGTCCGGGACGAACACGGTCCCCGGCCCCGGACAGTCGAGGGTCGTACCGTCGCCCATCGCCCAGCGGGCCCCGCCCGGGGTCGCCGTCACCGTCACCGAACCCGTGGAGACCGCCGCGGTCGCGCTGACCGGCTCCCAGCCGGAACGGTCCACCCACAGCCAGAGCGGGAAGCCCACGACCGTCTCGGCCACCGGAGAAGAACCCACCGCGAGGTCGGGCAGGACCATCGACGCCCGTGCGCGCTCCGCAGCGGTCCGGGGATCGACGGCCGCGCCGCCACCTGCCGGTTCGGAGCGGGTGGAGGCACCGCACGACCACCCGGGGTCCTCGCGGTCCCACTCGACGCAGGGTGACTCGGCGGAGAGGGAGACCGGGGCGCTGTTGGCGGGGCGCGGGTGGGTGGTTCCGCCGCCGGATGTGCTTCCAGGCTGGGCTGATTCGGCAAAAGCCGCACAGCCGGTCTTCTCGCAGGCAACGTCCCCGTTGAAATCCGGTTCCTGAGGGAGCGGCAACGCAGGCGCTACGACGAGCAAGGGGATGGCAACCCCCGCAGCGACAATGCTGGTTGGGGTCAGCATGTGTCGTTCCCCCAGACCTGCATGTCGACAACCCACCAGTCGAACAGGTCCCGTTGGAGCTTAGCGTCCACACGCACATTGCGAGACCGAGGCTCGGTCTCGCCCACGACCCTCCAGTCCCCTGCTCCCTGGCAATCCCTGATCACGACCGTCCTCGGTTCGTCCGTCGGCTCAACAGAGATCACCTCGGGGTCTGGAGCAGGCTCACCTTCCATGCCGAGGCCTGCGTCTGTCACTCCCTGGACGCCGTCCTGTGCCAGCTCCAGCGCTTGATCAACCGCGTGTTCCTCCAGAGCCGGGTGCTCCGGGTCCATCTCGGCCGAGGCCAGAACGATGGCGTCCCAGAAATCCAGGTAGACCGCCACGGCCTCTTCCTCGGGAGTGCCTTCCGAACCTTCCGATTCCGCAGGTGCCACGGACGACCGAACGACCGGTTCGGGAATTTCGTCTACTCCGACGGAGCATCCCGTGACCAGCACCAACCCCAAGGCGGGCAGGGAGAAGCGACGCACCACAAAAAACTCCTTGGAGTGTCATGATGATCACTCTTAGTGATCAAGGAGAACGTAGCCCCTCGGTTACCCTCCGCACAAGTCGTTCTCGATGGATGGCAGCGCCGAAAACTGTCGGCAAGCTCACCGACCCCCGATGTCCAAGTCGTCTACCTGCGAAAACACTGCCCCAACAGGCGGAACGCCGTCGGAACGACGTCTGCGCACGACGGTGGGCGGCATCCGGATCGGACGCCGCCCACCGTGATCACCACCCGGTCAATCCGCGAGGCGGAACCTCGGCAGCCCGAGTGGGACCTGCTCGGATGCCACCAAGAAGGAGGCCCAGACACTCAGGCCCATGCTCTGCCGCCCCGGACCCACCCGGTAGTGGCCCCAACGCTCCGCGAGGGCGTCCACGAGCATCAGGCCGCGCTGCCCCTCGGCCCAGTCCCACTCCGCATCGCTGCGCCCGGTCGGGATGCGGGGGACGCTCGCTCCGCCACCTCCATCGACGATCGCCAGCCACAAGGTGCGCTCGTTCACGAGCGCCAGGGCTCGGAGAACGCTGTCGCCGCCGGGCGCGTACTTGACCGCGTTGGCGACCAACTCGGCCGCGCACAGGACGACACTGTCGACCAGGTCGCATGCGAAGCCCTGCAGATCGGTCCTCAGGTGCGCACGGACCTCGCCGGCGGAGGCGAGTTCCGAAGGGTAGGAGCGGTGCTCCCACCACGTGGACGCCCTCCTGGGCGGAGACAGTTCCGGAGCCGAGGCCGAGCACGGCGAGGGAAGAGGGTTCGTCATGACGCTCCCCCGACCCCGTCGAGGTAGACCCGGACCACTGCCGCAAGCTCACTGAGGCCCTCCGGATCGTCCGCCCCTCCCCTGTCACCGGGCTCGACAAGAAGATCACCTACAGGGACTCGGGGCCGGGGAATCCTGAGCACGCTCTGCTCCGCGACCGACGGCAGGTAAGGGCGCACGAGGGTGCCCGCGATCTCGTCCGGATCCGACCAGAGGCCGTTGCCATCGGGCAGGCTCCCGGGGTGTTCCCGGTGGTAGCCACTCCCCCAACGCTGGGAGTTCAGCACGGCTGAGCTCATCCGCATCCGCTCGCCTGGGAGTTCCGGCAGTTCCAACGCGCCCTCCCGCAGTACGCGTCGAGGCAGCCCCGCCGACAGCGCAGGGCGGTGTGGCGTCTGCGCGATCGCGGACCGCGCCTTCGACGCTTTCCGGGGGACAAGGACGTAGGTCAACGCCACGGCGATCAGCGCGGCGGCGATGACCCACATCCGACCGGCCGCGCTGTGGCGGGGCCTGCGGTGTCGTCCATTAGGGTGTTCCACGGTCTCCTCCTGCGTTCTCAGGTGGTGATCACGCCCCGCTCGAGTGGTCCTAAGCACTTGAGTGGGGCATCTTCTTTTCTGTCGCCTCGACCGAGGTTCTCGAAAGGCCTCTTTTTCACATCACGAGCACAATTTGCGAAATAGATGCAACTATTTCAGCTTTGGTCGATCTGTCGGATTTCAGAGCACCCCTCGCATGCATGCACCAGAACACCCCGAAGCCCAGCCCCGCCGACCCTCCACCCCCGGGAGACAAGGACCAACCACGGAACCCCTGACGACCTCGGGGATCCTGATGCTCTAAAAATAAGTGAGGCGGCCTCATTTCTCAAGAGCCTCATATAATATAAGCATCAAAGTCGCATTTGTTCGTTTTGGACCTGGAAGACTGTGACCCGCTGGCAGTGGTCACAACAGAGGGGGTTTCATGGCAACCGGCTTGCCCGTCCGACGGCGATACCTGGCCATCCAGCTCAGGAGGCTGCGCACCACCGCCGAGCTGACACAGGATGAGGTCTGGAGGGCCCTGGGTTGGAGCAGGGCCAAGATCCAGCGGCTCGAAGCTGGCAACTTCCAGCGGGTGAAGGCCGGCGACATCATGGCCCTGTGTCAGCTCTACAGCGCACCCGTCGACGTAGCCCAGGAACTCATCCAGATCGCCCGGGACTCACGCGCCAAGAAACCGTGGTGGCTCCAATACGAGGACGTCCTCCCCGGAGCCTTCGTCGGTCTGGAGGCGGAGGCCACGGTGATCCAGGAGTTCAACATCGGTCTGGTCCCGGGACTGCTGCAGACCCCGGCCTATATCTCCGCACTGCTGGAGGCCGCCGTCGGGAGCACGAGCAACCAAGCCGAGCAGAGGCTACAGAGCAGGCTCGAACGGCAGCGAACCCTCCTCGAACGCGAACAACCCCCACTGCTCACCGTCGTGATGGACGAGGCCGCCGTCCGACGCCAGATCGGAGGAGGAGCGGTGATGAGTGAGCAGATCCACCACCTACTGGACATCGGTCAACGCCCGAACGTCGAGATCCAGGTGCTCCCGTTCTCCTCCGGAGCACACGCAGCAGCAGGGCTACCGTTCACCATCCTGGGCTTCAGCAACGGCAACAGCGCTGACAGCGTGGTCTTCCTCGAAGCGCGCGGGGATGGCTTCTACCTGGAGTCAGAGGCCGAGATCACCCGCCATAGTCTGGTGTTCAGCCGCACCCGGGAAAGCGCGCTGTCCGTCCAGGACACATCCACTTTCCTGGAAGGCCTGATCTGATGACGAGCGACCCGGAATCGAGGCTCCCGTGAACGACAGCGCGGCGGAGTGGCGCAAGTCCAGCTACAGCAACCCCGATGGCCCCCAGTGCGTCGAAGTGGCATGTCTGCTCGGGAAGACGGCCGTGCGCGACACCCAGAACCGCAGACTCGGGCACATCGAGTTCGACGCCCCGTCATGGGCGGCCCTCCTGGGCACGATCCCGAGGAATTAGCCGCAGCCAGCAAGGGGCCCCGCCGACCCGACCGGGGCCTCCCCGGGCACCTCCGCGTGTCCGGTCATCGTCGGCCGTTGGCACCGCGTACCGATACATTGCGGGCATGATCCCCCCGGGAGACCCCCGCCCCCAGGCCCCCCGTCCCCAGCGCTTCCTCTGGGGAGCCCGAATGCAGATCTACCGCGACAACCACCCCCGCGCGTTCACCCTCCGCTTCTTGAGCCTCCTGTTCCTCCTCATGGGCGCAAGCGGACTCATCGCGTTCGTGACCGCCGGCCGCCCGTGGCAGCTGGGTCTCCTCATCGCCGTGATCCTGCTGGCGGTGCTCACGATCCCCATGGCACTGATCATCGTGTTCTCGTCGCCCGCCAGGGTGACGGAGCGCGCCCGCCATGATCCCGGGTTCCCTCGCTTCCCCGCGGACACCGACCCCGCCAAGCTCGCTGAGGCCTGGCGACTCGTCCGGCAGGGCAGGCTCGGCCCGGACCCGGAGGCCAACCAACTGGGGCGGATCGTCGTCGAGAAGGAACTGAGCAGCAAATCGACGACCTCTTCCTTCGTCGTGCTAGGAGGGGCGGCCCTTCTCAACGCCTTCCAGGGAATCAGCCGCCTCCTGATGGAGGGAGTCTCGCCCTTTGTCGTCGTACTCCTGGGACTGGCCATCCTCCTGAGCGGACTCTCCGTCTCGGTCCTCTTCCTGGCGCCACGTCAGCGCCGCCGTTCGGAGGCGTTCCGCGACGCCTACGACGACGCCGACGGAGAAGCACCCGGCAACGCGGCGTAGACACACTGCGCGGTCACGGCCCACGCCCCCGACCGTCCTCCCGGCGGAGCCGGCGACCGGGACCGGGCGCAGGTGCTGAACCTGCGTACGAGCTACGGCCCCATGCGCCCGTCCAGGCCCGGGGAGTGTTCACCTCGGGCCTGGGGTTCCTCGGAGCCAGACGCGCGGCTCGGCGGGGTCCGGCGTGACCACGGCCTTCGGCCCTGGGTCGGGTGCAGCACCCGTCCCAGGGCCGAAGGGGCCGTCAGTCCGTCGGCCTGTGCCAACGGATCCAAGCCGCTTGTCCTCCATCGACCAGGAGATCGGTCCCGGTGATGAAGCGCGCTTCCGGGCCGACGAGGAACGCCACTGCCTCGGCGATCTCCCCCGGTGTGCCCTTCCGGCCGATACCGCAGGCCTCCAGCATCGCCATCATGTGGCCTCCTGAGGCCGATTCGCCCTCCGCCTCGGACATGGGGGTGGCGATGACCCCGGGGCTCACCGTGTTCACCCTTGCTCCGCAGCGGTTCCAGGCCAGGGCCGCCGCCTGCACCCGGACATGGTTGGCGCGCTTGGCGATGATGTACGCCGTCATGGCGTCCTCTCCCACACCGGAGAGGACATCGAGGTCGAGCAGCTCCTCCGTCGGAGCCGTCGCCAGCGCCAGTTCGTCCTGTCGGCTCAGCGACGCGTAGTGTCCCGCCATGCTGGAGACGCACACCAGGGACGTACCCGGCGAAGTCACCGGTTGGAAGCAGTCGATCATGTGAGCGGTGCCGAGCAGATCGATCTCGAGGATCTTCCTCGCGGTCGAGGTGGCCGCGGAGACCCCGGCCGTGTGCACGACCGCGGCGATCCTGCCCCTGGCGTCCGCGACCCGTGCGAGGGCCTCCACCGATGAGCGGTCGGAGACGTCGGTGGGAACCGCTTCAACGCTGTAGCCGGCGGCCGTCAACGCCTCGGCCACGCGGGTGAGCTGCGCCTCGGAGTAGTCGGCGATCAGCAGCTTCCTGCCGCTGCCCAGGCGCCGCGCAACCGCTTCGCCCATCCCGCCCGCTCCGGTGACGACCACGACCTCTTCTCTGCTGTCAGATCGCTGCATCGAAGAGCCCCTCTCCCGTACGCCGCCCGGTGGTCTGTGGGATGCCTGCGACCGCCTCGTCCCAGGGACTCCCCTTGGCGATCGCCTGCCGCCAGGGCCGGAGCGCCTTGGGGGCGGCACCGACCGCGAGAACGCCGACGAGGCGGTCACCCGTGCGGTAGGCGGCGATGAAGTGCCGCTCGCTCAGTGCACCCTCCACGACCCGGACCTCCTCATGGCCGCGCAGGTAGCCGTAGGCCTGAATTCTCATGTCGTACTGATCGGACCAGAAGTAGGGGACCGGGGCGAAGGGCCTGCCTTCCGCACCGCGCAGCAGGTTCCTGGCTGCTGCCATGCCCTGTTCGGCCGCGTGGGTACGGTGCTCCACCCGCATGGACGTCCCGAAGAGGGGGTTGTGCCAGCGGGCGACATCTCCCGCCGCGTACACGTCCGGTGCGGCCGAGCAGTACTCGTCGCAGACGATGCCGTCGGCGAGTTCCAGGCCGCTGCCCTCCAGCCAGTCCGTGTTCGGCACGGAACCGACGGCGACGAGGACCTCGTCCGCCCGGACCACCTCACCGTCGGTGAGGCGCACTCCCTCGGGCACGACCTCGTCCACGCCGATCCCGGTACGCAGTATCACCCCCTGCTCCACATGGGTGGCGGCGAGCATGCTCCCCACGGCCTCACCGACCGCGTGGGCCAGCGGCACCGGAGCCGGTTCCAGCAGGGTGACCTCGCAGCCGAGCCCGCGAGCCGCTGCCGCCACCTCGGCGCCCAGGAATCCGGCGCCGACCACGACCAGACGGCGGCCGGAGACCAGGCGGGACCTGAGCCGCAGGGAGTCGTCCAGAGTACGCAGCACGTGGCCGCCGGAACCGGGGAGGAGCCGGGGGCTCACCCCCGTGGCGACGACCAGCCGGTCGTAGGCGAGGACATCGCCGGTCGCCAGTTCGACGGTATGCGCATCGAGGTCGATCCCGGTTGCGGCGCTGTCGAGGCGCAGGTCGATGTCCAGACCGCTCAGGTCCTCATCCGACCGCAGGCGCAGCCGGTCGGGCTGCCACTCCCGGGACAGGAGCTGTTTGGACAGGGGCGGGCGGTCATAGGGCGCGTAGGGCTCGTCGCCGACCAGGGTGATCGTGCCCTCGAAGCCCTCTCTGCGCAGGGTCTCGGTCGCGGCCAGCCCCGCGGCCGAGGCTCCGACCACGACGACCCGGTTCACTCCTGCACCAGTCGCAGTGCCGCGGCCGGGCAGATCGCCACGGCTTCGCTCACCTCGTCGTACAGGTGCTCTGGAGGGGTCCGGTCGAGCACGACCGCCACCCCGTCCTCGTCCCTCTGGTCAAAGACGTCGGGTGCCGCGACGACGCACTGCCCCGAGGCCACGCACTTGGGCTCGTCCAGTTCCACGCGCATGGGAACTCCGCTCTCTTGTCGGTATCGGATGTTGTCGGCGGTCACCAGGTGACGGGCAGGGAGCGCAGGCCGTAGGCCACTCCCTCGAAGGCGAACTCGACGTCCTCGAAGGGCACGGCCAGGCGCAGCGTGGGGATCCGTCGGTACAGGGTGCTGAAGACCACCTGGAGTTCGACACGGGCGAGTGTCTGTCCCAGGCACTGGTGGGCTCCGTAACCGAAGGCGTGGTGCTGGCGCGCGGACCGGCTCAGGTCGAGGCGCTCGGGTTCGGGGAACTCCTCCGCGTCCCAGTTGGCCGCGGCCACGTCGAAGATCACGCCGTCTCCCGCACGGATGACCTCGCCCCCGACCTCGATGTCCTCCAGCGCGATGCGGCGGACACCGGTGTGCACGATCGTCAGGTACCTGAGCAGCTCCTCCACCGCGCGGGCGACGGTCTTGGGATCGTCGGTGGTCCGCAGCGCGTCGAGCTGTTCCGGGTTCCGCAGGAGGGCGAGTGTGGCGAGTGAGATCATGCTGGCGCTCGTCTCGTGCCCGGCGATGAGGATGGCCGAGCCCATGATCACGGCCTCCTGGCGCGTCATTTCGCCGGCCGCCACGCGGGAGGCCATCTCCGACAGCACGTCGTCGGCGGGTTCCGTGGTCTTCCGGTCGATCTGTGCGCCCAGGTATTCGGCGAGGGCGCCGCTGGCCTCTCTCGCCTCCTCCGGGGTCGCGGTGTGGCTGACCGCGACGTTGCTGCAGCTCTGGAAGAAGTCGTGGTCGGTGTACGGGACCCCCAGCAGTTCGCTGATCACGAGTGTCGGTACCGGCAGTCCGATCCTGGTGACCAGGTCCGCGGGCTTGGGGCCGGCGAGGAGGTCGTCGATCAGCTGGTCGACGATCTTCTGGATGGCCGGGCGCAGCGCCTCGACCCGCTTCACGGTGAAGGGTGCGTTGACCGTACGTCGGAGTCTGGTGTGCTCCGGGGCGTCGGTGTTCGTGATCAGCTCCGGCATGTGCGGTGCGACCTCGGCACGCCCTCGGGTCATGTGCGGATAGTTGGGCAGCTTCTCGTTGATGCTCAGGCGGGGGTCCGTGAGCAAGGCCCTTTGGTCGGCGTGCCGTGTGACCAGCCAAGGGGTGCTTCCGTCCCAGATCTGCACCTTGGACACGGGTGCTTCGGCCGTCAGCCTTCGCACGGTCGCGGCCGGCTGGAACGGGCAGCGCCCGTCCCGGGGCTGCGGGTACTCGGGAACCGGTCGCGCGGATTCGCTGCCCTGCGGGTCGGCAGTGTCGACCATGCGTCTCCTTCATCTGATGCCCACGCGTTCCTCGAACGAGGAACGCGACTGGCACAGATGCAACCAGCGCGTGCTGACGCGTCCCGGACCCCGACCTGACCGGAACCTGACATGACCCATGTCACATAAGCCTGTCCGGATACGCCCCTGCCCCGACACCGGGGAGAGTGGTCACCGACGCAGGTCTCCGAGTACGTAGCCGAAGCCGCGCTGGGTCAGTATCAGGGCGGGTCCTTCCCGGTCCACCTTGCGGCGCAGGCGGGAGACCAGGCGTTCGATCGCGTTGTCGCCACGGCTCTCCCCCCATACGTGATCGGCGATCTGGTCCTTGGAGCGCACCCTTCCGACGCTGGCCACCAGATAGCCGAGCAGCCGGTACTCGGAGGGTGTGAGGTCGAGTTCACGGCCTCCCCGCCAGGCACGGCATGTGGATTCGTCCAGTACCAGGTCCCCGTGGCGAAGGGTCGGCGCCGAGCAGCCCACACCGCGCCCGTCGAGCAGCAGTCTGACTCGGGCGAGGAGGTCGGTGATCTGGAAGGGTTTGGCGAGGTAGTCCTCTCCGCTCAGCCCGACCTCGGGCAGGATCATCTCCAGGTAGTCACCGCTAGCCAGAAAGAGGACCGGTGTTCCCCCGATCCCGCGACGTCTGCGCGGGATGCTCTTGAGGTCGGGCAGCGCCGTGTCGACGACCGCGAGTCTGTAGCCGGTGCGCTCCAGTCGCGCCACGGCCGCTCTTCCCGTGGAAGCCACGTCCACCTCGTATCCGGCCAGGCCGAGGGTCGGGCGCAGGACCTCCACCACGTCCGGGGCTTCGGCGACCAGGAGTATGCGCTCACCGTCCCCCCGCAGCACGCCGATTCCGTTGTTGTCAGAAGAGCTCATGGGACAGCGGTCCTCCCACCATGGGTTTCTGCAGCTCCTTGGACACTCTCGCCGTCGGCGGCCGACAGCTGGGCGGGCTCCCATGGTTCTCCGCAGCGGAGTCGGGATTCTGAGAGATGCCATGCTCCTTTCCGAGGACAAGAGCATTTCAGGGGAAACAGGCGGTGCGCGAGCACGGCGCTTCCCCGTGGCTCTCCACGGGCACGAGAGCGCGGGCGTTTCCGGAGCGTGCACTGGAAACGGCAACGACGACAACGGCTGGACCGGACACAGAGTTCCGGATTCCGGCCGTGCCCCGGCCTTCTCCTCGGCACCCGCCGCGGCCTCGCGCAGCGCGTCCGGTCCTCCGGAGCCGTCGTGGTGAGGCCGGGGCCGAAGGGGACCGGCGGACCAGTGCGCGCAGGTCGTCCACGCCGGCCAACAGGTAGTCGAACCAGTCCGTGGCCAGCACTCCCTGCCTGTTGCGCATGCGGATCTGCCCCGGGAGCCGTCCGGCGCGACGGTTGCGCTCCTGGTAGGCGCGGTGGTCGGCGTCAGCGGTGCTCGGGTCCATGCCGGTACCGATCAGGAGGGCTCCCGGCCTGGCCAGGGACGCCAGGTGTGCGAGGACCTCGGGGGCCCGCTCAGGTCCTTGGAGGAGTCCCAGGTTGTTGCCCAGGAGCAGGAGGGCGTCGAAGCGGCCGATGTCCGCGGGCGGGGCGGCGATGGAGCCCAGGCGGGCGTCCACACCGCGTTGGCGGGCAACCTCGACCGCGCCGGGTGAGGGATCGAGGCCGACCACGTCCTTGCCCGAGGCCTGGAGGGCCAGGGCGTGGCGTCCGGTGCCGACGCCCACGTCCAGGACCCGGCCCCCGGCCAGGTCCACGGCCTCGCGGTCGAGCGAGGCAAACTCGTCGGCCGGGGTGAAGTAGCGGCTGGCGAAGGCCGCGCTGATGTGGCCGTCGTCGCGCTCGATGACCTCACAGACGGCTCCCGGTGCGGCGTCGGCGGCAGCGGCCGGCGGCGCGGACTCACCCGGTCCGGGGCTGGAGTCGGCTCACTCGCCGACAGCCGGGTAGTAGTCGTCCTTCTGACGGGCCTCCTGTCGGTCGGACACGTCGACCTCCGCCCCCGCCCGTGCGAAGGCCGCCCGCACCCGCTCGGCGGTCTCCTCGCCCAGGTAGTGGTGGTGCAGGTCCAGGCGCTCCAGGTGGGAGAACGCCGGAACGGCGGCGAGCAGGTCCTCGACGTCGTCCTCGCACAGGGTGCCCAGGGACAGGTCGAGCGAGGACAGGCGGGCCGTGATCGGGGCCTGGGCCAGGGCCCGCACCCACTCCCCGGTGCGGCTGGAGTTGCGCAGGCCCAGGTGCCCGAGCCCGGGCAGAGCCTCCCCGGACAGCAGGGGCGCCAGGTCGTCGGGGGTGGCGTCGCCGCCGTAGTCCTCCACGCCCAGCCACAGTTCCAGGCGCTGCAGCGCGGGCAGCCCCGAGGTCAGGACCTGGCGCACCACCTCGGCGGGCAGGCCGCCGCTCTGGAGGGTGAGCGAGCGCAGCGCGCCGTGTTCGGGCACGTGCAGGGAGAGCCTTTCGGCCCCCGCGTAGGTCTCCCCCACCCCGCGGACGGTGAACTCCTCCAGGTGCGGGTAGGCGGCCAGCAGCGGAGCCATGTCGCAGTGCTGGATCCAGGAGATCTCGTTCTCCTCGAACGTGATGTCGCCGAGGAAGAGCGAGCGCAGTGCGGGCAGGGCCGGGGCGTGGGCGATCAGGGCGTCCCGGAGCTCGCGGGAGGAGATGTCGCTGCCCTCCTCGAACCCCCAGTCGCCGATCACCAGCGCGACCACCCGGGAGGTGTCCACCTCCTCGACGAACCTGGCCAGGTAGGGGACGAGCTCCTCGGTGTAGCTGGAGAGGCGGAGCCGCCACGCCACCGAGTCCGGGGCGAGCTCGGCCTTGTCCATCCTCTCCCGGTGCGGGGTCGAGGTCGGGGCCTCCACGTGGTTCCTGCGCGCGCTGTAGGCGGCCTCCCGGAGGTAGTGCGCCTCCGCGTCCCGGTCGAGGAACTCGACCACGGGGAGGCCGGCGTACTCGGTGAGGTGTTCGCGGATCATGGTGTTTCTTCCTTGCCGGCCAGGGGTGTGCGACATGTCTAGCAGCGAGCGCGGACAGGCAGGGGCCGGGCACAGCGTTTCTCCGGCGCATGGTCGAAGGGGGGAGCACCGAGCACGGCGGGCCCGCTCCCGAGGGCTGTGGTGAGCCCGAACGGTCCTCTATGAGGTCCTGCCGAAGCTCGTCACGACGGTGCACACAACGTCACCCGGACCGAACGTTATATCCGAGGTCCGTTCCGGCGGAGAAAAGCACGTCCGCCGCCACCCCTCCATCGGTGGGGCAGCGGCGGACCTGCGCGAGGGGCCGCAGATCCGGGGCGCGGAGACCGTCTCAGCGGCGCCGGGACCAGGGGCCGTGTTCCGGAAAGGGGTCAGGGTCGCCTTCCCGGTGCCGTCGAGATCACCTCGGCGTCTCCGCCCCGTGTGTCACCAGCAGTTGTCCCAACTCCTGGGTGCACCGTGTCAGTGCGACGTACAGTCCGTTCCAGCCACGGGGTTCGGCGGTGATGCCGGGGGCGTCGATGAGCAGGGTGGCGTCCCATTCCAGCCCCTTGGCCTCGGTGGCGGAGAGGACCGGCACGTCGGGCAGCGCCGCGCGCAGGGCCGGCAGGCGTTCACGGGGAGCGATGACACCGACCATGCCCCCTGCCCACCGTTCCGAGAGTTCCCCGATGATGCGGACCGCCTCGGCCGCGAGGCCGTCCTCGTCCACCGTGCGTTCCCAGGGCTCGACGCCCGAGGCGCGCACGGCGCGAGGGGGTTCGTTCCGGCTGCCCGCGTTCTGGAGTACCGGCCCGGTGAGGGCCATGACCTCCAGCGGGGTGCGGTAGCAGATGGTCAACCAGGCTTGCGCCCATCTTGTGCCGAAGGCCGCGCCGACCGCGTCCTCCCAGGTCGTGTGCCGGTGCGGCGCCTCGGCCTGATCGATGTCGCCGACAGCGGTGACCGAACGGGAAGGGCAGCGGCGCATGACCATGTGCCACTGCATCTCGGAGAGTTCCTGCGCTTCGTCCACGACGACGTGCCCGTACACCCAGTCCCGCTGTGCCGCGGCACGGTCGGTCAGGAACTCCCCCTGCTCCTCGTTCGGTTGCACATCACCCAGAAGATCGTCCAGGGCGTCGAACAGGGGGATGTCACTGCTTGCCCACTCCTGCGGTTCACCGACGACCATCTCCCTTTCGGCGTCGGTGAGCTCCGGCGCCCACCGGCGCAGCAGTTCCGCGTCACCGAGCAGCCGACGCAGTTCCGTCGTCGTGTCGAGGGTCGGCCACCACCCCTCCAGCGTGGCAGCCACGCCGGAGTCGGCGGCGACCCGGTCGTGCAGTCGCTCCAGGTCCTCCTCGGTGAGCTCTCCGTCGACATCCGTTCCGGTGGTGCCGTTGCTCGCGGCGCGGTTGTCCGAGCGCGTGATTCCGGCGTCGAACCGGGCGAGCAGGTCCTCGAAGCCCTCCTCCATCTGCGCCAGCAGCTCTTCGCTGCGCTCGGCTATCGCGTCGGTCAGCAGATGGTGGACCTGTTGGCTGAAAAGGGCGCGCGCCGCGTGGTAGGAGTGCCCGGCCGTCGCCGACGCGAGAGCCCGGGCGACCCTCTGTTCACCGATCGTGTACCGTTCCCCCTCCCACACCAGTTCCAGGTCGACGGGCCGAGGGACGAGCGAGGCCGAGTACCGGGAGAGCGCCTGCTGCCAGAGCCCCCTGCCCTTGATCTCCGCGATCTCTCGCGACTCCGCACGCTCCACGCCGATTCCCGGGACCAGGGCGTCGCAGGTCGCCGACACGATGGCGGTCTCCCCGAGTGCAGGCAGCACCTGGGTGATGTACTCCAGGAAGCGCAGGGACGGGCCCAGGACCAGGACGCCCTGCGCGGCGAGTTGCGGATAGGTGAAGAGCAGGTACGCCACACGGTGCAGTGCCACCACGGTCTTGCCGGTTCCCGGGCCGCCCTGCACGACCAGCGGCCCCCGGGAGTCGGCGCGGACCACTTCGTCCTGCTCGCGCTGCAGGGTGGCCGCCGCGGTACCCATGCGGCCGGTGCGCCGCTCTCCGAGGGCCGCGAGCAGGGCGCCCTCGCCGACCAGTTCACCCGCCTCCGATCCGTCGAGCGGCTCGTCGTCGACGCCGGTCACCTCCCGCCCGTCGACACGGATGTGGCGGCGTCGGCTCTGACCCTGGGGGTCGACCGGGGTCGCGGTGTAGAAGGGCCTTGCCGCAGGTGCGCGCCAGTCGATGACCAGGGGATCGCTGTCGTCCCCCGGGCTGGGCACACCGACGCGCCCCACGCGCAGGACTGTCCGGTCGAGCGCGTCGAGCCGGCCGAAGATCAGACCCCGGTCCGCGCGCCGCAGTTCCTCGCGGCGGTTGGCCATCATGCGCAGCCGGGCGTGCCCGGTCGTGTCGCCCGCCGGGACCGCGATCTCGGCATCGAGGTACTGGAGTATCTCGTCGCGGCGCGTGAAGGCCTCGTCGAGGACGAGCTGTTCCTCGGCCACGGCTGCGGTCTGCGCGGCATGGTCGCCATTCGGCGATGGGGTGGCATTGCGTGGGGGCACTCGAAATCTACCCTTTCCGTTTCACGGTAGAAGCAAGGAGCGTAACACCGCGAAACAGCGAAATATTCGTTAGCGTGAGTGTGGTCACTTCTTCCTGGTGCTGTAGCAGAAATCGCGGGCATGGTGGCTGCCGAGGGCGGTGGGCAGGGTCGCGGAGTCCGGCGGTCGGCCGGTTGCGTTCGGTCGGGCGTTCTGTCAGCCGATATCCACGACTGCATTCTCGGTGCCACGGGAAAAACCGGTAGCAGGTGTCGGATGTTGCCGAATGCCCTCGGTCGACCACTTACATGAATGGCCCGGGGCGACGGCGTCGGTCCGTGCGCAGCCGGGGCCGAACGCGTTCGCGGCGTGTGGCGTTCGAGCGTGGCCGGTTGCCCTGCCCATCGCGTACGCGGAGTGGATGGCGGCGCGGTGCGCCGTTGGCGCCGCCCGGACGGAACACCCTCGCCGCGGACCCTGCGCAGGGCCTCCACCGCGGCGCGGTGGCCGCTCCTCACGGCACCGTCGAGGGCGCCGTTGCCGGGAAAGGTCCGCGGTCGCGGTGGCAGTCCGGTGCACGCGCCTTCGGGAAGCACGCAGCCCGAGTCCGTGCCGGGTGAGGAGGTCGGGCGGGATGGGCAATCGGGGCTCAGGCCCGAAACCGGGGGACGCCGCACCCACCGGCCCTCCCCGACCGGGCCCGCCGTACCGTCCTGAGCAGGCTCTTCGTCCTGGGGGTCGCCGTCTCGGCCCGGTGCCGAAAAAACTTCGCGATCCGGGAGAACTCCTCTGTCCCCTCTGCCATCAGAAGGCACAGAAAGAAACCACGGACACAAGAGGAGCGGCGCCGGGAGCGTCCCGCCGAGCACAGGAGAAAGGGCGATCCGCGTTGCCGGGCGACCGAAATGCACAAACTCGGACACGCGTCGATGACGGAACGAGCCCGACACATCCGATCCCGACGCCGATGAGGCATAGCTAGAGGCCACGGCACCTCTCGACGAGATCGACCGGCAGGGAAGCGCCCATCGGAGCGCATTTTTCCCGGGTTGTAAGAGACACCGCTCCTCCCCCACCGCGCGTGTTCTCCATTCCCGAAATCCCCGCCACAGTCATACACGAAAACCCTCACCTTTCATGACACATCTCTTCCCTCGGGGAGAAAGGAATCGCATGAACCGCAATTTCCGTACCACCGTCCTGGCTCTCGCGACCTCCGGCCTGGTGGTCCTCGGCTCCGCCGCGTGCTCCTCCGGGGAAGTGATCGACGCGGTGGCGGACGGTACGGACGCGGGTGAGGGCAACGGGGCCGCGGTGGTGACGGAACCCCGGGTCGGCCTGCTGGAGTTCATCGCCCCGGGCGAGTTCAGCATCGACGGCGAGGCCTTCTTCGTCACCGAGGAGACGCAGATCCTGGGCGGCCTCAACGCCTGCCCCGCCGAGGACGGCCTCGACGAGAACGGCTTCGGCGTCGTGGACTGCGACCTGGAGTCGCTCGAGGCCGCGGTGCAGGGCGGCGCGCCCGTGTACGCCGAGGCCGAGGTGGAGGAGCCCGGGAACGCCCTCTCGATCACCGAGTACGACAACGACCGCCAGGCCGAGCCGGCGCCCGGGGCGGCTCCCGGCGAGGGCGCCGCCGGGACACCCGGGGGCTCCGCCGTCGTGCGGGGCGAGCTGGAGTACATCGCCCCGGGTGAGTACATGATCGACGGGACGGCGTTCTTCGTGGCCGAGGACACCGTGATCTACGCCGGTGTCCACGCCTGCGCCGGGGGCGTCCAGGACCCCGACACCGGCGACGTCATCTGCGACTTCGACGAGTTCGACGCCACCCTGGCGAACGGCACCTCCGTCACGGCCGAGGTCCGGGTCGTCGAGGGCGTCGCCGAGTCGATCACCGAGTACTAGGACCGGTCCTCCCGAGGAGGCGGTCGACGTCCCCTCGGCCCTCCGGCGAAGGCCCTGCTCAGCAGGGCCTTTTTTCGTGTCCCCCGCCAGGGGTGGCGGCTGAGTGCAGCCTCACAGAACCGGTCGGACTCCCGGGCGCGGATCGGAACGTAGCCTTCTCATCGGATGAGAATTTGCCCTTTTCATACCTTTTGTCCGATCCATAGAGTGAGCCGGTCCCGAGCGCCGCTCGGAGCTGGCCAGGTCCGGGAGAGGGGGCGCCATGTCAGCCGACGCGACGTCCGGCAACGCGGGTCGGACCACCGACCGCCTGCTCGGCGTGCTGATGGTCTTCGCCGAAGCGGAACGCGCCACCGCCTCGGAGGTCTCCGAGGCCACCGGCATCCCGGTCAGCACCGTCTACCGGATGCTGGACCGGCTGTCCGCGACCGGGTTCGTGCAGCGTGTCGGTACCGCCTACGGGGCCGGCCCCGTGGCGGTCCGGTTCGCGGAGAAGTACCGCAACGGCGCGCTGGAGCGCACCGCCATCGGCCCACGGCTGGAACGGCTCTCGCACGAGTCCGGCGAGCTGGCGGCCTTCATGGTGCCGGTCGGCACCGAGGCCCTGTGCGTGGACGCGGTCGAGGGGGCCCGGGTGCTGCGCTGCTGCTACACCCGCGGAGCCGTGCAGCCGCTGCTGCGCGGGGCCACGGCCGAGGCGCTGCTGGCCCACCTCCCCGAGTCACGGCGCCGGCAGGTGTACGCCGCCTACCGGCTCCCCGCCGAACGGGTGCGGGCCCTGGAGGCCGCGCACCCCCTGGTGCGGGAGCAGGGCGTGGCGGTCAGCGAGAGCGCCCTCGACGAGGGCGTGTGGGGCGCGAGCGCCCCCGTGCTCGGCGACTCGGGCTCCCTGAACGGGGTCGTCACCGTGATGGCCCCGGCGGCGCTGACCGAGCGCCGGCGCCCCTACTACGTCCGCCTCGTCAAAGAGGCGGCGCGTGACCTGAGTGGAGGAACGATTTGAACAGGGTGGATCCCCCCGTCTGGACCGGGCGCGACGACGGCCCCGGCGCCGAACACCGGCGCTGGCACACCACCGTGCGCCCGCTCGACGACGCCGGCCGGGCCGGAACCGCGATCGTCGGCTTCGCCTCCGACGAGGGCGTGCGCAGGAACAGGGGCCGCACCGGCGCCGCCGAGGGACCCGCCGCCCTGCGCCGCGCGCTCGCCCCGCTCGCCCTGCACCGGGACGAGGCTCTGTACGACGCCGGGGACGTCCGCGTGGACGACGGCGACCTGGAGGCCGGCCAGCGCGCGCTGGGCTCGGTGGTGGCCGGGGCCATGAGGGCCGGGCACTTCCCCGTCGTGCTCGGTGGCGGCCACGAGGTCGCCTACGCCAGTTACCTGGGCCTGGACGAGGGCCTGGGCCCGGACCGGACCCGCACTCTGGGCGTGCTCAACATCGACGCCCACTTCGACCTGCGTGAGGAGCCGGAGCCCACCTCCGGAACACCCTTCCTCCAGATCTGCGAGGCCGAGCGGGCCCGGGGACGCGACTTCCGGTACGCCGTCGTCGGGATCAACGAGGCCGGGAACACCCCCGTGCTGTTCGACCGCGCCGACCGGCTCGGCGTCGAGTACCTCACCGACGACCGGTGCACCGCCGCCCGCCTGGAGCGGGTGCTGGCCTTCGTCCGTTCCTTCCTGGACACGGTGGACGACGTCTACCTCACGCTCGACCTGGACGCCCTGCCCGCATGGGTGGCGCCCGGGGTGAGCGCCCCCTCGCCGCTCGGCGTTCCGACCGAGGTGGTGCAGGCCGTGGTCGAGGAGGTCGCCGCCTCGGGACGGCTGGCCCTGTTCGACGTGGCCGAACTCAACCCGTCCCTGGACGTGGACGGCCGGACCGCGCGCGTCGCCGCACGCATGGTGGACCGCGTGCGCGCGGCCAGAGGACGGAACTCGTGAACATCTCCCTGGACCTGATCCAGACCACCACCCTGGCCGTCGTCCTGCTGCTCCTGGGCGAGTTCGCCCGGCGCCACATCGGCTTCCTCCAGCGGTTCAGCATCCCCGGCCCGGTGATCGGCGGTTTCGCGTTCGCGCTGGCCGTCCTGGCGCTGCGGGAGACCGGCGTGGCCCAGCTGGAGCTGGACACCACGCTGCAAGAGCCCGCGATGATCGCGTTCTTCACCACCATCGGCCTCGGCGCCAGCGTCAGCCTGCTCCGCAAGGGCGGCAAGCTGCTGATCGTCTACCTGCTGGCGTGCTGGACCCTGGCGATCCTCCAGAACGTGGTGGGCATCGGCATGGCCACGGCCCTGGGCATCGACCCGGTGCTGGGCGTGATGGCCGGCGCCGTCGCCCTGGAGGGCGGCCACGGCGCCGCGGCCGCGTTCGGCCCCACCGCCGAGGCCCTGGGCACCGACGGCGCCACCGCGATCGCGATCGCCGCGGCCACCTTCGGCCTGGTCGCGGGCGGTCTGCTGGGCGGTCCGATGGCCTCCTGGCTGATGCGGCGCCACAAGGTGGAGGTGCCCGCGGCCGCCGACACCGCCACGCCCGCCGCAGTCGAGGCGGAAGAGGGCGAGAAGGAGGAGCCGGTGGGCTACGGCCCGCTGTTGAACACCGCCGTGCTGATCGGCGTGGTGATGGTGGCCGGGGTCGCGCTGGGCACGTGGTTCAGCGAGACGACCGGGTTCGTGCTGCCCGCGTACGTGGGCGCCATGGTGGTGGCGGCCGTCGCGCGCAACGTCGGTGACCGGTTCGGGCTGCGCATGCACCAGGGCGCCCTGTCGCTGGTGTCCTCGCTGTCGCTCGGCCTGTTCCTCACCATGGCCATGATGGGCCTGCGGATCTGGGAGCTGTACGCGCTGGCCCTGCCGCTGGTGCTGCTCCTCGCGGTCCAGGTGGTCGTCCTGCTGCTGTTCGTCGCGCTGGTCGTGTTCCGCCTGCTGGGGAAGGGCTACGACGCCGCGACGATGGCGGCCGGCATGGTCGGCCACGGCCTGGGCGGCACCCCCAACGCGATGGCGAACATGGACGCCTTCAACCGGCGTTTCGGGGTCCGTTCGGAGAAGGCCTTCCTGATCGTCCCGCTGGCCGGTGCGGTGCTGATCGACATCGTGGCGCTGCCGTGGATCGTGTGGTGCATCAACGCGGTGGCCTGACCCGAGCCGCCTCACGAGGGATCCCCAGGTCGCCGACCTGGGGGTCCCTCGTCGTTTCGGCCCGGGGTCCCGCTCCGGGGCGGGGGGCCGCGGGGCGTCCTGGAGGTGGAAGGGGCCGGAGAGCACCCGAGCCGCAGGGGCGTCGGTGATCTCCTGCCTCGACACCGCCACCGACGCCTGGACGGCCGCGGACGGGGCGATCCCGCTGTCGGTGCCCCTGGGCCGGGCGCCTGGGAGGGCCCGGGCGCGGGCCGGGCGGGGCGACCGGCCTTACCGGAGGTTCGGTCAGGTCAGGCGGGACGCGGAAGCGGCTGTGGAGCGGGCGTCACCCGGGGAGTCGCGGGAGAGCCTCGGGTCACGATATGGCGTCGGCGTGCAACAAATCCGGCGTCTGAGCACTCCCTTTACCTGAGCCTCCTGCGCCACGCGGGGCTCCGATCCTCCACCGAACCCCCGAGGTACACATGCTGAACCCTGCCCTCACGCGCCGCATCACCCTGGGCGTGGCCGCCGCCGGATCCGCCCTCGTCCTCGCCGCTTGCGGCGGGGCCGACCCCGAGCCGGAAGCGGCCCCGGAGGCCGCCGAGGTGACCGAGGAGGAGACCCCGGAGGTCGACACCGCCGACTTCAACCAGGGCCCGATCCCCGACGCCGCGCCGGAGGTGACCGCGGAGGACCTGCCCGCCGAGCCCGACAGCTCCGCGCCGCTGGGCGACCGCATCGCCTGGGAGGCCCTGGAGCAGGTCTCTATCTTCGCGTCGGTCGTGGACCCGGACGCCACCTCCGAGTGCCCGGAGATCGCGGGCACCGAGGGGGAGACCGCCACGTGCACGGTGAACTTCCTCGGGGAGGAGTTCGAGTACGCGATCACGGTGGAGTCCTCCGGCATCCTCGTCTCCTACCAGCCGCAGCTCGTGGACGGGCCGCTGATCCGCGAGGCGGTCGAGGACACCCTGCGCGTGCAGGCGGACACCGAGTACGTGCTCTGCGACATGGAGGCCGACCTCGTACGCGGCGAGCCCGACACGGACGCGCCGTTCACGTGCCAGGCGCTGGACGAGGCGACCGGGGAGGTCGACGAGTACACCCTGAGCATCTCGATGTACGGGGCGTTCACGTTCTTCGTGGTCTGACCGGTGACCGGGCCGCCGTCCGTCGCCCCGAGCCCGGTCGGGGCGACGGGCGGCGGCGGGACGGGGCGGGAGCGGGCGCCCGCCCGGGAGCCGTCACCGAGGGTGTCGTTCCCGCAGGCGAGGGAGTCCTCGACGGTCACGGCGCCGACGGGGCCGGTGCCGGACTCGGTGCAGAGGTCCCGGCCGTCGTCGATGTAGCTCTCGGCGAGGGCGTCCGTGCCTGCCTCGGCCGCGAAGTACGGGGCGGGGAAGGCCGGGCGTGGCCGCTACACCGGTTCAGTCCCCATCGCCGCCGTCCATGTCCGGCGGCTGCCAGATGAGGTTCAATCCAACGGGATTTTCCGGCTCGGACGCCGCGACCCGCCTCCGTACCTCCTCCCGGGCACGGGCCCTGAACCCGCCCTCCAGGACTCCGAGGTCGACCTCCAAGGGCATCCACCTCTTCCTGGCCCCGAACCGGAGGGACCGCGCATGGAGCTCCCCCAGTTCGGGACACACGTCTTCCCCCGTGTATCCGAGCAGGACTGCCAGCACCCGGTGCGCGCCGGGCCGGCGCCCGGGGTCGCGGACCAGGCAGCCTTCCAGCACCGACGACAGCGGTCGGGGCGCCCCCTCCAGGTCCGGTCGCCCCACCACCGCGCGGGCGGCCGTCCCGGGGCGCGTCGGCCCGGGGAACGCCGACCTCCCCGTGGCCGCCCGGACCACGGTCGCCGCCCACCCGAAGACGTCGTCGGCGCCGGTGCCCCGCCCACCGCCCCGCCGTTCCGGCTCCGGCTGCTGCGGTGTCAAGAAAGACCCGCGGCCGTCGGCGGTGGCCTCCACCGCTCGGGCGAGAACACGGTCGACGACGACCGCGCCGTCCGCGCCCACCAGGATGTTCTCCCCGGTGACCCCGTGGTGGACGATGCCCGCGTCGTGCAGGACCGCCAGCGCGGTGACGGTGTGCACGGCGAACCGGTACAGCTCCCGGTCCGCGAGCAGGTCTCCGCCGGCGATCCGCTCGCTCAGGGGTTCGGCGTGCCCGGCGTGCCGGAAGGCGACCCACGGCGTGCCGGCCCACGGGTCGGCGTCCACCGCCGTCAGCAGGGAGAAGGAGGACACCCGCAGCGACAGCGCCACCGACCGTTCCAGGCGTTCGCGAAACCCGGGTGCGCGCGCCGTTTCGCCCGACACGAGCGTGAGCACATGCGGTGCGCCCCCGGCGTCCACCGCCCGGAAGTGCGCACCTCGGGGGTCCGCGCCGAGGTCGCCCACGAGCCGGTATCCGTCCACGCTTTCCCCGACACCCGCCATGTCCCTCCCCTTCACGGATACCGGTGAGAGTCCCGCGCGGGCCGGGAGGTTCACACCGGGCTTCCGCCGGGGCGAGCCACCCCCGCAGCCGTCCTCGCCCACAGGTGCGTGGCCGGACGGTGCACCACCTGACCGTGTCCGATCCGCACCCCCGGCGGCACCGGCCGACTCCTCGCGGCGGCGCAGGGTCGCGACCAGGTGCTCGACATCGGGGTCGGACGCGGCAACGGTGGTTCCGGTCCGGTCGGGCATGAAACCGGCCCTGCGCAGGAGCCCCCGCCGATGGGCAGGCTGCGGTGTCCCGGCCGGGACGCCGTGCCGCCGGGGACCGAACCGCAGCGGTGACCGGGTTCGTCGGCTTCTCAGGCGCGTGCGTCGGTGTTCCCGGCGCCGGCCCGGATGGAGTCGATCATCATGCGCACGAGCTGGTCCCCGTTGATCTTCCACTTCTCCTTCGCCAGGTGGCCGCTGAGCTCCAGCCCGGCAATGCCGTGCGCGCTCGACATCAGCAGGGCGCCGTAGCTGAGCGAGTCCGCTTCGCCGACCACGTCGGCGACGATGGCGAGGAACGCGTTCTCCAGGCGGCTCGCGGCCTCGACGGCCTCCGCGTCGTCCGCCGGGGTGCTGAACATCAGTGCGTACAGGTGCGGTTGGCGTCGGCCGACCCCGATGAGCTCCAGCACGGCGTGCTCGAGCCGTTCGCCGGGGGTCGTGTCCGGGGCGGACCGCAGCTGTTCCACCTTGTCCGCCAGGGAGTTCCAGGCGTCGATGGCGAGCCTGGTCAGCAGGTGCTCCTTGTTCTCGAAGTGCCCGTAGGGTGCGCCGCGGGAGACCCCGGCGCGGGCCCCCACACCCCGGAGCGTCACCGCGTCGGGTCCCCCCTCGTCGAGCAGTTCGGATGCGGCGCGCACGAGGGCGCTGCGGGTCGCCGCGGCTGCTTCGGTTCGCGTCACCATGGGGCACATTCTACTTGACAGCGTCACATCAAGACCCCACAGTGTTCGCATGACACAGTCACACGAATTGCCCGTCGATGAGAACCGCCTGCGCCGTCTGCTGGACCGCGCCGAGATCAGCGATGTCCAGCTCCGCTACGCCACGGGAACCGACTCCCGTGACTGGGAGCTGTTCCGGAGCTGCTTCACCGACGAGGTCGAGGTCGACTTCAGTGACGGCTTCGGCCAACCCGCCGTCCGCCTCAAGGCCGACGACTGGGTCAGGGGGACCGCACCGAGGATGGAGTCGTTCAAGGCGACGCAGCACATGATCACGAACCACGTGATCACCTTCGACGACGACGATCACGCCACAGGCGTGGCCTACGTCCGAGCCGGTCACCACCTGCCGAACAGCACCGGCGACAGCGAGCAGACCGTCTACGGGTACTACACGAACCGGTTCGAGCGGACCCCGGCCGGCTGGCGGATCTGCGGGGTCAAGCTGACGGCCCTCTGGATGACCGGGAACTTCGGCGTCTTCCAGGCGGCCCTCACCCCGGAGGCCGAGCCCGCACGAGCCCACTCGGGCGGCTGACGGACGCGGTGCGACCGCGAACGGGTGGCGCCGGCGCAGTGTCCGCCGGCCCTGCCGGGGCCACGGCGGCGAGAACTTCCGGCACCGGCCGGACCGCGATCGTCGGCACGCACGGGAGGCCCGGCCGGCCGACGGCCCTCCGGAAAGTCGGTCAGGCCTCGACGCCGTCCACGGCCTCCCCGGCAGGCCCGCTCTCCGCTCCGGGAACACTGCTGTCGGGACCGACGGTCTTGCCCATCCACGTCTCCGCTCGCCACCCTTCGGCGGGGGTGCCGGAGAGGACGACGACGCCGGTGTTCTCCAGTACGTGGGCCGATGCGAACGCGACGTCGACGTTCTCGGCGCGGGCCGCCACCCACATGCGGATGACGGCGCCGTGGCTGACCATGGCCACCGTCCGCGCCCCGGTGGCCGCGGCCTCCTCGACCACGGCGTCGAAGCGCCGGAGGGCCTCCACCCCGTTCTCCCCGCCAGGCATGCGGAGCCCGGTGTCCCCCGCCGACCAGGCGAAGGCGGTGCTCAGGTACGTCTGGGCGGCGAGCTCGTCACCCCGCATCTCCAGGTCGCCGGCGATCAGCTCCCGGATACCGTCCCGTACCCGGACCTCGAGCCCCGTGTCGGCCGCCAGCGGTGCGGCGGTGAGCTGGGTGCGGATCAGCGTGGAGGCGTAGAGGGCGTCGATCTCCTCGCCCGCCAGCACCTCGGGAAGGGCCGCCGCCTGCTGCTGGCCCAGCGGGGTCAGCCCCGGACCCGGTTCTGCCGTGTCCAGGAGGTGCTTGAGGTTGGACGGGGTCTGGCCGTGGCGGACGAGCAGCAAGCGCATGTGAACGGATCGGTCTCCAGAGAGGGCGGTCGTGGTGGTCCCACTCTGGCATCCGTGCGACAGGCCCGTGTCGGCGGGTTCCGGCAATCCGCTCCGAGGCCCGGGACGCGGGGGTCGGGGTCGGCTCGGCCGTGCGCTGCCGCTCGCCCGCCTCGGCCCCGGGACCGTGCTGTGCGGTCCCGGGGCCGGGCGCGGACTCCCCTGCGGCGTCAGCCGAGGGGGGCGTCCTTGTCCCGCAGCACGTCCAGGACGGGGGCGTACATGCGGGACTTGATGGTGCCCATGGTGGCGGCGTCCTTGGCGGCCAGGGAGCGGGCCAGTTCGACGGCGGTGGGGCGCACGTCCTGCTCGGACACGGCCCGGTCCACGATGCCGGCCGCCTCGGCGTCGTGGCCGCCGTAGCGGCGGGCGGTCAGCATGGCCTCGTGCGCGGTCTGCGGCGCCAGGCGCGCCTGGATGAGCGCCGACATGCCCGGGGTGAAGGGGATGTTGATGTCGGCCTCGGGCAGGCACCAGAAGCCGCGGTCGGCGCGCATCACGCGCAGGTCGTGGGCGAGGGAGAACATGGCGCCGGCGGCGAAGGTGTGGCCCTGCAGGGCCGCCACCGTGGGCATCGGCAGGGCCAGCATGCGCGCGAACAGGTGGTGGACGTCGGCGACGTAGTCCTGGCGGTGGTCGGCGTTGGCCATGAGCCAGTCCAGGTCCAGGCCGTTGGAGTAGAACTTCCCGGTGGCGGCGGTGACCAGGGCACGGGGCCCCTGGACCTGCTCGGCCTCGTCCAGGGCGCCGTTGACCGAGGCGATCCAGTCCGGGTGGAAGCGGTTCTCGCCGTCGCCCAGGTCGAGAACGAGGACCTCGTCGTGGTGTTCGAGTGTGGGCATGGTGCTCCTTGTCGTGGTGGCGGACGGTGTCAGGGGCGGGACTGCCCCTCACCGGTGTCCCGGTGCGGGTGCGGAACGCGGGTCGGCGGGTCGTGGTCCTCCTCGCCGGAGGCTCGGAGCGGGGCGGTGCCGCGCCCGGCACGGCGCATGAACGCTGTGCCCTCGGCTGCGGCGAAGGCGGCCGGGCGTTCGCTGCGCGGCACGGGCAGCCCGCGGCTCCGGGACAGTGCGGCTCTGTGCACCGTCGCCTCGCGACCGCGGCTCCTTCCCGGCCCCATGTGCCGCCTTTCCGGACGTAGGGCTCCCCCGCTGGTGGGTATGCGCCGCACCCGGGAAGCTACCGGAAAGTAACTTATGACGGACAGCATAGAGCAGACAAGTTCACCCCGAGGCCGCGGAACCCGCGGACGCGGCCCCGCCGGGGCGCCCGGGAGGAGCGCCCGCACGGAGCGCCCCGTTCGGCCCCCGCCGGGAACCGAACGGGGGAAGGGCCCCGGTCACGGACGGCGGCCCACGATGACGGAACTGTCCGCCTCCTCGCAGGTCACGACGTCGGCGATCAGGCCGCCCCGGAGGAAGGCGGACAGCGCCGGGGGCGCCTGGTCGGGGTGGGTCTGCACCAGCAGGCAGCCGCCGGGGGCCAGCCAGGGACGGGCCCGCGCGGCGATGCGGCGCACGACGTCGAGCCCGTCGGAACCGCCGTCCAGCGAGATCCGCGACTCGTACTCGCGGGCCTCGGAGGGCAGCAGGGCGATCTCTCGGGTGGGGACGTAGGGGGCGTTGGCGACCAGCACGTCCACACGGCCGCGCAGGGAGCGGGGCAGGGGCGCGAACAGGTCGCCCCGGTGAACGTGCCCGCCCAGGGGGGCGAGGTTGCGGCGGGCGCAGCGGACGCTGGCGGCGTCGATGTCCGCGGCGTGCAGCTCCACACCCCCGCGTTCGCTCGCCAGGGCGGCGCCCAGGGCGCCGGTGCCGCAGCACAGGTCCACGAGAACGGCGCCGGGGCGGGTGAGGGCGAGGGCCTGTTCGACGTGGAACTCGCTACGCGGGCGGGGGACGAACACGCCGGGTTCCACGACCAGGCGCAGACCGCGGAAACGGGCCCAGCCCAGGACGTGTTCGAGCGGGGAGCCGGTGACGCGCCGGTCGACCAGGCGTGTGAGTTCGTCGGGGGTGCGCGCGGCGGCGGCGATCAGCGCCGCCTCCTCCTCCGCGAACACGCATCCCGCCCGGCGCAGGCGGGCGACGGTCTCGGAAGGTGTCGGGAACGGCTGTGACAAGTGGTGCTGGGAGAACTGCGGAGGCAAGGGAGCCTTTCGGGGTGCCCGGGGGCGCTCCCGCGCTCACCTACGCCGTGCGAGGTGGGTGACCGCGGGGTGGAAGCGCCCGTCCTGCTGCTGCGGTGATCGGTCCCACCTCCTCGGTCGTGGTGTGCGGGGCGACATTACACCACGGGGCGCCGGCCGGGGGCCACGCGGCCGGGGCCGGCGGTCGTGTGTCGGCCCCGTCGCCGGTGAACGGCCCGGGCCCCGAGGGCACGACGCCTGCGCGCGACGCTTCCGGGGGCGGGGAGGTTCACCACGGGATCCGGCTGTGCCCCCGGTGGCGGCGCCGGTTCGTCCTGTTCGCGGCCCCGGGTTCGTGGCCGTGCCGCACGAGTCCTTCTCCGCGGAGCAGAGCGCCCGCTCCCCCGACGAGCTGTCGGTGGCCGACTCGAACGCTGTTTCCGGGCCCTCGCCGGCGCTCACCGCCGGAAGCGGGGCGGGGGCGCGGAGGAAGCCGGATCCGCCCGCTACGGCCGTGGGCGGACCCGGCGAACTGCGTGTCAGGGCCTGATGAGGACCTTCAGGCTCGTGCGGTCGTCCATGTCCTTGTAGCTGGCGGGCACGCCGTCCAGGTCGGTCGTGGCGTCGAAGACCCTGCCCGGCTCGATGGTGCCGTCCAGGATGTCGGGCAGCAGCTCCTCGATGTAGGCGCGTACCGGCGCGGGCCCGCCCGCCAGGCGGATGTTGTGCCGGAACAGGCTCGCGAAGCCGATCGGCGCCTGCTCGTACTGCGGGACGCCCACACGGCTGATCACGCCGCCGGGGCGCACCACACCGAGAGCCTGCTCGTAGGCGGGCATGTGTCCGACCGCTTCGAGGACGGCGTGCGAGCCGTGGCCGCCGGTGAGCTCGCGGACCCTGGCGATGCCCTCCTCGCCGCGCTCGGCGACGACGTCGGTGGCGCCGAACTCCCGGCCCAGGTCGGTGCGGTCGGTGTGGCGGCCCATGAGGACGATCTGCTCGGCCCCCAGGCGCTTGGCCGAGAGCACCGCCATCAGGCCCACCGCGCCGTCACCGATCACGGTGACGCGCTGACCGGGGGCCACGCCTGCGGCCCTGGCGGCGTGGTGGCCGGTGCCCAGCACGTCGGCCAACGTCAGCAGCGAAGGCACCAGGGCCGAGTCGGGCGCGACCGGCAGCTTCACCAGGGTGCCGTCGGCCAGCGGCACACGGACTGCCTCGGCCTGGCCGCCTTCGTCGGGGATGCCGTCCCAGAAGCCGGCCTCGTGGTGGGAGCAGGAGGTCTGCAGGTTCTCCCGGCAGAACTCGCACACGTTGTCGGAGACGGCGAACGGTGAGACGACCAGGTCGCCCCTGGTGAGCGTGGCCACGTCCGGGCCGACCTCCTCGACGACGCCGATCAGTTCGTGCCCCATCCGGGCAGGGCCCTGGGCGGCGGTCATGGAGCGGTAGGGGTGCAGGTCGCTGCCGCAGACACAGGACGCGGTGATGCGGACCAGGGCGTCGGTGGGGTGTTGGATCCGGGAGTCGGGCACGTTCTCGACGCGGACGTCTCCGGCTCGGTACATGAGGGTGGCGCGCATGGTCGCTCTCTCTTTCGGTGGTGCTCTTGGTCGGGAACCGCCGGGTGCGGCGGAGGTGTGCGGGTCAGGAGAGGGCGTTCGCGGCCTCGGGGCCCGCCGCCGTGTCACGGCGGCGCCGGATCACGGCCAGTGCGGTCGCGGGGATGAGTGTCAGTGCGGCGATGGCCGTTCCGACGACGAGGGGGCCCGTGGTGCCCAGGCCGGTGCCGAGGGCGATGCCGCCGATCCAGGAGGCGGCCGCGGTTCCGAAGTTGAAGGCCGCGACGCTGAGGGAGGACCCCAGGGTGGGCGCGTGGGCGGCGTAGCGGACCGCCAGCGAGATCAGCACCGGGTTCGCGCCAAGGCCGAACAGCCCGAGCAGAACGAGGAGGATCGTCGTCGGGATCGGCGCGCCGGCGACGAGGCAGAGCGTCAACAGGATCAGGGCGGTTGCCGACGGCGCGACGATCGTCACCGTGTGCGGGCGGGTGTCGCCGAGACGGCCGCCCAGGACGGACCCGAGGAGTGAGCCGACGCCGAAGCCGGCGAGCACCAGTGGAACGAGGCCCGAGGGGATGCCCGTCTGCCCGGTGAGCAGCGGGGTGACGTAGGAGTACGCGGCCAGGACACCGCCGGTCGTGGCCGCGCAGGCCGCCAACGCCAACCACAGTCGCCCGGAGCGCAGAGCGGTCAGCTCCGAGCGGATCGACATCGACCGGTGCCCGCCGCCGTAGGGAACGTGGCGGGCGATCACGGGCATCGCGATGACCGCGAGGACCGCCAGCGCCCAGAACGTGCCGCGCCAGCCGACGAGCTGTCCGGCGAACGCGCCGAGCGGAACGCCCAGGACGGTCGCGAGCATCCCTCCGGCGTTGACGACGCCCACGGCCCGCGAACCCGCTCCCGGGCCGGCGACGCGGGTGGCGACCACAGCGGCCACGGCCCAGAACGCACCGGTCGCCAGCGCGGTGAGGAAGCGTGCTGCGAGCAGCACCCCGAAGTCGGAGCCGACGGCGACGATCACGTGCCCGAGGGCGAACACGCCCAGGGCGAGCACGAGCGTCACCCGCTGCGGCATCCGCAGGGTCAGCATCGCCATGAGCGGTGCGCCCACGATCATGCCGACCGCGAAAACCGTGATGAGCATTCCCGCCCGGGCGACGCTCACCCGCACGTCAGCGGCGATGTCGGGCAGGATCCCGGCCACGACGAACTCCGTCGTGAGCATCAGGAACGTTCCCAGCGCCAGGACGTAGACGACGAAGGGGAGTCGGGACGAACGGCCCTGGTGGAAAACCCGTGTGGCTTCGTCGTGCATGGCGAACCTCGTGTCGTGGTGGTGCCTTCGCTGTCACCACCCACTCCACCGGCCGCCGCCGACGCGGAGAAGGTTGCGTTTGTGGGGGTACAACCTCAACCCCCCTTGAGGCGCTCACCTGCGCCTATCGTGGACGGCATGGACAATCGCGCGGACATCAGGGGCTTCCTCGCCAGTCGACGGGCCAAGTTGTCCCCGGAACAGGTGGGGCTTCCCCCCGGCGTCCGCCGCCGGGTCCCCGGGCTGCGTCGTGAGGAGGTCGCCGTCCTGGCCGGTGTGAGCATCGAGTGGTACACCCGGTTGGAGAAGGGCCACATCGCGGGTGTGTCCGAAGAGGTGCTCGACGCGGTCGCCCACGCGCTGCGCCTCGACGACGAGGAGCGCACCCACCTGTTCGACCTGGCCCGCGCCGCACGTCCGGCCCACCGCAAGGCGACCCGCCGCCGCGAGGTCGCCCTCGCGCCGCCCGTGCAGTGGATGCTGGACTCCATCACGCTGTCGGCGGCGTTCGTGCGCAACGGCCGACTCGACGTGGTCGCGACAAACGCCCTCGCCAGGGCCCTGCACGCGCCGATGTTCACCAGCCCGACGACGGCCGCCCGCGGACGGGCCAACTTCGCCCGCTACCACTTCCTCGACCCGGCCTCCCGTGACTTCTTCGCGGACTGGCAGGCGGGGGCCGCGATGACCGTGGCGCTGCTGCGCGCCGAGGCCGGACGGGAACCCCACGACCGGGCGCTGCGTGAACTCATCGGTGAGCTGTCGACCCTCAGCGACGACTTCCGTGCCCTGTGGGCCTCGCACGACGTGCGCATCCGCCACGACGGCGTCAAACGCCTCCACCACCCGCAGGCGGGCGATCTGGAGCTGACCTTCCGGTCCCTGGACCTGCCGACCTCGCCGCGGGCCGTGCACGACCTCTCGCTCTACACCGCCGAACCGGGGACCCCGCACGAGGAACGGCTCAAGCTCCTCGCGAGCTGGTCCGCGCCCCGCACGGCCTCCAGGCGGGAGGGCCGGGATCTGTTGACCGCTCCCGAGACCGGGTCGGGCCGGAACTGACGCCCGGGAAGTCCTCGTGGCGGGTCGAACTTCCGAAGTCCTGCGTCTGCGGAAGCGGACTGCCGGTGGGCTTCCGGGAACACACGGGCCGAGCCGCCGCACCGCACCCGCCCTGCCGGGCCACCCGGCGGCCGGACCCGCCGCCGTCCGGGGAGCGGCGAGGAACCACCGCCGATTCCTGTGCTGGTCCTCCTCGCCGCCTTCCGGCGCACGGGGGTGTTCGCGCACCCGAGGAAGTCAACTGGGGTTGACCATTGGCACTAGTCAACGTAGGTTGACTCCATGGCGGACGACGAGGGTTTCGGAAGCAACGGCGCACCGACGCCGATCACCGTCGACGTGGGCGGGCACGCGCTGTGCGCGCGCGTCGTCGGCGAGGGCCCCACGGTGGTCCTGGAGAGCGGAGGCTCCGGCCAGGGCGTGGGCACCTGGGGCCGGGCCCTGGAACGGAGGCTGGCCGAGCGGGCCACCGTGGTGACCTACGACCGCGCCGGCGTCGGCCGGTCCGGCGGAACACAGGCCGCCACCGTCACCGAGGCGGCCGACGGCCTGCACCGGCTCGTGCACGCCCTGGGCCTGGAACTGCCCGCGGTGTTCCTCGGCTGGTCCTACGGCGGGCTCGTCACCCAGGTCCACGCGGCCCGCCACCCCGAGGACGTGTCAGGGCTGGTGTTCGTGGACCCGACGGCTGCAGGAGCCCCGCCGGGCTCGGACCCGGTACGCCGCCTGTCGTTCGGCGCGGTGTCGCGGCTGCTGCGCCTGCGTGCCGCGTTCGGCGGCCGGAACGCACAGGAGCTGCGCGAGCTGGCGACCATCCTGGCCGGGATGCCGCAGGCCATGGAGGAGACCGCCCGGGTGCGGCGGGAGGTCGGGCTGCCGCCGGTACCCGTGCGCGTCGTGACGGCGGGCAGACGACCGCGTATGCCCCGGGCACACCTGGAGCACCTGAACGCCGACCACCGCGCCCTGGCCGAGCAGTCCCCGCAGGGCCGAGTCGCCGTCGCCGAGCGGGCGGGCCACCAGATCCCCTACGAGCAGCCCGAGGCGGTCCTCCGGGCTCTCGACGAGGTGCTGGAGGCGACGCGGGCCTGATGCTCCGTCCGGCGAGAGGGCGGTTCCCTGCCGGGAGAGTTGGAAAGGGACCGCGGTGCAACGTTCTCGCTGCTCGGAGGGCAGGCCGATCCCGCAGTGCGGGGCGGACCGGCGGGCCGGCGCCGTCCGCCCTGGTAGGGCACGACTCCGGGGGACGAGAGGTTCCCCGACAGGCCGCACGTGATGCGGTGCGGGGGGCGCTCGCGCCGCCTTCGGTCCCGGCCCTCCCCGCGAAGACCGCAGAAGGCGCGCCAGGCCCCCGGAACCTCCGGCCGGGGCCCGACACCTGCGGGCCCCTACCGCTGCACCCTGTGGCGATCCTCCCCCTGAACGATCAGTCCGACAGCCGGGCCACCACGGCGAACTGCTCCGAAGCCGGATCGTAGGGGGCGCCCGCCAGGTCGCCGTGCACCTCGGCGACCCCGAACCCGCTGTCGGCCAGCTCAGCGGCGAGCGTGTCGGGCGTGAAGTAGCGGACCCAGTTGCAGAAGACCCTCGTGTCGTCCGCTGTGACGATGTCGTAGCGGTCCAGGCTCACCCGCTCGTCGTCGTACCGGAAGGTGTGCCGGAAGCCGTGGTAGGGCCGGCCCGCCCAGAACCCGCCCATGAGGTCGGGGGCGTAGACGGCCCCCTCGCGGACCGGGTCCAGTGCCGGTTCGGCGTCCACGTCGAACAGGAAGACGCCTCCGTCGGCGAGGTGTCGGCGGACCACCCCGAGCAGTCGGTAACGGTCCTCGGGCGCCATCGCGCAGTAGTCGCGCATCACCATCACGATCAGGTCGAAGCGCTCCTCCAGGTCCAGGGTCAGGTAGTCGCGGCACAGGTGGTGGGCGTCCAGGCCCTCCGCCCGCGCGGTCTTCTCGGCGTGGTCGACGGAGAGCCGGGCGAAGTCCACCCCCAGCGCGTGCGCGCCGGCGCGCGCCAGGCGGGTGGTGTACAACCCCGGGCCGCAGCCGAGGTCGGCCACGCGGGAACCGGCCCCCAGGCCGAAGTGCCCGACCATCCAGTCCGTGGCGCGGTCGACGAACTCGGCCCGGTGGGAGGCGGCCTCGACCTCGGGGGCGAGGTGGTTGGCGAGCATGCGCTCGGAGATGTGCGGGTCGGTCCACAGGTCCGCGGTGGTGACGAGGGCGTAGGGAGCGGGGCGCTCGGCCATGGCGGACAGGGCGGTGAAGAGGGAGTTCACGGGGTTCCTCCTGGTACGTGTGGGACCACCAGCGGGGACGCCCGAGGCGACTCACCCGGGCCCGGCGGTGGAGAAGAGCTGCGCACACGTTCAGGAGGACATGCCGCTCATCGTACCCAGCGGCCGAGCCCCGCCGGCACCGGTCGATCCTCGCCAGGCCCGGTGGCGAGGCCGGTGCCGCAGGCCGGGTCAGCCGGTTGAGCGCACCGGGTCAGGCATCGCAGGCCGGGTGGAACCGGTCCGAGGCCGAGGGGGGAAGATGTTCTTCGGGTCCTGCCCCGGGAAGGTTGTAGCCGGGGGCGTCGACGTCGGAGAAGCGTTCGACCTGGTCGCTCAGCCCGTCCTCGCCACCGCCCAGCAGGGCGCCCGTCCCGTACACGCCGTCCCCCTCGTAGCGGTACGACGCGAGGTCGGGGTGCTCGTCGTCGTCGAAGTCGACCACGCGCAGGCCGAACGTGGTTCCCAGGTCCAGTTCGTCGGTGCGCTGTCCGGTCCCCCGGTCCGAGAAGGGCCCGAGGCGCAGTTCGGCCACTCTGGAGGGGACCGGGTCGTCTCCTCCGACGGGGGCGGTGGCCGCGATCGCCAGGTCGAGCCAACCGTCGCCGTCGAAGTCGGCCACCGCCGCCATGACCTCCTCTCCTTCTTCACGCGAGCTTCCGAGCAGGACGCCCGTGGTCTGCGGTTCCGCGAACCCGGATTCCTCACCGAAGGCGATGGCCAGGTCGGTGCCTATGCCCTCGGTGCCGGAGATGCGGTCGGGGTGGCCGTCGTTGTCCACATCGGCGATCAGCCGGCCGTTGATGTCCGAACACGGCTGGAAGGCGCTGGGCCCGGACGGCTCGAGCGGTGCCGGACGGAGGCAGCCGGTGAGTGCCAGCCCCAGGCCGGCTGCCACCCAGAGCCCTCGGTGCCGTCGGCTGGTGATCATCTCGTGTGCCCGTCCTCGGTGGGGTGTCGGCCAGAAGAGAAGAGTGTCACCGAGTGCGGGGCCACCCGCAAACCGGGCGGCCCCGGAGCGGACATCCGTGCCGGGGCCGCGCGCCGAGCGCAGCCGGCCGCTCGCCGGGGGCTGTCAGGGTGCCGGCATGAGGCCGAGGGCGGCCAGCAGCGCCGGGACGGCCAGCAGGACAAGACCAAGCACGGCAGGTGCGCCGAGCACCCCGAGGACGGCGAAGCCCTTCCGGAGGCCGTTCCGCCGTGAGTGGGAGACCGCCAGGATCCCGAAACCGGCCGCGGCCAGCAGGAAGAGGAGCACGTAGCCGACACCGGCGGCGTCGATCTGGTCGACCCCGCCCGCCAGGCCGGAAACCATGCCGACCACCTGTACGACGCTGCCCGTGGCGTACAGGCCGAGCGTCGCGAAAACCGCCCACACCGACACGGCCAGGAGAGCCGGGGGAACGAACGTCGGGCGTTCGGCGACCGACAGCAGCGCCACGGCAGCCCCCAGAGCCTTCAGCCCGACGACGAGCCAGTTCATCACGGTGATCGCGGAGCTGTAGTCGGCGTAGGCGCCGTCGGAGAAACGGTCGGTGATCTCGAAGACGACGTTGAAGACGGCGAACCCGACGCACCACAGGGCCATCAGCAGGCCGATCGCGGTCACGGCGGCGCCGGGTGGTGGAGGGACAGGGGAACGATCGGCTGTGGGCGCAGTGGAGGAGGTCATTGCAGAAGCCAACACGGATCCCGTCGTCGACGCCTCCCCCGCGGGAGGGAGAACCACAGACCGCCCTCACGCCTCCGGGGGAACCACAGCCCTGCGGCGCGGTCGAGGCCCTCGCCTCCGGGTACGCGGGGTCGGCCGGTGTCCTGATCCGGCCACCGCCGTTGGTCGTCGACAGGGTGGGACCGGGTAAGGAGCGGACCACCGTCACTCCGCGGAGGACCGCTATGCCTGTGATGTTGCTGATCGTGGCCGGTTGCGCGCTCGCGTCCGCCTGGCTGCTGTGGGTCGTGGTCGACTCCTACAGCAAGATGGTCAGCGCCTCCGAGGAGAAGCGCCTCAAGGAACGCGACGACACACTCACGCAGGTGGCGGCGGCGACCTCCGGCGGCAGCGCGGCCATGACCCTGATCCTGCTCGGGCACGCGCACGCGCAGCCGGAGAGCACCGGTACGAAGGGCTTCCTGGCGATACTGGCCGTGTACGTGCTCGTCTGCGCCGGGTGTGTCTGGGCGACCGACCACCTGGACGGGGCCCGCCACCGGAACCGCATCCGCGACCTCCTGACCATTGCGTTGTGGGCTGCCGCCGGGGCCGCCTTCCTGGCCCTGCTCGGGGCCGTCACCGATCCCGGCGCCCGGGAGGTGGTCGGTGCCGTGGTCGGCGCGGTCGGCGCGTTTCTCGAGGGTCTGCTGACCCTGGTGGCCATAGTCGTGACGGTCGTCGTGACACTCGGGTTCATGATCCTCATGAGCGGGGAGGACCAGAACACTCCTCGGCGCCCCAAGGGGATGAGCAGGCAGGTGTGGAACCGGCAGCAGCGGGAGTGGCGGGAGTACAAGCGCAAGCACGGCATCGACCGCAGCGGCGGCGCGGGCTACAGCGGCGGCTCCGGTGACGGGGGCGACGGAGGAGACGGCGGGGACTGATCGCCGTCCCGCCCGCCGATTTCTCCCCCTTCGAGCGCACCGTCGGAGGCACAGCCCCCAGGAGAGGATCTGCCGGTGGAGCCGAGAACTGCCCTGACACCACATCAGGGAGAACGGGCCCGCACCGCGCGCCTCAGTTGCAGGGGAGGGAGATCGGGTTGACCTCGTTGCCGTCGATGGAGCCTCCCCATTGCATGCAGGAACCACGCCCGTACACGTACACCGGTCCGGCGTAGCTGATGTACACGCCCATGTCCTGCTGGAGTGAGGACGGGTCTCCGGCCCTGCGCAGCCACACGTCCATGTGGACGGAGGGGCCCGGGTTGTTCCGGATGGTGACCGCGCAGTGGTAGCCGTTGGAGTTGTTGTAGGTCAGGAAGACCGTGCCCAGGTTGTTCGGCACCTGAGCGGCGTTGACGACGCCGTAGCCCGCCCCGCAGGCACCGTTGTAGCCGGCCGCGGAGGCCGGGGCTGCGGTGAAGGCTCCACCCGCGACGAGCGCGAGCGTCGCGACGGCGGTGGCGAGGCTCTTCTTGAGCAGTCGCACGAGAAAGATCCGTTCATCCGGGAGGTGAGGACGCTCGAAAGCGTAGGGAGTTTCTCCCTTCTGCAACAGCGTGTGACCATTTGCGGCCATGAGGTGACCAGCCGCGTCCCGGAGAAAGCAGAGACCACCCGCCACCGAGGCATCCCGCGCCCATCCGCGGAACACCTGTCCCACAGGCGCTTTCGAGCGCCCGGGTGACCAGGTGGTTGTCGTCAGGGGACAGGGGCCACGCGTCCGGGATTCGGTGCGCCAAGCGAATTTTCGCCACGTTTCATCCTCATCACCCCAGCGCGGACTCTTTGTGGCTGGAGCGCATCACCTGGGAGAACCGGAGCTGCGTTCGCGCCCGCCGTGGGGAGCGCGAAGCTCTACCCGACGCCCCCGCCCCGGAGTCGACGGTGTACGAGATCAACGGGCAGGAGCGGCGTTGTCCAAACGGGAAACAAGGGAACACCCGATCAGAAACCCTCGCCACCTCACCGGCCCCCTCCTGGAGCAGAAGGGGTGTCACCTGATCACTTCTGGTGGGGTCCAGGTGCATTCTGACCGCCCCGATAAGAGCATTACCGGCGGTCAGAACCGTTTGATACCTGGACGAACCGCACCGGATCGCTGGGCCACTCCGCACAGCCGGATCGGTCTACCTCCTGATCCGAGGAACCGTTGCCCCAGCGCTCCTTTCCGGCGCACTTGATCCGCTCCCCCACTCGCGTGTGATCCGGCCGAGACAACGCGGCCGCCTACCGGTCTTTCGCATGGGCGCGGATCTGTTCGGCCAGCCGCGCGAGTTCGGCCGCCGTCGCGGGCGAGGCGTTGCTGAGTCCGCTGTACACGGCCGCCGGGCTTCGCAGGAAGCGCCGCAGCACGGCCACGAGCAGTCCTTCCGGCAGGGTCCGCAACGCAGCGAACCCGCGAGGGACCGGCGGCGTCGGCATGGCGGCCAGGTTCTGCCGTATGAGGCGGAGCATGCCGCGGACCGCGTCCGGATCGTCGGCCAGCGCCACCGGGCCGCCCGCCGCGTACACCGCCTGCTCGAGCGGCATCGCGAACGCGGCATGCGTCTTGAGCCAGGCATCCATCCTCGGCTCGGCCCTGGCATTGATCCCGGCGGTGCGGAACGTCCGCACGATCCGTTCGAGTCGCGGGGTGGTCCGGCCGTCGGGTTCACCGATCGGCATCGCCACCCGGCGGGTGACGAAGCTGTCCGCGCGGTGGCGGACCACGTCGCCGTCCATCGTGCCGCCGTCCGTGCCGAAGCCGAGCAGCACCCGCTCATGGCCGATCACCGAGCCCAGCGGCTCCGGGCCGCCGGCCCAGTTGTGCAGGAACAGCACGTCGCCTTGGAGACCGGCGAGCGACTCCAGCACCGCGTCCACCTGGTGGGCGCGGACCAGGACCGCGGTCAGGTCGTATCCGCCGTCCGGGTGCTCGACCACGGGCACCGGTACCCGCCTGACGGCCGGGCTGTCCTCCTCTGCGAGCTGCACGCCGTGTCGGCGCAGGGCGGCCAGGCGCTCGCCCCGGGCCAGGAGCGCGACGTCGTGCCCGGCCTCATGCAGACGGGCGGCGAACAGGCTGCCGAGAACCCCGGCGCCGTACACGAGCAGTTTCATGGCGATCTTCTCCGTATGCTCATTTCAATCAAACGTTCGTTTGAATCAAACGTCTGTAGTGTACGCAGACATGGCGTCACCTGACACCCGCACCCAGCTCCTCGACGCGGCCGAACACCTCTTCGCCGAGCGCGGCTACCGCGGCACCTCGGTCCGCGCGATCACCGACCTCGCCGGAGCGAACCTGGCCGCCGTCGGATACCACTTCGGGTCGAAGGCGGAACTCATGTCCGCGGTCGCCCGCCGGGTGGTCGAGCCCATCAACGCCGCACAGTGCGCCGGGCTCGACCGGCTGCTCGCCAGAACTCCCGACCCGGCGGTCGCCGAGCTGGTGGAGGCCTTCGCGGGGCCGCTGTTCGACGAAATGCGGGCCGGTGACGAGGGCGGCGCCCGCCGGTCCCGGCTGATCGTGACGATCCTCGGCGACCCGGCCGAGGAGGTGCGCAGCTGGACCGGCCCGGCCGAGGACACGGTCCGTGAGCGCTACCTGGCGGCCTTCGGACGCGCACTGCCCGGCCTTTCCCCGGAGGAACTGCGGTTCCGGATGCGGGGGATCCTCGCCGTGACGGCCGTGGACCGCGTCGAGGTCTACCAGCGGCCCACCCCGGACTGCCCGTCCCCGGTAGCGGGCGAGGCAGCCCGGCACTGGGCGATCACGTTCCTGACGGCGGCGATGAGCGCACCGCCGACGGGGACCTGACACCCCGGAACGGCCGCGGCCGATCGTCGCCACCGGAGCACCCCGGGGCGGCGGGGATTGCCGCAGCCGTTGGCGGCAGACCCCGCCGATGGCCACGGACCGACCACGACTTCCCCGTGCAACGTGGCCTTGCGCGGGGGCTGCCTTGTGCCCGAACCAGCCGACCTGGGTTGCCGACCTGCCAATAAGGGTCACTTAGCGGGGGCCAGAAACCGCCCCTGCGGGCGACGAGTCCCCTGCGTCGACACCTGTATCGCAACCTATCGGTTGTGATAAGTTGTATGGCAACCGAAGTGTTGCAATGGAGGTTGCGGTGTCCATCCCCGACAGCATCGAGCGTGTGCTCGAACTCGCCCATCCACCCGAGAAAGTATGGGCAGCATTGACCACCGCCGAAGGACTCGGCGGCTGGTTCGGCTCCCGCGCGGAAATCAACGACCTGCGCCCCGGTGGCGAGGCACGCGTGTGGTGGAACCAGCAGGACGGGCACACCCTCGCGATCCAGGTCGTCGAGCCGCCCCGCCGGTTCGCCTACACGTGGGCGATCGACGGACTGCCGACGGGTGACCCGCGCCGGACCCGGGTCGAGTTCACATTGGAGTCCACCGCCACGGGCACGCGGTTGACGGTGCGTGAGACCGGCTTCGCCCGGATGCCGGAGGACCTGGCCATCGCCTACGAGGACCACACCACGGGCTGGCGTACGGAGCTGACCGAGTTGGCCGAGTATCTCGATGCCGCGTCCTGACCCTGAGACCGATACCGAGTCAACCGCCCAGGCGGTCTTCACCGCACTGGCCGACCCGACGCGGCGCGGCATCCTCGCCGAACTCGCCGCGCGCGGCCCGGCGACGGCGACCGATCTGGCCGAGCGGCTCCCCATCTCACGCCAGGCGATCGCCAAACACCTCGCCCTGCTGTCCGATGCCGGGCTGGTCCGAGCGGAGACCGGGGAACGGCGCCGGATCCGCTTCCGGTTGCAGACCAGGCCGGTCGCCGTTGCCCAGTCGTTTCTCGCCGCGATGGCGCGCGACTGGGACGGACACCTGGGTGCACTGCGCGACCACCTCGACGACCACAGAAGGAATGGGACATGACCCCGACGTTTAGCGGCGGCCACAACATCGCCATGAAGCTGCCCAAGGCCCAGTTCGACCGCACCATCGCCTTCTATCGCGACATTTTGGGGATGGAGGTCACCGATGAGAGCAGCGAGGCCGTCGCGAACGGCGTTGCCCAGAGCGCATCGGTGCGGTTCGGTCCGGTCAAGCTGTGGTTCGACCGCGTCGACAACTACGCGCGAGCCGACCTGTGGCTGGAGCTGTTCACCGACGATGTCGGCCTCGCGACCCGACACCTGGCCGCGCACGGTATCGCGGTCCAAGACGAACTGGAACCGCTCCCCTCCGGCCTGGATGCCCACTGGATCAGCAGCCCGGTGGGCATCCCGCACATCGTCCGGCTCTCCAACGAGGTGCAGTAGGGGGTCGAGGAAGGAGCCCTTGCCCTAGGTGCCGTAGGCCATTACCGCTCCTCAGGCTGGCGCCTCTTCAACCGAAACCGGCCATCTGCGCTGCGGCGGGCGAGCACACTCATCACGTGCGAGGTTGAGGTAAATCGGGCACCGGCGCGGCGCCACCTCGCTCCTCCTCCGGCCGCCCCAGGCATGCGAGACCCGTGCTCTGGAAGGGCTCACCACCGACCGGTGAGCGGCCGAAGGGCCACCGCCACCCCCCGTCGTGATCCTCCCCGGCCCCATCGGGACCCGACGCCTCCCGGGGCAGCGCGAAGGCGGGATATCCGATGGAGGAACGGCCCTGCGCGTGGCAGGCTACGACCATGACCTCCCGGCCCAGCGGGCTGCCAGACTGCTCCTGGCTCGGCGCCCCGATCGACGCCCGCCCCCTCTTCGCCCCTGAGCACAACGCGCTGATGGCCACGCTGCGGGGGCTGACACCCGCCGACTGGCGTGAGGAGGCGGTGCCGGGATGGACCGTGCGCGATCTCGCCGCGCACCTTCTCGGCGACTGCTACGGACGGCTCGCCCGAGGCCGCGACGGCCACCCGGAGGGGCCCTCCTTCGCCGCGGGCGAGACGCTGGAGGCGTTCATCCACCGCATCAACCAGGAATGGGTGGACGCCCACCGCCGGGTGAGTCCGGCCGCGCTCACGGACACCCTGGGGCTGGTCGGCCACCAGGTCGTCCGCTTCTTCGAGACGGCGGACCAGGACGCTCCGTCGACGGGGGTGTCCTGGGCCGGTGTCGACCCGGCGCCCATGTGGCTGGACAGCGCCCGCGAGCTCACCGAGTTCTGGACCCACCGCCAGCAGATCCGCCACGCCGCCGGCCAGGCCACCGACCCCGCCCCCAGGCCCCTGGCGCTGGTCCTGGACACCTTCATGCGGGCCCTGCCCCACACCCTGCGCGAGGTCGACGCACCGGTGGGAACGCAGGTCCGGGTGAGCGTCGAAGGCCCGGCCGGCGGCCTCTGGACCGCCACGGCCACCGGGGACCGCTGGTCCCTGGCCGAGCCCGGCGTCCGGCACCCGGACGCGACCCTCCACCTGGACGCCGAGACCGCCTGGCGGCTCTGCACCCGCGGCGTCGAGCCGGACACCGCCCTGGCCCGCGCCCGCGTCGAGGGCGACCCCCGCCTGGCCGGGGCCGCCTGCCGGATCGTCTCCATCATCCACTGACGCCCCGGCCCCCACCAGGAGGCGGTGACCCGGTACCGGCAGGATCTCGGTCGCGCCGGTGATGGCCGCCCGTGGTCGACGCCCTCCCCACCGCGCCCGGCCTCCCGACCCTCCTCGGCGGACGTGGAAGGAGGAGGCGCCGCGGTGTGGGGGCACGTGCCGGCCGGTGTGCACACGAGGCGGCGCGCCCCGCCGCCCCCGACCAGCGAACTCTGCCGCGGCTACCGTGGCGGGCCGGAACACCGTTGTCGGACCGCGGCTCTTCCTGAGCACCTCGAACTCCCGGGGCACCGGCCGGGTCACCGCGACCGCCCTCCACGGCGACGACGACCGACCTACCCTTGAGTGCGCGTCGCTGTTTTCTTGACCCGTTGCCCAGGGCGTCTCCGCGCGGAGACGTCCGTGTCCGTCCAGACGGCCCCACACCTGTGGAGGCAGTTCCGTCGGCGCGGACTCTCCCCCCGTTGTCCCCCTTGCTACCCGACAGGACCAAGCGCATGAAGAGGGACCCCCGTATCGCCTGGCGGCACGCACTCGCCGCACGGGCGCTCCAACTGACCTACCCCGCGATGAACCGCCTCCTGCTGCTCCCGCCGGAGGTGGAGTTCGCGACCAAACCGATCGCCGCGCCTGCGACCGTGCGGATCCCGACCCGCCACGGCGATATCGGCGCCCTGGTCTTCAGCCCCACCTCCGAGGACATCGAGTCACAGCTCGCCGACGGTCGCAGCCCCCCGGTGCACTTGCTGATCCACGGCGGGGGGTTCATCACCCGCTATCCGCTCGGTGAAGGCAACGTCGCACGCTATCTCGCCTCCGAACTGGGCTGCTACGTCCTCATGCCCGACTACCGTGCCGCCCCCCAGGTCTGCCATCCGGTGGCCGGGCAGGAGTGCTACGACGCCTACCTCTGGGTCCGCGGCAGCGGCGCGGCCCACGGCTGGGACGGCGACCGGGTCTCCGTCGGCGGGCCCAGCGCCGGCGGGCACCTCTCCCTGGGCGTGGCCCTGACGGCCATCGAGCGCGGGGCCCCCTCCCCGGCGGCCCTGTCCGTGGAGTTCGCCCCGGTCGACCTGACCCTGGCGAACGCACAGCGGACGTCGACCCGGTCCCGGCCCATCGTCGGAGACGCCCTGATGGACACCGTCATGAACACCTACTTCGCCGGAGCGGACACCAGCCACCCGCTGGTCTCACCCGCACTGCACCCGGCACTCGACCGGCTTCCCCCGACCCTGGTCATCACCGCCGAGCACGACACCCTCAGGGACGAGGCCGACCGGTTCGCCGACTCCCTGCGACGTGCGGGAGTCGAGGTCACCCATCGCATGTTCGAGGGCGTCGACCACGGATTCATCTACCACCGACCGGCCGAACCCGCCCGCGCCGCCATCTCCCTGATGGGCGAGCACCTGGGCTCGGCCTTCCGACGTTCCCGCTGATCGAAGGGGCGGACCGGGTCGAGGACGCGGGACCGGCGCGTGCGGTCCCCTCCGCTGCTCCCACCGGTCCGCCGGCGCCGGCCGGTGCTCAGCGGCGGTGGAGCAGCCGGGTGGCGGCGGCCAGGAGCGGGGTGGTGAGGGTGGTGGCGGCCGCGCCGAGCACGGTGTCGGTGGCCAGGATCCAGCGGACGGTCATCATCCCCCGGGTGATGACCTCGCTGCCCCGTAGGCGCATCGCCGCCTCGAACCGGCCGACGGCCGCGGTGAGCGCGGCGGGGTCGGCTCCGGCCCCGCTGAGGTTCCCGACCAGGTCGGCCGCGTCGCGGATGGCGGCGCCGGCCCCCATGCCGGCGGTCGGCGGGGTGGCGTGGACCGCGTCCCCCAGCGCCGTGATCCGGCCGGCGGGCCACGGTGCGAGCTCCCGTGCCCGCGGTGACGCGGCGTTGAAGCGGAACGCGGCCACGGTGCGGGGGTCGGCGCGGTCGAGGACCTCGAGCACGTGCTCGCTCCAGCCCAGCTCGGCGAACCGGGCCGCCAGCGCCGCCTGCAGTGCTTCGCCGCGCAGGCCGCGCAGGGCGTCGGTGGCGGAGGACTCGGGGAGCATGGCCCCCCAGATGTAGGTGGGGCCCGTGGTGAGCGCCATGCACAGTTCGGGCCTGTCCAGTGCGGCGTTGCCGACGGGGTCGAGGTAGCCCACGTAGAGTGCGGCGCCGTGGCCGCCGAGCGCCAGGCCCGATCGCGGCCCCAGCCGTTCCCGCTCGCGCCGGCTCAGTGAGGGCAGCGGTGTCCGGCCGGAGAAGCCGATGATGCCCGCCGGGGTGTTCGTGGGGCCGCCGGCCAGGTGCCGGGCCACCAGGGAGTGGGTGCCGTCCGCTCCGACCAGCAGGTCGCCGGTGACGGGTGCGGCGTCGGCGAACTCCACGCGCGGCGTCCCGTGGTCGTCGTGGCCGACCCCGGTCGCCGTCCGGCCCAGGTGGAGGTCGTCGCCGACCGCTTCGGCGAGCAGTGTGCGCAGGGTGATGCGGTCGATGTCCACGCTCGGGTCGGCGCCGAGGTCCGGGCCGTGTCCCAGCAGGCGGCCGCGCCGGTCCCAGAACGCGTCGCGGTCGCGCAGCCGCAGCGCCGAGGACGACGCCAGCAGCCGCTCGAAGACCTCGGGCGGGAGCAGTTCCCGCAGCGCCGTCTGGGCCCGCTGGTCGAGTGTGATGTGGTATCCGCCCGTGGCCGCGACGTCGGTGTCGCGGTCGTACACCGCCACCTCGATCCCGCGGCGGCGCAGCCCGGCCCCCACCACGAGTCCACCGATTCCGCCACCGACAACGACGACACGCACCATGTTCCCGCTCCTTCTTCGTTCCGGGATGGTCCCGGTCATGCAGGAGGATGGGGCATGTGGTGGCCACCGAATGTCCACTACTGCCCATAATGGAGCTGTGGCGGATACTTCACGGCGGGCGCTGCGACTGCTCTCACTGCTCATGGCGCGACAGCAGTGGCCGCTGGGCGAACTCGCGTCCCGGCTCGGCGTCAGCGAACGCACGGCACGGCGCGACATCGAGACCCTGCGCGGGCTCGACTACCCGATCACCACCGTCCGCGGGCCCGACGGGGGGTACCGGCTCGGCTCCGGCCACACCCTCCCCCCGCTGCTGTTCGACGACGATCAGGCGCTCGCGGTCTCGGTGGCCCTGCAGACCGCTCCGAGCACGGTGTTCGGCCTGGCCGAGGACGCGGCCAGGGCACTGGACACGCTCACCCAGGTGATGCCGGCCCGCGTGCGGGCGTCCATGGAGGCCTTGCACCTGACCAGGTTGCAGAACTACTGGGAGTTCCCCACCCCGCCCGTCGACCCGGACGCGCTCACCGCGGTCGGCGGAGCGGTGCGCCACCGGCACGTGCTCACCGTCCAGACCCTGCGCGCCGACGGGTCGCGGGCCCTGCCCGGGGACGAGGACTTCGTTCCCGCCCGGCGCGTGGAGCCCCATCACCTGGTCGTGTGGGCCGCACGCTGGTACCTGGTCGCCTACGACCTCGCGCAGGAGGCCTGGCGCATCCACCGTGTGGACCGGCTGGTCCCCCGCCCGACGACGCAGCCCTTCACCGACCGCGCCCTCCCCGGGGGCGACGTCGCCCGGTTCGTCATGACCAGCCACGACCGGGGCGACGTCCCCACCGCCTGGCCGTGCATGGGAACCGCGCGCCTCGACCTGCCCGCCCACGTCGTCGCCCGCTGGGCGCCCGGCGGGTCCGTCATCGAGCACCTGGACGCCGACCACTGCCGGCTCACGCTGGGAGCGTGGTCGTGGGCGGGTGTCGCCGGGATCCTCGCCACCTTCGACACCGGGATCACCGACGTGACCCCCGCGGAGCTGGTCGTCGCCTGCCACCGCCTCGCCGAACGGTGGTCCGCCGTCACGGGGCCGACCGCGTAGGGGGCGGGCCGGGGCGGCGTCTGCGGGTCCCGGCACACAGCAACGGGGACACTGCCCACCACCCGGCGCGCGACCCCCTGTGACGCGCCCCGCCCTGCCCCGGCCGCACGTCCGGGCGGGCGCCGGCCCTCAGACCGGCAGGTGCGGGCTCGGCCGGCCGCTGTGGGTCAACGTGAGCCGGTGCAGGGCACGGGTGCAGGCGATGTAGAGCAGCGACCGGTCGGTCTCGGAGCCGTACTCCTCCAGCGAGGCCCGGGCGACGATCACCTCGTCGAACTCCAGCCCCTTGGCCAGGCCCACGGGCAGCACGGTGACGTCGTTCCCGAGCACACCCCGGGACCCGCCGGTCGCCAGGGCGAGGCCTTCCAGCTTCTCCGACAACAGCCGGTGCAGGTCCTGCGCCCGCGAGCGCGACCGGGTCACGATCGCGAGCCGGCCCTCCCTCGCGGCGCGGAACCGGCCGACCTCCTCGGCGAGCCATCCGACCTCCGCCTCGGACGTGTCGAAGCCCAGCACCCGGGGTTCGTCACCGTGGCGGTCGATGGTCGTGACGTGGGTGCCGCGGATGCCGGAGGCGAACCCCATGATCTCGCTCGTGGAGCGGTAACTGCGGTTCAGCTCCATCACGCGTGCGTCCTCGAACAGCCCCCCGAGGTCCTCCGGCGCGTAGTCCTCGGTGTTGCCCAGGGCCTGGGCCACGTCGCCGAGAACGGTCATGTTGCACCGGAAGAGCTTCCGGAGCACCGCGTACTGCGTCGGCGAGTGGTCCTGCATCTCGTCGATCACCAGGTGCCGGATCTCCTTGTCGCCGTCCAGTCCCGCGAACGCGGCCGCGGCGAAGAGGTAGGGGTACACGTCCGCCCACTCCAGGGTTCCCGCCGACGGCGCCCGGAACGACGTCGGCGCGTCCGCCCGCCGGTACAGGTCGCGGTAGAGCGCCCGCGTGCTCTTGACGGTCAGCATGGAGGTGAGTTCCTTGTTCACCTCCCCGACCCGGGGCAGGGACGCGGCGGTGGGGTCCTCCAGTCGGGCCCGCTGGCAGAGGTGTTCGGCGATCCCGCGAAGGCGCGCCCTGACCGGCACGGACGCCATGTGGTCGAACCGGGTGCGCAGCTCTTCTGCCTCGACCCGGAAGCTTCTGACGCGCAGGTCACGGGGCACGAAGCAGTTCTGGACCGCCTCGGCCACGGCCTGCTCCAGCCACCGGTGGAACGCCAGGGTCGACTTGGCGCGCGCACGCTCGTGTGCGGCGCCGTCACCCGGCTCGACGGGGTCGACCGGGTCGGTGAAACCTATCCGGTGCCCCTCGAGCCGGCGGCGCGCGATGCCGGTGAGGTCGAGGGCGACGACCGCTTCCTCGCCCAGTTCGGGAAGCACCTCGGAGACGTACTCGGCGAAGAGCCCGTTGGGGGAGACGATGGCGATGTTGTGCGCCTTCAGCCGACCGCGCTGCCGGAACAGCAGGTAGGCGATGCGGTGCAGCGCGATGGAGGTCTTCCCGGAGCCGGCGACCCCCTGGATCACGAGCGTGCTGTCCGACTCGTTGCGGATGATCGCGTTCTGCTCGCGCTGGATCGTGGAGATGATCGAGCGCATGTGGGCGTCGCTCGTGCGCCCGATCTCCTCCAGCAGGATGTCGTCGCGGATGGCGTCCGCCGTGTCGACGACGAACCGCAGTTCGCCGTCCTCGATCTTGATCTGGCGTTTGCGTTCGATCCGTCCGGTGATCCGTCCCGAGGGCGCTTCGTACTCGGCCCGGCCTGGCTCGGCCTCGTAGAACAACCCGCCGAGGGGTGAGCGCCAGTCCACCACCGCTGTGCGGCCGGAGTCCTGCAGCCCTTGGCGTCCGATGTAGTGGGCTTCGGGTGCGCCCGCCGGGTCCGCCGTGAAGTCGAGTCGCGCGAAGTAGGGCGAACTGCGCATCGACTGCAGTCGTTCGCGCAAGCGCACGGCGTGGGCGCCCCTGGCGTCGATGTCGCGCAGGATCAGCTCGTTCTGGTACATCTCGGTCGGGTCGATCTCGCCCCGGTTCTCCGCCATGTAGGACTTGACCTCGCGGTAGTCGGAGTCGTGGGAGCCGAGGGAGGCGGTCAGCGCCCCGATCCTGCTCTCCAAGCCGCGCAGGGTGGCGGCGAGGCGGTCGCGCTCCTCGGGATGCGGGTCCGGTGGTGCGGAGGTCACAGTGGTGCTCCTGGAGTTCGGTGCGGATGGCAGGCAGGGCGACCCGTGTCCGGGGCGGTGCGTCCCGGGCACGGGTCGGGGCGGCGGCCGTCTCGTCGAAGGGCCGCCATGTCGTGTGTGCGAAGGGACCCCGCCCTGTGGTCGGGCGGAGGTACCACGCCCGAACCTCAGTCTACCTATCGGTAGGTAGAGAGCGGACGAGCTCGAACCGCTGGGTCGGATAGCCGAACTCGACGCTCAGAGGCCCGGGCCGGAACCCCAGCCCCAGCAGGGCTCGGCGGTGGCCGAGGTCGGCCCGGTCGCCCTCGCGGAAGGTCGTCACCGACAAGCGCGGATGACTCACCCCGGCCTCGCGAAGGAGCGTGCGCACCACCGATGACCCGCGCGCCAGCGGATGCACGGCCAGGTAGTCGATGTGGCCGTCCGCCGGATCGATGATCATCGCCGCCGCGGGGCGGCCCCCGCGGTGGGCTGTCAGCACACGGTGCGAACCGGACCGTGTGTCCAGGGCGGCGGTGTGCTGTTCCAGGTCGAGCACCGGAAGCATGTCAACTGCCGCGAGCGACAACGGAAGGAGCCGGTCGGCACCGATCCGGTCGGTGACCTCGAAGCCGTCGGCCGCGCGCCCGAACCCCCACTCGGCCCGGTCGAACGTGTACGGCAGCAGGAGCGGGAAGAACCGGCGGGTGCGCCGCCACCTGGCGGGCGGCAGGCCGTAGAACGACGAGAAGGCGTGGGTGAAGGACTGCTGGTCGGCGAACCCGTGGTCCACCGCGATGTCGAGGACGGGGTCCGGCGTCGCGGCCAGCACCCGCGCCGCCTCGGTCAGCCGCCTGCGTCGGACGTAGGAGTGGATGGTCAGCCCGAGTGCGCGGTGGAACGAACGGTGCAGGTGGTGGGCGGAGTACCCGACCCCTGCCGCGACACGGTCCAGGCGCAGATCGGTGTGCAGGAAACGTTCGATGAAATCGACCGCCGCCGCGTGATCGGTTGAACGCATGGTCTCCTCGCGTGGGCCTCCTCCCGGCGTGGGCAGCTGTTCGGCCCACCGGTGCCTTCAAGGCTAGCCAGGGGCACCCCGCTCGGCTTGCGCGATCTTGCGCAGTTGTCAACAGCTCGTCCGCCGGGAGAAGTCCGGTCTCTGGATCGGTCCCGCATGCCCTTCACCGCATCGGGGTCCCGCCCCGGGTCGGCGGGGTCAGGAGGCTTCCCGCGCTCGGTCGCGCCGAGAGGCGTGCGCCGACGACTTCGAGAACGTTGGCTCGCTCCTCACCGTGCGGACAAGGGAGTGGAGCAGTCGAAGAGGCAGGGCGTCACCGATGGCAGGTCGGGCGCACCAGGGCTCGGCAGTTCGGATGTCACCGGCCACGCCGCCGCCACGGGAGGCGGGCCGCGCACTTTCCTGTCTTCGCCGGTGGCGCTCGCACGTCGACCTGCCATCGCCGACCCATCACGTGAGAAGGGCTCTTGCTCCGCCGGGCGAATACCTCTGCCGGGGCGATCGTCCAGATGACGAATTGCCGTCAGGGGAAGTGCAGTTCGACGACGACGTCATCTGCCCCGAGAACCACTGTTTCCGTCTCGGTCCTCGTTCCGTCCTTCGTCCCGTGGACGTCCCAGCTGCCCTGGTGCAGGACCAGTCGGTAGCTTCCGTCGTCGATGGTGCGTGAAGCCCTCTCGTGCGAGGACACGGGCGGGTCCTCGTTCGACGACCACTGGATGCTCACTCCTTCGACCGGCTGTCCCGAGGAGTCGTACACCGTGCCCGTGATAGCCGTCATCCCGGTTTCCCCGGGACTTCGACCGGGGTCGTCATTGCTGACCATTGTCCAGGGAAGAGCACACGAAGAGGCCAGGAGAGCCGTTGCCACGACGCATGCTCCCCGCGTGCGGATACCAGCCATGCACACCACCGTCTTTTCTGAAATGGTCCTACCCGAGGGTGCGGAAGCAGACTGGTACCGGTAAAGGCGCCGGCCCATTTTAACTGCTTTCGGTATCAGGACGGATTCACCGGCTCAGGCATGGGGTCGTACCGCGCCGGAGTGATCCGCGTGGCCCGGTTCATCACCCCCTGCCCGCGATCCCGACGGCCCGGGCCGGGGTACTCCGCCGGCCCGTGTCCCCCGGAAGAGCTACACGCAGGTGTCCACCCCATGGTGACGACTTCGCCCCGCCCCGGTCAGTAGCGTTCTCACCAGTCGCGGCTCCCCTGCCGCACCGATGTCATGAAAGACCCCCATGAGACTTCTCTGGCAGCTCCTGGCCGTCGCCGCGGTCGCCTTCCTCGGCGGACAGGCGGTCTTCGCGGTCCAGGGCAACACCTGGCTCACCCTGGCCCTGGGCCTCCTCACCGCCGTGATCTCGGTGTTCGTCTACCGGTGGGTGGTGCGCCGCACCGAGAAGCGCGATGTGACCGAGCTGGCCTGGAAGGGCGCCACCGCCGCCACCAGCTGGGGCACCCTCCTCGGGGTCGGCCTGTTCGCCCTGGTCATCGCCAACATCACCTTCCTCGGCGGCTACCAGGTCCACGGTCTGGGCTCACCGATGAGCGCCCTGGGCCTGGTCGGCTTCATGGGCGCCGCCGCGGTGACCGAGGAGCTGATGTGGCGCGGTGTGCTGTTCCGCATCATCGAGGAGCGCGCCGGCACCTGGATCTCCCTCGGACTGACCGGCCTGGCCTTCGGCCTCGTGCACATGGCCAATCCGCACGCCACCCTGTGGGGCGCCATCGCCATCGCCATCGAGGCCGGCGGCATGCTCACCGCCGCCTACGTCGCCACCCGCAGCCTGTGGCTGCCCATCGGCCTGCACTTCGGCTGGAACATCGCCGGATCCGCCCTCTTCGGCACCGAGGTCTCGGGCAACGGCACACCCCCGGGGCTGCTGGACGCCACCATGTCCGGCCACACCCTGATCACCGGCGGCGGGTTCGGCCCCGAGGGCAGCATCTACTCCGTGGTGTTCTGCGTCATCGCCACCGTGGTGTTCATGTGGATCGCCCGCCGCCGCGGCCGGATCGTCCCCGTCCGCCGGCGTGACGCGCGACCCGCCACCGCCGCCGCACCTCCCCGGTGACCTCGCTCCAGCGGCTCTCCCACCTGTGGCGGCGGCTCGACGTCACCCTCCAGGACCTGCCCCTGGCCCTGCTGATCCTCTCCGTCTCCCTGGTCCCGTCGACGCACGGCTACGGGACCGATTTCGGCGGCGTGGCGGACCGCCCCTTCGACGCCCTGGGACTGCTCGCGGCAGCCCTGCAGTGCCTGCCCCTGGCCGTGCGGCGCCGGTGGCCGGCCCTGTCCCTGGCCGTGGTGGCCTGCGGCTTCGTCCTCGACCAGCTGAGCGGCTACCACCTGGTCGCGGGCACCGCTCTGCCCATCGCAGTGTTGAGCGCCGGCGCCCACCTCCACCGGCACCGGCTCACCGCCGTGGTGGTGGGCACGGCGGCCTACGTGGGGCTGGCGGTCGCGGTGTCCCAGGTCGGCACGGGCGAGTCCTTTCCCTCCTACCTGGTTTTCTACGCGACGCTGGCCTTCTCCTGGGGGACGGGGGCGTGGCTGCGGTCCACCCGCGCCGCCGAGGCCGAACGCCGCCGCTTCGTCGCCGAGTCCACCCGCACCGCCGAACGCACCCGTATCGCCCGCGAGCTGCACGACGTCGTGACCCACCACGTGACCGCGATGGTCGTGCAGGCCGAGGCGGCCCGCTACCTGACGGCCGCTCCCGAGCGGCTGGACGAGACCCTGACCGCGGTCACCGACACCGGTCGGCGGGCCATCACCGACATGCGCCACCTGCTCGACGTCCTCGACCCCGACCACTCCGCCCCCGTGCCCGGGTCCGACGAAGGGCTGCTGTCCGTGGTGGAGCGCACCCGCAGGGCCGGGCAGCCGGTGGAGTTCACCGAGGAGGGCGTCCCGGCCGCCTCGCGCGGCAGTGCCGACCTCGTCGCGCACCGCGTCGTGCAGGAGTCCCTGACCAACGCCCTCAAGTACGCGCACGGCAGCCCCACCACCGTCCGCGTGCGCCACCGCCCCGAGGAGATCACCGTGAACGTCACCACCGACCGCTCCGGGCCTTCGGGCGTCCCGGCCGGGGGCGGCGGGCGCGGCCTGGCCGGCCTGCGCGAACGCGTCGAGGTCCTGGGCGGCGAGTTCACCGCGGGTCCGCGCGAGGGCGGAGGTTTCGGCGTGGACGCGCGCATCCCCGCCCGCGCCCCGACGGGCGGCCGGGCATGAGCGCGCCGATCCGGGTCCTGGTCTGCGACGACCAGGTGCTGATCCGCACCGGGCTGGTCACCATCATCGACGCCCAGCCCGACCTCGAGACCGTCGGCGAGTGCGGGGACGGCAGGGCCGCGGTCGAGCTCGCCGAGCGGCTGTGCCCCGACGTCGTGGTGATGGACGTGCGCATGCCCGTGCTCGACGGCATCGGGGCCACGCGGCGCCTGGCCGGAGCCGGGGTGGAACACCCCGTCAAGGTCCTCGTGGTCACGACGTTCAACCTCGACGAGTACGTCTACGAGGCGCTGCGCGCGGGCGCCAGCGGGTTCCTGCTCAAGGACGCGCCCCCTGCCCAGCTGCTGCACGGGATCCGGACCGTGGCCACCGGGGCGGCGCTGCTGGACCCCGACGTCACCCGCCGGCTGGTCGGCAGGTTCGCCACCCGGATCCGGCCCTCCCGGGCCGAGCCGGCCGATGTGCCGCTGACCCCGCGCGAGCTGGAGGTCCTGCGCCTGATCGCCGACGGGCTGTCCAACGGTGAGATCGCCGCGGCCCTGTTCATCAGCCAGGAGACGGTGAAGACGTTCGTCTCGCGGATCCTGGCCAAGCTCGGCCTGCGCGACCGGGTCCAGGCGGTGGTCTACGCCTACCGGCACGGGCTGGTCACCTGAGCCGGCGTCGGGCTCCGGCGCACGGGCAGGGCGGGTGCGGGCGGAGGTTCCCGGAGCCCCGGCGTGCCCGGGCCGGGGTGGGCCGCCCCGGCCCGGCCGGCTTCTCCCCGGGCGGCGGAGATCCGCGACCGGAGGCCGGTCCGGGCGGGCGAGCTCAGCGTGTCGCCGCCGGCTCGGGGCGGGGCGTGCCTTCCCGGCAAGACCCGCTCACCCTGGGCGGGGGTTCAATCCGCGAACGCGGCCACGTACGACGCCACGCACGGCTCCGGGGTGGCCGGTGAGGTGACGACGTGGCCGTCGACGGTCACCGGCGGGTCGAGCGGCACCTGGAGCAGCCGCTCGGAGCGGGTCCCGTCGAACTGCTCGGCCGGCATCAGCGTCCAGCCCCCGGGATCCCGGCCCACCTCGAACAGCACGTTGAGCACGTCCCCGGCAGGCGGCCGCAGCGGGGCCACGGGCAGGGCGGCGAGGATCGCGTCGTGCATCGGCGGGTCACTGGCGCGGGCGGGAACCCGCAGGCCGTGCGGATCGAGGTCGTGCAGGCTCACCGCGGGCTTGCGGGCGGCGGGGTGCTCACGCGCGAGCACTGCGTGCAGCGGCTCGGACCAGGCGCGCACGACCGTCATCGCCGCGGAGGTGAACGCTCCCCGCACCAGTGCGAGGTCCAGCTCGCCGTCGCGGACGGCGTCGAGTCGCGCGGCCACCGGCAGGTCGACCAGTTTCGGCTCGGCGGGGCGTTCGCCGTCGCCGAGGCGGCCCAAGGCCCGGTCGAGCCGTGGGGTGACGCAGGACGCGACCCCGATCCGCAGGACGGCCGCCGGTTCTGCGGCGACCACCCGCACGCGGGCCGCCGCGGCGAGGGTCCTACGGGCCTCGGCGAGCACCCGTTCGCCCGCCGGGGTGAGCCGTACCCGGCGTGAGGTGCGGTCGAGCAGGCCCGCTCCGAGCTCGCGTTCGAGCCGGGCGACCTGCTGGCTCACCGCCGGCTGCACTATGCCCAGCCGTTGCGCCGCACGCCCGAAGTGCAGCTCCTCGGCGACGGTCACGAAGTACTGCAGCGCCCTCAGTTCCATCTGCCTGATCTATCACATGATGTGATCGCTGCCGGGCGTTTGTGGTCATTGTTCGCGTAGCCCGCTCCGGCTGTGATGGATACGAGCCCGCCGGAGCGGTCCTCCTGTCCACTGGAGGCCGCGACGCGCGGGAGACGCGAACGGAGAACAGAGTGAGCACCACAACCCTCGGCGTCATCGGCACCGGCATGGTCGGCCTCGGGGCCGCCCGCCGCGCCGTCGACGCCGGCCTGAACGTCGTCCTGAGCAACTCACGCGGCCCCGGGACGCTGGCCGGTCCCGTCGCGGAGCTCGGCGGGCGGGCCCGCGCGGCCACCCCGGCCGAAGCGGCGAGCGCCGGTGACCTGGTCATCGCCTCCGTGCCGCTGGCCGCCCACGAGCGGCTGCCCCGGGCCGAGCTCGCCGGCAAGACCGTGATCGACCCGATGAACTACGCGCCGCATCCCGGCTTCGAGGTGCCGGAACTCGACAGCGACGAGCTGACCTCCAGCGAACTGGTGCAACGCCACCTCGCGGACGCCCGGGTGGTGAAGGCGTTGCACAACATCGGCCCCAAGCAGTTGTTGGAGCTGTTCCGCCCCGCCGGGGCCCCCGACCGCACCGCGGTACCGCTTTCCGGCGACGACCCGGACGCCAAGGAGGAGGTGGCCGAGCTGCTGGACGTCCTGGGCTTCGACGCGGTGGACCTCGGCACACTGGCCGACAGCTGGCGCAGCGAGCCCAACACCCCGTTGTACGCCCTCCCGTACGTGGGGCGACCGCCGTCCGGCCTCACTCCCGGGGAATTCGTGGCCTGGGTCCAGCAGGCGCCCGGTGTGCCCGTGTCCGCCGCCCGGATCGAGGAGCTCGCCGACACGGTGCGGGGGCCCGCGGGTTTCCGGATGTCCTAGCGGGTGATCCGCCCCGGCGGCACGGCCGGGCGTCCGCCCGCCCCCTCCTCGGCTCCCGTGCGGGCGCCACGGCGGGGGGCGGGGCCGGCTGCCGCAGCGTCCCGGCCGCCGGGAGAGCGACGGTCCGACCGACCCGGCCGGATTCGCGCCCTTGCTAACGTACGTCCCATGCGAACGCCAGCTCCCCCTCGCGGTTCACTCGTCGGCAGGCGGCACGAGAGCGACCGCATCGAGGAGCTGACCGGGGCCGCGCGGGCGGGCCGGGGCGGGGCACTGGTCCTGCGCGGCGAGGCGGGCATCGGCAAGAGCGCCCTGCTGGACCACGCCCGCAACGCCGCCTCCGGGTTCCGGGTCGTCCACGTGTCCGGGTCCCAGTACGAGGCGGAGCTGCCGTTCGCCGCCCTGCACCAGCTGTGCCTGCCGGTGCTGGGGCACCTCGACGAGCTGCCGTCCCAGCACCGCGACCCCCTCCTGGTCGCGTTCGGGGCCGCGACGGGAACCCCGGACGTGTTCCGTGTCGGACTGGCGGCCCTGGGGCTGCTGGCGACCGCGGCGCGGGAGCGCCCGCTGCTGTGCCTGGTCGAGGACGCCCAGTGGCTGGACGCGGCCTCGACCAGGGTCCTGGCCTTCCTCGCGCGCCGGGTCGCCGCCGAACCGCTCGCCCTGGTGTTCGGGGTGCGGCTGCCCTGTCCGGCCGGGGAGCTGGACGACCTGCCGGGCCTGACCGTCGAGGGACTGGCCGACGCCGACGCGCGGACGCTGCTCGCGTCGCTGAGCCACGAGGTGCTGGACGAGCAGGTCCGGGAGCGGATCGTGGCCGAGGCGCGCGGGAACCCCCTGGCACTGCTCGCCCTGCCCAGGGCCGGCGGTTTCGCGCCGCCGGACGCGTCCTCGGTGACGACCCGTGTCGAGCTGGGCTTCCGGGAGGCGCTGGCCGGCCTGTCCGCCGGGGCACGGCGGCTGCTGACGGTCGCGAGCGCCGACCCGACGGGCGATCCCGGGCTGCTGTGGCCGGCCGCGCAGCGGCTGGGCATCGACCTGCCGACCGCCGGCGCCGCCGCCTCCGCCACCGGGCTCGTGGAGTTCGGCACCCGCATCCGCTTCTACCACCCGCTGGCCCGGACGGCGGTCTACCGGTCGGCGGAGGCGGACGAGCGCCGGCTGGCCCACCGCACGCTCGCCGAGGTCACCGACCCGGTCGTGGACCCGGACCGGCGCGCCTGGCACCGCGCCCAGGCGAGCGCGGGACCCGACGACGGCGTCGCCGACGAGCTGGAGCGCTCGGCGTCGCGCGCCGAGGCCCGTGGCGGAGCCGTGGCCGCCGCGGCGTTCCTCGAACGTGCGGCGGAGCTGACGCTGGACGCCGACCGGCGGATCGGACGGACCCTCGCGGCGGCGCGGGCCTCGCTCTCCGCAGGCGACGCCGACCGGGCCGCACGACTGCTCACGGCCGTGGACGGCTCGGGCCCGGACGAGCTCCGGAACGCCGAGGCCGACCTGCTGCGGGGGCAGATCGCCTTCGTGCGCCCGGGCGACGGCGACGGCCCGGTGTTCATGCTGCGCGCCGCGCGCCGGCTCGCGCCCCTGGACCCCGCCCGGTCCCGTGAGAGCTACCTGGAGGCACTGGAGATGGGCCTGCTCGTCGGCCAGGCGAGCGGTGTGATGGACACGGTCCTGGCTGCGGCGCAGGACTGCGCGCCACCCCCGCACGGGCCCGACGTCCTGGACGCGCTGACCGTGCTGGCCGCCCAGGGGCACCGCGCGGCGGTCCCCCTCATCCGCGAGGCCCTCGACGGAGCCGGCGAGGCGCTGTGGACCCGGCACCCGGCGCTCGCGGTCACACTGGCGGCCGAGCTGTGGGACCCGCGCACCCACGCGACGATCATCGAGTGGCTGATGAAGAACGGCCGCGAGTCGGGGTCGCCGCTCGTGCTGCGCCTCGGTCTGGCACAGGCGGCCTCCGGCGCCGCGCTGGCGGGCGACCTGGACCGGGCGATGGCCGCGATCGCCGAGGAGGAGGCGATCGCCGACGCGACCGGCGCCCCCTCGATCACCTACCACCGGTTGCAGCTGGCGGCGATGCGCGGCCGCCGCGAGGAGGCGTTCGCTCTGTTCGGGACCGCCACGGCAGCGGCGGCGACGCAGGGCGTGGGGCAGCTGGTCGCCAACGTCCACTGGGCCGGGGCGGTGCTGCACAACGGCCTGGCCGACTACCGGGCCGCGCTGGTCGAGGCCCGGCGGGCCGTCGCCCACGGGGACCTCTTCATCGCCGGGTTCTCCCTGCCCGAGCTGGTGGAGGCCGCCGTGCGGTGCGGCGAGCGCGAAGCGGCGGCCGAGGCGCTGGCGTCGCTGACCGAACGGACCCGGGCGAGCGGGACGGCGACGGGCCTGGGCGTGGCGGCCTACGCCCGGGGACTGGTGAGCGGCGCCGAGGACGACTACCGGGAGGCCGTCGAACTCCTCGCGGACGGTCCGCTGCTCCCCTACCGGGCCAGGGCCCACCTCCTGTACGGGGAGTGGCTGCGGCGCGAGGGGCGCCGCCGGGACTGCCGTCCGCACCTGCGCACGGCGCACGCGCTGCTCTCCGGCGCGGGGCTGGAGGCGTTCGCCCGGCGGGCCGCCGACGAGCTGCGGGCCACGGGAGAGACGGCCCGCAGCCGCTCCGGGCACACCCGCGACCGGCTCACGATGCAGGAGCTCCACATCGCCCGCCTGGTCGCCACCGGCGCGACGTCCAACGAGGTGGCGGCCCGGCTGTTCATCAGCCCGCGCACCGTCGACGCCCATCTGCGCAACATCTTCCGCAAGCTGGGGCTCACCTCCCGCCGACAGCTCAAGGACCTGCCCGACCTGTCCCCGTCCGCGTAGGGCCGGTTCATCCGCGCGGGGCGGAGAAGGCGTCTCACAGGCGGGGCATCGTCACCACCCCCAGGAAGACGGCGACGTCGGTGCCCGCCTCGAACGTGTGGTCCGCGGTGTGCCCGATCCGTGCCGACCCCCCTGCGTCGACGCGCAGATCCGACGAGGCCGAACGGACGAGGAGCTGGCCCTGGAGGACGTGGGCCATGGCCTCGGGTGCGCCCGCGGCGGGAGAGACGTGGTAGCGGTCGTCCCCGACCAGGTGCCACTTCCACATCTCGACGAACACCTGGCTCGTCTGGACCGCCTGCAGGAGGCTTGCCCAGCTCCCGTTCGGCGTCGACCACACCTCGACCCCCTCGGGCGAGCCCTCCTCCAGCACGCCGACGAGCGCCGGGAACGTCGTGCCCAGCGCGGAGGCGATCCTGTCGACCGTCCCGATGCTCGGGTTGGCCTGGCCCAGTTCGATCTGTGTGAGCATCCGCCGGCTCACCCCGCTGAGTTCGGCGAGCTTCACCACGCTCAGGTCCTTGCCCTGCCGTACCGCACGGATGCGGTTGCCCAGGAGGACGACCACCTCGGGTCGGATCTGCTCGGTCATGCGCTCCTCAGCCGGTGTCTCGGGACGGATCCAGGATGAGCACTATAATGCTCACGCGTGCTTGTTCGGTTGCCGGGCCGGCCCGTCCGCCGTGTGCACAGACGAAGCTGAGAGGCGCGAATGACCCGCAAGCACGTGACTCCCCCGCCCCGGAAGACGGGTACGCCGCAGGCCAGGGCCAGAATCCTACGGTGGCAGCTCGCCTACGGCACCCTCGGCGTGCCGCAGGCCGCCGCGCCCATCGCCTTCGGCCTGGTGGCCCTCCCCCTCACCGGCTCGGTCGGGTCCGGCGCCACGATGGTCTTCGCCATGACCACGGCCCAGGTCCTGGGCGCCGTCCCCGTCTCGCGCCTGGGCAGGCGGTTCAACAGTGTGCACTACCTTCGGGCCCTGATCGCCGTGCGCACGATCGCCCTCGCCGCGGTCACCGTGCTGGCGGCCGTGGGGGCCCCGTTCGCGTTCCTCGTCGCCGCGGTCGTCGCCGCGGGCCTGGTCAACGGAGCCGCCTACGGCTACCAGCGGCTCCTCCTCAACCACCTGGTCTCCCCGGGTGGGCTCCCCCGGGCGCTGGGCGTGGCCGCGACGCTCAACGAGATCAACTTCGTGCTGTCCCCCGTGCTCGCGTCCCTGCTCGGCGCGGTCTCGCCCGTCGGGGCGATGGCGGCGATCACCGTGCTCGGGGTGGGGCCCATGCTCCTGCTGCCCCCGATCCCGCAGGCGCGCGGACCGGAGGACGGCCGACCCGGCGGCACGGGCGGGCGGGTCCCCGCCGAGGTGCTCCTCTGGCTGTTCTGCGCGGCCGCGGGGGGCGCAGCGGTCGCGGCCGTCGAGGTCGGCGCCGTGTCGTTCGCCCTCTCCTTCGGGCTCGATCCGGGCTGGGCGTTCCTGTTCGCCTCGGTCCTGTGCGTCGGCGCCGTGACCGGCGGCGTCTGGGTCAGCCTCCGCAACCGCGTGCCGGAGCGCTGGAAGGTCGCCTTCTTCCTCGTGATGAGCACCGCGGCCTCCGGCGTGATCCTCGCCGGAGGGCACATCGCCCCGACCCTCGCGGGAGCGGCGGTCCTGGGGTTCTTCCTGCCGCTCCTGGGGACGTTCTACTCGCTGGTCATCGACGAACTCGCACCGCCCGGACGCCGTGCGGAGATGTTCGCCCTCCTGCGCACGGCGAACTCGCTCGGCGTCATCGCCACCAGCGGCCTGCTCGCCCTCCAGGGGTTGCCGACCGCGCTCCTCGGCAGTGCGGCGCTCCTGCTGCTCGCGTCGTGCCTGGCCGCGCTCCACGCCGTCCTGGTCCGCCGTGGACGCCGGCCCCAGCCCCTGACGCACGTCGACGGCCGCGAGGATGTCAGCGCCCGCGGTTGCGGGGACACCGACGGACACGGGCCGCCAGGCTTTCGGCCGGCCGGCTCCGCGCCGGGGGCCGGTTGTCGCCGGCCGCGGGGATGACCGGGCCTGCGGCCACGCAGGTACCGGTGTGCTCGCGGGTCGGAGCACCATTCCGCCGACGGTCACCAGAGCCGGAGGAGGGCAGCGGGGCCACGGCGGCCCGCGCCCTGTTTCTCCGGGGCCCCGGAGCCCCGGGAGAACCGTCTACGTAGGTATCGCCGACGCGAGGGCGCCCCGTTCCGCGGGATGTTCGTCCCATGGAACGTCGCACAGCTCTCAAGGTCCTCGGCATCGGCATCGGCGGGGCGTTCGCCCTCGCCGGGGGCGGCCTCGGCGCCTACTACGCCGCCGCGAAGCGGGACACCGTCGGGAGGATCGGCTTCGACTCGGCGCTGGCCATCCCTCCCCTGGCCGGGTCCGCGCCCGGCGAGGCGGGGGCCCGGGTGTTCACGCTCGGCCTCCGGTCGGGCGAGACGGCGTTCAAGGAGGGGGCGGCCACCCGCACCTGGGGCGTGAACGGTACCTACCTCGGCCCCACGGTCCGCGCCCGGCGCGGCGAGGAGGTCGCGTTCGCGGTGCGCAACGAACTGGACCAGGAGACCTCGCTCCACTGGCACGGCATGCACCTGCCCGCGGCCATGGACGGCGGACCGCACCAGACCGTCGCCCCCGGCGGTACGTGGGAGCCGCGGTGGAGGATCGACCAGCAGGCGGCGACGCTCTGGTACCACCCCCACGTGCACGGGGCGACCGGAGACCACACGTACCGGGGCCTGACCGGGCTGTTCATCGTCGACGACGACGCGACCGACGCGCTGAACCTGCCCTCGGAGTACGGCGTCGACGACATCCCGATGATCGTCCAGGACCGCGCGTTCGACCGGGACAACCAGTTCGAGGAGAGGATCCCGCTGGCGGGCTCGCTGGGCGTGATCGGTGACGAGATCCTCGTCAACGGCACGCTGGGCCCGTACTTCGACGTCACGACCGGGCTCGTGCGGCTGCGACTGCTCAACGGGTCCAACGCCCGCCTGTACAACTTCGGTTTCTCGGACGACCGGGCCTTCTCGCTCGTGGCCACCGACGGCGGCCTGCTCGCCGAGCCGTGGGAGACCGACCGCCTGCACCTGTCGCCGGGCGAGCGGGCGGAGATCGTCGTGGCCTTCGAGCCCGGCGAGACCGTCGAACTGCGCTCCTACCCCTCCCCGGAGTACGGCGGGGCGTCGGGGAGGCTCGACGGCTTCGCGGACCTGCTCGACATCTGCCGGTTCAGGGCCGCCGACACCCTGTCCGACGACACCGAGGTCCCCGCGGTGCTCGGCGCAGCGCCGGACCTGGCCGCCGAGGCGGTGGCACAGGAGCGCTCCTTCGTGCTCGCCTCGGACCGGATCAACGACCGCTCGATGGCGATGGACCGCATCGACTTCGGCGTCCGCGAGGGCACCGTGGAGGTGTGGGAGGTGACCAACGACAACGGCTACCTGCACAACTTCCACGTCCACGACGTCCAGTTCCAGGTCCTGACGGTCGACGGCGAGACCCCGCCGCCCCACCTGCGGGGCTGGAAGGACACGGTCATGGTGGCCCAGGGCAGGCGCTACCGGCTCGCGATGCGCTTCGGCGGCCACACCGACCCGAACATGCCGTACATGTACCACTGCCACCTGCTGCAGCACGAGGACGACGGGATGATGGGCCAGTTCGTCGTGCTGGGCGAGGGTGAGGAGGTCGGCGCGGTGCCGGCTGCGCACGACCACGCCTGAGGGGCGCGCTGCGCGATGGCCGCCGTCGGGGCGGTCGGCCCGTCGCCGGAGGGGTGGGCCGGCCGCGCCCCCGGCCCTGCGGCGCCCGCGCACGGCACGGTTCTCCCGAAGCCACGGTGTGCCGCACAGCAGCCCGGTCAGTCGCCGCACCCGGCCCCGCGGCCTCACCACAGGAGGGTGTCGGCGGACAGCGGTAGCGGTGATTCCTTTTCAGGTCGGATTGTCGGACTTCCGCGTACTCACGATCCCATCGAGGGGTTTTCGCAGTGGATAACGGAATTACTGCGACGGAGCCTCTTCCGTAATCCCCGTGACCTTTGTTGAGCGATTTCCTCCGCCGGAGCACCGACGCCGGACGTATGCCCCCAGGCCGGCCGCGCCGGGCCGTCCTGCCGCTCCTCGCCCGTCACAGCGCCGACCACAGGAGGGATACAGGGCTCGACGCGCCGCGAGACGCACTGACACAGATCGTCAACTGATTGATTCTCACAGGGCTGGCCGCCTCCCCGATCCTGCGTAGGATTTCAAGAGGTCGGCAGCACGGTATTTGCGTATTTGACCCACTGCCGCGCCGAGCGTTCCGTTTTATCGACGACAGAAGGAAACACATCCTATGCGCGCCCTCGTGGTCGCTCACGGCGAGGCCGGTCCCGTCCGGTTCGCCGAAGTCGACGAGCCCGTACCGTCCACCGGTGAGGCGCTGGTGGAGATACGGCACATCGGCCTCAACTTCGGAGAGCTGAACTACGTGCACCGGTGGCCGGCCGGCGCCGTGCACGGTCACGACGCGGCCGGAGTCGTGGTGCGCGCCGCATCCGACGGCTCGGGGCCGCCCGAAGGTACGCGTGTCGCACTGGGAATGACCCCTCACGCGTGGGCGGAGCGTGTGGCGGTCGGCCCCGCCTCGCTCGGCGCCGTTCCCGAGGGCGTGGACCTGGCCGACGCCGCCGCGCTGGGGATCGCCGGAGTCACCGCGTTCCGGGTGCTGCGCAAGCGTTCCCTGCTGGCGCGCAACGTCCTGGTCACCGGTGCCAGCGGGGGCGTCGGGCACTTCGCCGTCCAGCTGGCGGCGCTGGCGGGCGCCCGGGTGACGGCACTCGTCGGTTCGCCGGACCGGGCCGCCGGACTGCGCGGACTCGGCGCCGACGAGGTCCTGACCGACCTGGCCGAGACCGGGGACCGGTTCGACCTCGTCCTGGACACGGTCGGCGGGCCGCTGGTGGCCCGGGCGTGGAACTCGCTCGCCGAGGGCGGCACCATCCACCTGGTCGGTTACTCCTCGGGGCAGGAGACCACGTTCCCGCCAGGGGCCCTGTTCGGCTTCGGCGAACCCCGCAGCATCGCCACCTACGGCGACATGACACCGACCAGCGGAGAACTGGCGGACCTGCTGGGCCTCATGGCCGCCGGGAGGCTCTCGGCGCCGGTCGGCCTGCGAGGCGACTGGCGGGACGTGGACGACGCCGTCCAGGCGCTGTTCGCGCGGAAGGTGCACGGAAAGGTCGTTCTCGACGTGGCCTGAAGCTGTGAACGAGGGGACGCGCGCCGTCGCCCGTCGGCGGACGGTCCGCGGCGCGGACGAGAATGGACCCATGGACGTGTTGGCGGAGGTCTTGCGTGTCTCGGGTTCGCGTGGGGCACTCGGGGTCATGGTGAAGGCCGGAGGAACCTGGGGCCTGTGGCTGGACTCCTCTCCGGGAGCGACACTGCACGTGGTCTCTCGCGGCACGGTGTGGCTGCACGCCTCAGACGGGAAACCTCTTCAGGTGCAGGCCGGAGACGCCGTCCTGGTGCCGCCGGGAACCGCGCACGGGATAGCCGGCGGCGCCGACGTGACCATGGGTTCCTGCGACCGTGAGGCGGCGGCCCGGTCTTTCGGCGACGGCCGAGCCCTGCGGCTGGGCTCGGAGCCGGTACAGACGGAGGTGATCGTCCTGCACTATGAGCAGGACCCGGAGGTGAGCACACCGGTGCTCACATCCCTGGCCCGGCCGATGCACGTCACAGCCCGCCAGAACACGCAGTTCGGGAGGACCGCCGAACTTCTCGCCGAGGAGCTCGCACAGCCGCAGATCGGCACCGCCGCCGCCGTCAACAGCATCGTCGACCTCCTGCTCGTCCAGTTCGTACGCGCCTGGCTGGAGCGCCACCCGGAGGCACGGTCCGGCTCATGGCTGGGAGCGATGCGTGATCCGGTCGTGCGCGACGCCCTGGCACGCGTCCACGCCCAACCGGAACGCCCCTGGACCACGGAGGCCCTGGCCGTCGCGACGAGCGTCTCCCGGGCGACGCTGTCCAGGCGTTTCCGGTCCGCCCTCGGACAGACGCCGGGCGCGTACGTGACGCAGTGGCGCATCGACCTGGCGTCCGTCCGGCTCCGCGACACCGACGAGCCGGTCGAGTCGATCTCCGGCGCGGTCGGCTACGCCTCGCCGCACGCCTTCAGCCGTGCCTTCAGACGTGCCCGGGGCACGGCCCCCGGGGAGTACCGTTCCCGGTTTCGCCGGTGATCGCGGGCAGGAGGTCACCGGCGACACCTGCGCACGGGTGCGGTCCGGCCGTCCCCGGTCCGGGGCTCGAACGGACACGCCCTACCCCGGGGGCGCCGGCGACAGCGCCGGAGGCGTGCGCACGCCGAACTCGTGGCGCAGCGCCGACCTGGCGGCCAGGTGGCCCCCCATGCCGTGCACACCGGGTCCGGGCGGGGCGGACGCCGAGCACAGGTAGACGCCGCGCAGAGGGGTGCGGTGCGGGTCCCAGCGGGGCACGGGCCTCAGCAGCGTCTGTCGGAGGGTCATCGCACCGGAGGCGATGTCGCCGCCCACGTAGTTGGGGTTGTACCGCTCCAGGTCGGCCGCGCTCCGGGAGCTCCGCGCCACCACGGTGTCGGCGAACCCGGGCGCGTACCGCTCGATGCGGGCGGTCACGAGCTCGGCGGGGTCGGCGGGGTCCCCGTGGGGCACGTGCGCGTAGGCCCACACCGGCCGGTGCCCCCCGGCGCCCACGCGCCCGGGGTCGGCCGCGGCCGGGTCCACGACCAGGACGAACGGCGCCTCCCCCGGCCTGCCCCGGGCAACCAGGGACTCCTGCCGGAACACGGTCCCCTGGCGGCCCCCGAGGTGGACCGTCCCCGCCGCCCCCACCTCCGGGTTCGCCCAGGGGATCGGCTCCGAGGTGAGGAAGTCGACCTTGGCGGCCCCGGGGCCGTACCGGAAGGCGCGCAGGCCCGCGCGGTAGGCGCCGGGCAGCAGCGGGCCCGCGATCCTCAGGAACTCCTTCGGGGACAGGTCCAGGAACACGGCCCGCGCGCCTCGGACCTGCCTGAGGTCGTCGATCCGCTGCCCGGTGGCGAGGGTTCCGCCGTGGGCCCGGACGTCGGCCGCCATCGCCTCGGCGATCCGCGCGCTGCCGCCGCGCGGGAGCGGCCAGCCGGAGCCGTGGGCGAGGTGGCCCAGCAGGAGGGCGACCGCGGCCGAGGAGGGCGTGGGCATGCGGCCGACCACGTGGGCGCCCACCCCGGCGAGCAGCGCCGCGGCCTCCGGCCCCGCGAAGGCGTGCCGGGCCAACGGGGTGCCGTGGCGCAGCATGCCCAGCCCCAGCAGCAGCGGGGCGCGAAGGTCCGCGGGGAGGCTGCGCTGCCGGCCCAGCGCGAAGTCCACCACCGCGCGGCTGTGCTCCAGCAGCGGTTCCATCAACGCCCGCCAGGCTCGCCCGTCACGGCCCAGGCCCGCGCAGGTGGTGTCCAGGTCGTGGTGGGCGAGCGCCGCACGGCCGCCCTCCAGCGGGTGCGCGTAGCTGATCCGCGGCGTGAGCAGCTCCACGCCCCGGGCCGCCAGGTCGAACTCGCGGAAGAACGCGGACGCCGCCGCCATCGGGTGCACGGCCGAGCACAGGTCGTGCACCACGTCGTCACGGAACAGCGGCGAGGTGCGCAGGCCGCCGCCGATGTCCTCCGCAGCCTCGTACACGGCCACGGACAGGCCCGCCCGGGCCATGGTGACCGCTGCGGCCAGGCCGTTGGGCCCGCTCCCCACCACGGCGACGTCCTCGCTCATGCCTCCCCCTTCCACACCCCGGCGGACTTCAGGCGCCGGGTTCGTAGACGTAGGGCCGGGTCCAGGTCACCGGCTCGAAGCCGCGCCTGCGCAGCGTGGGCTCCGAGGTCGGCAGGGCGTCGACCAGGACGTGGGTGCGCCCCCGCTCCCGCGCCTCCCCCAGCCTGCTGCCGACCAGCGCGGTGAACAGGCCCCGCTTGCGGTGCTCGGGCCGGGTGCGCCCGCCCGCCAGCTCGGCGTAGGGGCCGCCCGGCCGCAGGTGGATCCGGCCGCAGGCCGCGGGGCGGCCGTCCTCGTAGGCGATGTGGACGCTCATCGCCTCCGGTGCCCTCCGCAGCCCCTCGGCGAGCCTGCGCCGCTCCTGCTCCACGTCGCGCCGACCGAGGGCGGCGGCGATCTCGGCGTAGTCGTCCAGGCCCCGCTCGTCCACGACGCGCCGGATGTCGCGCCCCTGCGGGTCGAAGGCCGCCGGGTCGGCCCCGTCGACCGCCAGCGCCAGCACGCTCTCCCGGTCGTCGGGCTCGAAACCCGCGGCGGTGAGCCGCTCGCCCAGGTCGGCGGGGGTGTCGTGGCCGTAGACCTTCCACTCCAGGGTGTAGGGCGTCCGGCGCGCGAGGTCGGCCTCCTCCCGGATGACCCCGTCGAGTTCCCCGGGGGCGCAGCGCGCGTAGACGATCCGGCGCTCGGAGCCGTCCGCCGCGTGCTCGCGGACGACGCCTCCCCGGCCGGTGCTGTCCCCCGAGGCCCGGCGCTCGCCGTCGAGCCCCGCCAACAGGTCGTGGTCACTCATACGGGGTTTCCTCACGGTCCAGGATCCGGGCCACCGGCCGGTTGCCGGCCATGGCGTCGAGAATAGGGCAGAGGCCTTCCAGCGGGCCTCGGGGGCGCTCCGCGCGGAAGATCTCGCTGTTGTAGGTCAGGGCGAGCTCCGGTTTCCCGTCGGAGAGCACGAAGGCGAACAGCAGGTCGGCCTCCTTCGGGCGCCGCGGCAGCTCCCGGGCCGCGAAGGAGACGCCGCCGGCGCTCGGAGCCTGCGCGCGGTCGGGCCGGTCCAGGGCCACCATGACGTCGAGCATTCGTCGTCACGACGGCCACCACCCGCCCGACCGAACCCGGCCGGTCCTTCACCCGCTGGCCCGTCCGCAGACTAGAACCACCGCAACCACAATGCCCGGACCCGCTCCCTGCACGCCTGCCTGCGCCGGGGCGGACGACCCGCGAAAACCGGGTGAGTGCACCGACCACAACAGCGACAATGGCACCATGACCGTTGATCGTGCGGCGCTTCATGACAGCTGGAACCGCACCCGAAGCCACCTCGAGACTGCTCGGGCCCACCTGGCGGGCCTGCCCGACATCGACCTCTCAGCGACACTCGAGTTCCTGAAGCACAACGAGCTGGAACTCGCCTTCGACTGCATCGTTGATCTCGGTGACGACCTCGACCTACCGCTCGTGTTCTGGGAGTGCCTGGACCGAGCAGCCCGTGAGATGCGGCTCTACAGCGAGGCGCTGCACAAGCCCTACCTCACGGCCGCCGACACTTGCCTCCGACACCTCGCAGCCGCCTCCGAGCAGGTCTGACCGAACCCGGCGAACCTGTGCGGTCACAGCACTAGGCTCGACGGGGTGAGCCACCCCGACACCGCAGCAGAGCGGCAGTTCTACGCGCGCCTGCCCGCCACCCGGGGCGCGGCGGGCGCGCTCATCCTCTCCCCCGACGGACAGGTGCTGCTGGTGGAGCGCGCCTACAAGCCCGACCGGCCCTGGGGCCTCCCCGGCGGCATCGTCGAACACGGCGAGTCCCCGCTGGCCGCGTGCCGCCGCGAACTGGCCGAGGAACTCGGCGTTCGGGCCACCGTGACGCACCTGGCCGCCGTCGACTGGGTCCCGCCCTCCGGCGAGCGCACCGCCGCCCTCCAGTGGCTGTTCACCGCCCACCTGCCTGAGGGCGCCGAACCGCGCCTTCCCCCGGACGAGCTGTCGGGCTGGGCGTGGGTGGAACCCGGACGCCTCGGCGACCTGCTGCCCGGCCACGTGGCCCGGCGCGCCACCGCGGCCCTGGCCGCCCGGGCGTCCGGTACGACCGTCTACCTCGAGCACGGCCGCCACGCGCCGGAGGAGGACCGTTGACCGCTCCCGGCGTCGACCGCGCCGCCGCGGTGGCCTCGGCCTTCACCGATATCGCCGAGCGCCGCGCCGGCGGCGGGTACGCGCCCGTCCACGCGGCCATGGCCGCCGCCTGCTCCACCGACCCCCACGCCCTGGACCTGGCTTCCCGGCCCGCCTGCTCGACGCCCTCATCGAGGGGGCGGGGATCCACCGGGCGCTGGACCCCGAACCCGCGGACCGCGAGGTCGTCGCGAAGATCACCGCGCCCTGACCCCGCACGCCCTGACCCGCTCAGGACCCGTGCCGCGACCGGACACACCCGACAGGAGTACCGATGGGCTCGATGATGCGGCGCCCGACGATCATGGACATCGCCAGAGCGGCGGGGGTCTCCAAAGGAGCGGTGTCCTACGCCCTCAACGGCCGCCCCGGCGTCTCCGCGCAGACCCGCGAGCGCATCCTGGCCACCGCCCGCGACTTCGGCTGGTCGCCCAGCGGTCCGGCGCGCGCCCTGTCCTCGGGCGGCAGGACGGCCGCCATCGGACTGGTGACCCGCCGGGCGGGCCGCCTGTGGGGCAGCCACTCCTCCTTCGCGCTCCTGGTCGAGGGGGTCCAGCACACACTCGCCTCCACCGGGATGGACATGATCGTGCACTCCGACCCCGCCGCGGAGGGCTCTCCGCGCCGCCGTTGGGAGACCCGGGGCCGGGTCGACGGTGTGATCCTGGCCGAGGAGCGCATGGGACGGTCCCCCGCGTCTCCGCCCGCCGTGCCCGCCCTGGTCCTCGGAGCCGCGATGGAGGGGAACGGCACGCTGTCACTGCCGGTCGACGACCACCCCACGATGAACGAGGTCATGCACTACCTCGTCGCCCTGGGGCACACGAGCCTGGCCCACGTCGCGGGGCCTGCCGACCTCGCCCACGCACACGCGCGGGCCAAGGCCTTCGAGCAGACCGCGCGCGACCTCGGACACCGGGCCGTGGTCGTGCACACCGACGGCAGCGGGGAGCACAGCGCGCGTGCCACCCGGCGCCTCCTGGCCCTGCCCGAGAGCCCGACGGCCCTGGTGTACGACAACGACGTGATGGCGGTGGGCGGGCTGGCGGTGGCCGAGGAGATGGGCGTCGCGGTCCCCTCCGAGCTGTCCATCGTGGCCTGGGACGACTCGCTCCTGTGCCGTCTGGTGAGGCCGGCCCTGACGGCGGTCCGCCGCGACATCGTCGGATACGGCCGTCGTGCGGCGGCCCTGCTCATCGGGGCCGTCGAGGGCGCACCCGTGGCCGAGGAGATGCTCCCCGGCGGAGAGCTGGTGCCCCGGGAGAGCAGCGGGCCCCTCCGCCTCCCCCGGTGAGGGCCCCGGCACAGCGACATCACGTCGCGAGGCGTCGTGCAGTCCGACCCGCACTCGCCGCGCGGTGCCCTCCGGCCACGGGAGCGGGGCCGCGGGGCACCGCCGCGGGCCTCAGGCGGGCACGGGGCGCACCAGGACGTCGTAGGTCTCCGTGACCCGCTCCAGGTCCGTCCCGAGTCCGCGCGCCCACGCGTCCAGCTCCTCCTGGGCCGCCCGCCCGTCCCGGTCGTCGTCGACCAGCACCTCGAGCTCCAGGAACACCCCGGCTCCCCGCACGTCGTCGAGGCACACCGCGATCGGACCGGACCGGCCCGTCCGACGGCTCTTGACGATCCGCACGCTCGGCACGTAGCCCAGCGCGGTCAGGACACCGTGCATCCCGTCCCGGTCGGCGACGGCCGTCTCGTGCTCCACGCACTCCATCGCGTTCGCCAGCGGGGTCTTGGCCGTCACGATGTGCACGCCGTCCTCGGTGCGCAGGCGGGCGAAGGTGAAGCCGCGCTTGCCCTGCCCCGGATCCCAGCCGGAGGGCGCGTAGGCCGTGTCGTCCTGGTGGACCGGCTCCCCCATGGTCACCCCGGCCTCCCGGAGCGCGGTCAGAACCGCCTCCGGGTCGTGCACCCGGTACTTCGCCTCGATCTCCCGCATCCTCGGCCTCTCCTCGCAGCGCTGTCGGGGCGAGCGTAGTGAAGGCTCACGACGGCGTCCGGGGTTCGGCCCATCCGGCGCCGGAATGCGAACACACGTCCCTTTCGGGGCGTCCCCGGAACTGCTGCTCAGGATGTCTTTCCCGTCGACCGGAAGTCTCCGAGGATTCCCGGGACCCTCTCTCCTGGGTTCTCGATCAGCGAGCGGCGGGTTCGCCGCTCAGGGGTCCTCGTACCCGGGCCCGCCGCTCGCCCCGTTCCGGCGCTCTTCGCCGCAGCCCGGGCGCGGGGCCCACCCCGGACACGCCGGGGAGCTCAGCCCTTCAGACCGTAGAAGTGCACCGGGGAGTTCGGCCGGAAGCCGATGCGGGGGTACACGGGCGCCCCCGCCTCGGTCGCGTGCAGGGTCGCGCGGGTCAGGCCGGTGGCCCGCCCGCCCTCGTGCAGCGCCTTGCGCGTGACCGCCTCGCCGTAGCCCCTGCGCTGCCAGTCCGGATGCGTGGCGACGAGCGCCACGAACAGGCGGCCCTCCGCCTCCACCGTCGCGGCGCACGTCACGGGGACGCCGTCGCGCAGGCCGAGGTAGGCGTACACCCCCTGTTTCCACAGCGCGGACCCGAGGAGCCCGTCGCGGCCGTCCTCCAGCGGGAACCCGTACGCGCGCGAGTTGAGGTCCGCGTACTCACGGAGCCGCTCCTCGGTGGTCACGCGCACGAAGACCAGGTCGGGGTGGGACGGCTCGGCGACGGGGAGGAGGTCCCCGGCCATGCCGGTGCCGGAGAAGGCGAACTCCAGGCCGGCCCTCTCCGCGGTCGCCCGCACCCCCTCCCGCGCGTCCTCGCCGAGGAGGTCCTCGAACAGCCACAGGAACCCTGGGCGGACCTTGGAGCGCATGATCTCCGCCGCCCCGGTCAGACGCTCCTCGACGAGCGCCGCGTCCGCGCCGACGTCGGTCAGCGTGACGCAGTTCCAGAACGCGAACCGGCAGTCGGCCCAGCGGACGGCGATGCCGGGCAGGTCCCGGACGTCGGCGTCCGCGTCGCGGTCGAGCACCATGGTGCGCCAGGCCGCGGCGAGCTGCCGCATCGATTCGATCGACTCCGTGCGATCAGTCATCGGAACCCTTCGAACGGTGGGGAGGGGGAGCCCGTCCGGCCGGTCGTGCTCCGGCTCCACGATCCCCGACCGTCCCCCGGTTACCGACCGGTTCGTCCGATCTGTGACCTGGAGGCGGGCACGGATCGGTATCGGGACGGATGAGCGCGAGTGCGGAGGGGAAGGGGGACCGGGGACGGCCGTGGCCCGCCCCCTCCCCCGAAAGCTCCTCGTCCTACGGAAACGACGACTACTGAGCCCCGTTTCCCTGGCAGGGGCGGAACACGGTCCGGCCGGGCCCTGCGTCAGCCCCGCACCCCGTCCACCGGGCTCCGGAGCACGGACGCGCATGGAGGGGGTTCCCGGCCAGGTCCCGTGTCGAGGCACGCCGAACGCGCGCGGCCGAAGCAGTGATGGCCGCGAAAACCCTTGTGTGGCAGGGTTTCCCCAACGGCGAAGAAGATGCGCGAACGAGAAGGACGACCGTGTTCCCCGGATCGTCCGCCGAGCCGGAAGGTGCCCATGACGAACTCCCCCCGCGTCCCCCTGGACACGACCGTCCCCCACTCCGCACGGGTGATGAACTACTGGCTGGGTGGCAAGGACCACTACCCGGTGGACCGCGCCCTCGGGGAGCAGGTCGAACAGACCTCCCCCGAGATCGTCGAGCTCATGCGCGCCGACCGCCGGTTCCTCGCCCGCGCGGTCGCCCACCTGGCCCGGGAGGAGGGCGTCCGGCAGTTCCTGGACATCGGCTCCGGCCTGCCCACCGCGAACAACACCCACGAGGTCGCCCAGGCCATCGCCCCCGGGTCCAGAATCGTCTACGTCGACAACGACCCCCTGGTGCTCGCGCACGCCCGTGCACTGCTGACCAGCACCGAGGAGGGAGCCACCGCCTACCTCGACGCCGACCTGCTCGATCCGGAGGCGCTGCTGGCCCGGGCCCGCGAGCACCTGGACTTCACCCGGCCGATCGGACTGGTCCTCATGGGCGTGCTCGGCCACTTCCCCGCCGACGGGCGGACCTACACCGTGGCCCGCGCCTACGTGGACGCCCTGCCCGCAGGCAGCTTCCTCGCCCTGTGCGACAGCACCGACACCAGCCGGCAGATCGTGGAGGCGGCCAGGGCCTGGAACGAGAACGCCGCCCAGCCCATCCACCTGCGTACCCCGGAGCAGATCGGCGCCTTCTTCGAGGGCCTGGAGCTGCTGGAACCCGGTGTGGTCTCCGTGCCGTTCTGGCGGCCCGGGACGACCGGGGCGGGCGCTGCCAGGGAGGTCGCCCAGTACGGCGGAGTCGCCCGCAAGCCCTGATCCAGGGAACGGTTCCCTGCGCCCCGTGCGTCCGGGCTCCCCTCTCGGAAGCGCCCCTCCCCCGAAGCACGACCACGGTGCCCCTCCGGTACGCGTCCGTCGTCCCTTCGACCGTGTTCACCACCGCGGCGACGCCCCCGTCCCGACTGTCGCGCTCCAGCAGCGCGTGACAGCTCGGGGCCCGGGTGGTCCGGGCCGCCTCAGGCGGGCAACCGCTCGCGGGCCCCGTCCAGTTCCACGAGTTCCCGGCGGAGCCGCGCGGCGTCCCCCTCCGCCTTGCGCGCCTTGTTCCGCCATCCCCGGGTGGACCGGTACTTCTTCCTCATCCTGTCCGACGGCGGGGGGTGCAGCATCTTGTGGGAATCGGCGACGATCATCACCAGGGCGTAACCGAGCAGGAAGAAGACCGACCAGAGCAACGCCGTCAGCGCCACCCCCGTGACCGCGTCCACCGCCCGGTCGTCACCGAAGTAGAGCGGGAGGGCGAACAGGAACGCCGCACCCGCCGCGATCAGGCGGGCCCACGTGTGCTGCGTGTTCCGGCGCCTGAGCGCCAGTGCGAACGCCTCCCGCCGTTCGATCCTCTCGCTCAGCTTCCTGTGCCGGGAGTCGAGTTGGACGAGGAGTTCGCGGAGCACACGGACCACCAGCCCGTGGCACGCCCACACCGGCTGCGGGGTCCCCGCCGGCGGCTCGGGCGGCAGGTGCCGCCGCAGCGACGGGTCCAGGGCGTCGCGGTACCGCCCGACCGCGCGCCGCCACTCGTCCGGGGCCAGGACGGCCCGGAGGAACAGGCCGCCGTCCGCCCTGCGGTCGAACGCCGTCCGGGACCGGGGCTCGGCCGAGGACAGCACGGCGGCGTAGCGCTCGCTCTCCCGGAGATAGAGGTCCAGCGCGGACCGCGCCGCCCTGATCATGCGCCGGTACTCGTCGCACCCCTGCCCGGGGCGGCACGGGTGGCCGGGTTCCCGGCAGTCGTACCCGGCCGCCGCCTCGGCCGCGTTCAGGGGCAGGTCGATGTCGTCGTCCAGCGGGTCCGCCCACCCGGCGGCCGTCGCCCGCGCTCCGGACAGTCCCACGTCGGTTCCCCGGTACCTCGGCGGCAGGTCCGGTCGGACCCGGGCGACGAACCGCAGGACCGCCAGCTCGACGTCCTCCGGCGGTCGGCGGAGCAGGTCCGGGTCGATCCCGGCGCCCTCCGGGTGCTCCGCGATCCACGCGGCCAGGTCCGCCCGCTCGTCAGGGTCCCCGAACAGCTCGCACGCGGCGTCCGTGTCCGCATGGAAGGCCTCGGCCAGGCCGCCGAGCGAGCGGTACCACCCGCCGGCGAGCCCGTAGGGGCGCCCGGGCCGCGCCCCGGGACCCGGGACCTCCTCCGTCAGCTCCGAGGTCTCCCGCAGGGTCGGGACGCCGCGGATCTCCTCCGTCGGCAGCGCCCCGGTCGCCGCGGTCCTGCCCGAGACCAGCGCGGTCTCGACGTCCGTGTCGTCCGCGCCGAGTCCCAGCAGGGAGTTGAGCACCCGGTGGGCGGTCGGGCGCCGGTCGGGCTCCTTGTCCAGGCACCGGGCGACGAGTCCGCGCAGTTCCTCCGGGACTGCCGAGCAGTCGGGGTCGCCCGTCAGGATCCTCGCGATCACGGCGGCCTGGGTGCGCCCCTCGAACGCGTGCCGCCCGCTCGCCGCGTAGACCATCACCGCGCCCCACGAGAAGACGTCCACCGCGGGGGTCAGGTACGGGGCGTCGTTCAGCCGTTCGGGCGCCATGTAGAGCAGGGTCCCGACCTTGGCCGTGGCCTGGAAGGCCGTGTTCTCGAAGGAGCGCGCTATCCCGAAGTCGATGACCCTGGGGCCGTCCGGCGCCATCATGATGTTGTCCGGTTTGAAGTCCCGGTGGGCGACGCCGGCCCGGTGGATGGCCGTCAGCGCGGTGGCCGTGGACACGGCCAGGCGGTGCAGGTCCGCGCCTCGGCGCGGGCCCCGCGCCCCGATCTCCTGCGTGAGCGTGCGGCCCTCGACGAACTCACTGGCGATCCAGGGCCGTTCGGCGTGCGGGTCGGCGTCCAGGACGCGCGCCACGCAGAACGGGCTGACCCTGCGTGCCGCCGCCACCTCGCGGGCGAACGTCTCCTTCAGCCCCGGGTCCGCGCCTGCACCGGCGTGGAGGAGCTTCACCGCCGCAGGGCCGCCGCCGGGGGCCTGCGCCCGGTAGACGACACCGAAGCCGCCCCGGCCGATCTCCTCCAGGAGCCGGTATCCGCCGATCTCACCGGTCTCCGCGTCCATGACCACCACGCCCTGTCGCCCGTCCCCTCGCGGGGCCCGGGATCCGCTCCTCAGACGTGTATAGCGCCGCGGCGATCCGTGAGGAAGGGCCGGTTCCTCCTCCCTGCCGCGACCGCGTCCTCGACCAGCGGTGATCCGGTGGGCACGGAGAAATCCGCGCCGACTCTCGTCTTTCACGTGTGCCGCACGCACGTTCCTGTCCGAGTGCGGGGGCGCCCGGGGCAGGCTCGGCAACCGCCGGCGCCGGGCATGAACCGAGAGCGCGGCACGGCCGCCCGATCTGTGTGTTTCCAGGGCCGGGGACCGGGGGCCGCTTCGGACCGGGGGACGTGTTTCCGGGAGTACGGCACCGGCAGACAGGTGGCGGGTGCTCCCGGTCCCGCAGCCCCGCCGCAGAACGTCCCGGCAACGCTCCCTCGAACACTCATGAGATGAACCACCTTCTTGGGCCTTGCCATCAAACTGGGAGTCGCTATCATTTTGGACATGGATGCCACTATTGGTCTTCGGGAGCGCCGTCGTCGCGCCACCCTGTCCGAGATCGAGAACGCGGCGCTCGATCTCTTCGAGCGCCAGGGCTTCGAGAACACGACCGTCGAACACATCGCGGCTGCCGCCGGGGTCTCCACGAGCACCTTCTTCCGCTACTTCCCCACCAAGGAGGACGCGGCGCTGGGAACCAACCAGGCCTTCGAGACTGCGCTCGCCTCCCGCCTGGAGGGGTGTGCGAGCACTTCCGCACCCCTGCGCGAGGTGGAGCGGGTCGTGGTCGAGGTCCTGCAGGAGCTGGAAGCCGACCGCGCCGACGTCATCGAGCGCATGCTCCGCGTACGGCGCCTGGCCGGAGCCGACGCGGCCCTGCGCGGTGCGGCGCAGCGCCGCGAGGCGGAGCAGTGCGACCGGTTCGTGCAGATGATGGCGGCCACCGCCGAGGCTGCCGTCATCGACCTGCGCGTGCGGGTGCTGGCCGAGACCGTCAGCGCGGCCCTGCGCGCCTCCTTCGACGCCTGGGCCGCCGACAGCCGGTCCGACCTGGCACAGACCTTCCAGGCCGCCTGCGCCCATCTGCGCGAACTCACCGCTGAGTGAGCGTCCGCACCCCGATCGATTCCTTCCCTGCACCATGTGAGGACCGCACCATGAAAGCCGCACTGATCACCGGCCGTGAACAGGTCGAATTCGCCGAGTTCGCGCTACCGGAGAAAGCCGGACCCGGCACCGCCGTGGTGGAGATCGGCCGGACCGGCATCTGCGGCTCCGACGTCTCGGCGTTCAAGGACGGCCACGAGTACCCGCCGTTCCTGTCCGGGCACGAATGGGGCGGCACCGTCCTGGACGTCGCACCGGATGTGGCGGACCTGGCCGCGGGCGACCGGGTGGTCGCCGGGACCCCGCCGGCCTGCGGCCGGTGCGCGATGTGCCGAGCCGGGCACGCCCAACGCTGTGAGGGCCTGACCGCGCTGTCGTTCGGCACCCACCCCCTGACCCCGGCGCACGGGGCCTACGCCGAGCGCATCACCGTGCCCGCCGAGATGCTCATCCGCATCCCCGACGGCGTCGACGACGACCAGGCCGCCATGATCGAACCTGCCACCGTGGCGCTGCACGCCGTCCGCCGCCGTCCCCCGCTCCTGGGAGAGGTCACCGTGGTCATGGGGGCCGGGCCCGTGGGGCTGTTCGCGGTGCAGCTGCTGCACCTGGCCGGAGCGGGACGGGTGGTGGTCATCGAACCGCGCCAGCGCAGACGCGACCTGGCCCTGGAACTGGGAGCCGACACCGCGCTCGCACCGGGCACCGAGGCCGCCGAGGCGGTGGTGCAGGCCTCGGGCGGGCTGGGCGCGGACCTGGTGTTCGACTGCGCGGGCAACGAGGCCGCCCTGACCGCGGCCGTGGAGCTGTGCCGCCCGGGCGCCACCATCATGATGCTCGGTGTGGCGTCGGGGTCGGTGAGCGTCTCCCCGCTGGCGTGGCTGAGCAAGGAGCTGACCGTCCAGACCTCCCTGGCCCACCTGAACCACGAGTTCGCCGTCACCGCCGACCTGATCGCCTCCGGTCGGCTGCGGACCGAGCCCCTGCACGACGCGACCGTGGGTCTGAGCGAGCTGCCCCGGGCCCTGGCCGACCTGGCCGCAGGGCAGGACCGCGTCAAGGTCCTGGTCGACCCGCGCGCCTGAGCGCGCCATCGCGTTCCGTCCCGACCGTTTCCACCTGACCTCTGGAGGCACCGCATCATGCGAGCACTCGTTCTGGACCGGCCCGGCACCTGCGACACCCTGCGACTGGCCGACCTGCCCCTGCCCGAACCCGGGCCCGGCCAGGTCCGCATCAGGGTCCAGGCATGCGGGCTCAACCCCTCGGACTACCAGCGGGCCGCCTACGGCATCCCCGAATGGGAGTGGCCCGCCGTCCTGGGCCTGGACGTGGTCGGCGTCGTCGACGCCCTGGGCCCGCAGGTGGAGGGTCTGGCCGTGGGGCAGCGGGTGGCCTACACCGGCGACATCCGCGACCGCGGCGGGTTCGCCGAGTACACCCTGGCCCGCGCCGAGGTCCTGGCCCCGGTCCCCGACACGGTCTCCTCCGCGCAGGCCGCAGCCCTGCCCTCGGCAGGGTTGACCGCCTACCAGGCGATCGTGCGCCGCCTGCACGTGGCAGAGCAGGACACCGTCCTGGTCACCGGCGCCGCCGGAGGCGTGGGCGGATTCGCCACCCAGCTCGCCGCTCTGACCGGAGCGCGCGTGCTGGCCACCGAGGCCGCCCACAACACCGACCGCGTCAAGAAGCTCGGCGCGGACCAGGTCATCGACTTTCGCACCGAGGACATCCCCGCCCGGGTCATGGAGCTGACGCACGGACGCGGGGTGGACGCGGTCCTGGACACCGTCGGCGCGGAGTCGGCCACCGCCAACCTGTCCCTGCTCGCCCACACCGGCGGCATCGCGACCGTCGCCGGACGCCCGGACCTGGAGACGGTGGCGCCCTTCGGGATCGCGCCCTCCGTCCACGAGATCGCCCTGGGCGCCGCCTACAGCCTCGGCGACCACCGCTCCCGCCATGAACTGTCGGTCATGCTCACCGACCTGCTCGACCTGCTCGCCCGGGGAGAGCTCGACGCGATGCTCTCGCGCACCATCCCGCTGGAGGAGGTCCCCAGGGCGCTGGTCGAGCTGTCCGCGCGCACGATGAGCGGCAAAACCGTGTGCGTCCTGGACTGAGACACACCCGGTCCGGGCAACGGGCCCGGACCGGAGCACCGTTCGTGTCCGCAGCACCGCCGGGAGCCGTGTCGGGTCCGGGTTCGGCGGAAGCCGACTCAGGCGCAGCCGAGTGTGTCCGGCACCGGGCGTTCCACCGTAGGGTGTGCGCACCCCCGGCGCCTTCGGCGCCACCGTCCCCTGGAGGGCATCGTGCGCAGACTCGCGCCGTGGACCGCACTCACCCTCGTGCTCGCCCTCATCATCCTCGCAGTCGGCGCCAGATACCTGCTCGTACCGGCGAACCGGCCTTTCGAGTACGGCGACGGGATCAGGCTGCAACTCCTGAGCATCTCCCACGAGGACGTCGGCGGAGAGGAAAGGGTCACGTGGGAGGTGAGCCTCCTCAACGGGACGGATGAGCCCCTGGACCTGAACCTCGCCTCGACGTGCCGCTACGCCGCGTCACCACGCGAGTCGGGCCCCTCCGCCCTGGCCGAGAGAGGTGGCGAGAGGGTCTCTCTCCCGGCACACCTGGCCACGGGTGTCACGGACTCCTGCCCCTCACCGGAGTCGGGCCGGTGGTGGGCCTACACCCTCACCCTGGAGGACAACACGGGCGAGAACAGCTCCCGCACCGTCACCTTCATGGGCAGGGCCCACTGAAACCGCTGAGCAGGACTGTCCTCCTGCCCAGGACGACGAGGTCGCCCCCGAACCGGAGGAGCTCGTGAAGTCGTGCCGACTCCCGGACTTGAAAAATGAATGTCATTCGGTCAGGCGTGGCTCCTGCAAGAAGGACGACCCGATGAAATAGCCCTCCTCGGTATACGGAAGCACAACCTCGCCTTTCACCATTTTGACCAGGAGTTCACAGACCCCACCCCGGAAATTCCACCACAGGTCACCGCTTCCCAGCACCACCGTCCAGTCCGCGACGTCCGGATCGAAAAACAGATAGAGAGCCTCTCCGAAGACTTCACCGATCCGGAACACGTTGTACGGTTCACGAGAGAGGATCCATGAGGTGCTGATCTTGCGGGGTTCCCCCATGAAAGAGTACTCCGGAAAACGGTCCGCGAGATAGTAAACGGCATAGTTTCCCTCTTCGACCTTCCTCCTGGGATCCCAACGCCCCCCATCACCGACGGTGATCAGAAGATACGCTTCCTCGAGGGTGGACACCACACCGCCGTAGGCCCCCATCAGAGCGACATAGTCGCGGGGAAGCTCTCTCCCGAGAACACGCTCCGTCGGTTCGGGATCGAACATGGCATCGGGACTCGGCGAACCGATCATCCCGCTGACCTCGGTGAAATACTCTTCATTCCATCTGGCTGGTTCCAAGAGAAGTGAACCCTCACGCACACTCGGCTGGCACTCGACGATGACGCACATCGGTCTTCCGCAGGGAAAAGCCGGATCACCTGGAGGAAAGTGTTGCACGACGCCCTGGCAGGCGCCTCAGTCGCTCCGGGCGAGCGGCTCGGGACCGGCGTCGAGTGCGTCGAGCGCTGCGTCGCCGTTCTCCATCGCCCACAGGGCTCGGGCGGATGCCCCTGGGGCAAACCGCACCGCCGGCCGCAGGCGAATCACCACACCGGGGAACGGGGTGGGAGAACCCCGGTGGGCAGACCGTCATCCATCCCGCTCCTCTTCCTCCGCGTAGGGCGTGAAGAGCGCGTCGCGGTCCGTCCACGACCCGTCGAGCAGCTCACTGCGCACCTCACCCCGGACGAGTCCCAGGAGGAGGTCGGTGGTGGGCAGGTCGTACCTCTCCCACACGTCGCCGTTTCGGTCCGAGACCCGGACCGGGTACGCCTCGGCCGCCGTTCCGGGTGGGACCTGCCAGTAGAGCGTGACCCCCGTGCCGGTCGAGGCCCAGGGCAACAGCCTGGAACCAGGATGGAGATCGTCGGGCGGCCCCACGACCTCGTCATCGAACAGGTCCTGGAGCTGTTCGAACTCCAGCCCCGACCGTTCGAGATCGACGTGCCGGAGACCGGGGCCGGGCGCCGGAACGTAGAGCCTCACGAAACCGAGCCACAGTCCGCCGCCCCCGGCGTCGAGAAGCTCGCGGTAGTCCTGCGGCACGGGCGCCCCGAGCCGGCGCCCGACCTGTCCCCAGTCGAACGGGCCGGCCGGCGGTGCGGGACGTGCCGTTTCGATCAGCTGCTGAGCACTGGCTGTCATGCGGGTGCATTCCTCGGGGTCACTGGTCCGGGTCCGATCTGCCCGACCCGGGGCCCGCCCGAATTCCGGTCGAACTCCGGTGTTTTCCTGGCACCGGCCATACCGGGCTCGTTCTCGAGCGCGGCGCCGTGGTCGACCGCGCGTACCTGTGCGGATCAGGTGGTCGGGCCGTGCGCGAGCTCGCCGTCGAACTGCTTCGTCACTCCGACCACGACAATATCGCCCGAGCCACCCGGCCCCCACCGCATCCGGCCCGTCCCCTGGCGCATCCGGGGATCACCGCAGCCGCCGCCCTGTTCCTCCTACGACGCCCCGGCCCGAAGGCGTGAGAAAAACCCACCGATGAACGGACGGCCACAACGGTGATGCGGAAAATTCAGATCTGATCAACCGCCTGGTGGAAGCACTACCGAAGCAGCCTTTCCTGCGGAATGGAGTTGACCTCCCGGCAAGGGCGAAGGTAGGTTCCACATCGCCGAGCCATTGCAGCTGGGCACTCCCTGATGCCTTCATTCCACCACCCGGCAGTCGCACCGAGCGATCTCCCCGTGAATCACGATCCACCGAGAGAAAGGCTGGTGCACAGGGTGCCCACCCCTGACACCGAAGAAGTGGTGCGCTCCGGAAGGAGTAATCCGCCGGCCCTGCTCAAGGCGCGGAGGGAATGGGTCTTCTTCGCCACCCTGTGGAAGTCGCACCCCGGGTTGACCGCCCTGTGGTGGGCGCTGATCCTTCTCCAGGGCGTTCTTCCCGCCGGCTTCGTCGTGGCGGTCGGAGCACTCGTCGGCGCCGTCGCCGACGACGCCCCGCTGGTGGCGCCGCTGCTCCTGATCGGCACCGTCTTCGTCCTGATGCAGCTCCTGACACCCCTGCACACCCAGGTCGGCTCCCTCCTGGGAGAGCACGTCTCCGACCGTCTGCACGATCGGCTGCTCGTCGCCGCGGGCGCCCCCGAAGGGGTCGCGCACCTGGAGAACCGTGCGCACATGGACGAGCTGACCTCTGCCCGGGACTTCGACCTCGGCATGACCGGTCCGCCCCTGCACCTGTCGATGGGCTTCATCGCCGGCGGCCTGGTGGAGGCGGTCTCCGGCCTGGCACAGGCAGTGGTCCTGGCCGCCTACGCGTGGTGGGCGCCGCTCCTGGTGGGAGGCGCCTGGCTCTCCACCCACTGGCTGCTCCGCGAGAGCACCCGGTGGGACCGCCACACGGGGGAGGTCCTGGACGCCCAGCGCCGCGCCGAGTACTCCTACCGGCTGGCGGTGGACTCCCCCGCCGCCAAGGAGATCCGGCTGTTCGGCCTCGCGAGCTGGCTGACGGACCGCTTCGCCTCGGAACGCCGGACCCTGGTCGAGCTGCGGTGGCACACCACCCGGCTGCGGCAGAAGCCCATGCGCTGGGCGGTGGTGGTCCTGACGGTAGCGGGAGGACTGTTCTTCTGGTCCCTGGGACGGGACGCCGCTTCGGGCGCCGTCGACCTGGGCCAGGTGAGCACCTTCGCCTACGCGGCGGTGGGGGCCAGCGCACTGGCCTTCGGCGGGTTGAACTGGGCCCTGTCCCTGGCCGCCGACGGGGTCGCGTCGGTGCTGCGCGTGGAGGCGACGATGTCGTCGAGCGCCGAAGCGCGCAGCGTGGTCTCCGGAGGGACCCCGGCCGAGGGGATGCCGGCGGCGGAGATCAGGTTCCGGGACGTGACCTTCGCCTATCCGGGCATGTCCGCGCCGGTCCTCGACGGCCTGAACCTCACCGTCCCGGCCGGGAGCTCGCTGGCCGTGGTCGGGGTGAACGGCGCCGGGAAGTCGACCCTGGTCAAGCTCCTGTGCCGCCTCTACGACCCGGTCTCGGGAACGGTCGAGGTCGATGGCACCGATCTCCGGGACCTGGACCTGGAGTCGTGGCGCCGCCGGATCAGCGCGGTCTTCCAGGACTTCATCCGCTACGAGCTCTCGCTCGCGGACAACGTGGCCGCCCCGGGCGCCACACCCGAGGATGTCCTCGAAGCCCTGACCACCGCCGGCGCCGCGGACCTGCGCGACCTCGACCGGGTCCTCTCCCCCGGGTACGAGAACGGCACCGACCTTTCCGGAGGGCAGTGGCAGCGCGTCGCCCTCGCCCGGGTCCTGTGCTCCGTGAGCCTGGGAGCCGGAGTGGTCGTCCTCGACGAGCCCACCGCCCAGCTGGACGTACGCGGCGAGGCCGAGGTCTTCGACCGCGTCCTGGAGGCCACGAGGGGTTGCACGACCGTGCTCATCTCCCACCGCTTCTCCACGGTCCGCCGCGCCGACCGGATCTGCGTCGTCGATCAGGGCAGGGTCGTGGAACTCGGGAGCCACGACGAACTCATGGCCCTCGGGGGCGCCTACAAACGCCTCTTCCAGATCCAGGCCACGCGGTTCGACGAAGAACGGAACGGGGACGACAGTGCCGGCTGAGGACCACCCCCTGCCCTCGTCCTGGCGGGGCCTGGGCCGCACGCTGCGCCTGGGCTGGACCGCCTCCCCCGGACTCATCGCCGTCGCGTTCGCCACGACGGTCGCCGCCTCCCTCCCCGACGTCCTCATCGCCGCCGCCCTGGCTCTGCTCGCGGACGCGGTGCTGTCCGGGGAACAGGTCGGCGTGATCACCGCCGCCGTACTCCTGGGCGCGCTGGCGGTCATGAGCTGGCTGCTGCGCCTCCTGAGCGAGCGGGCCAACCGCCGCTTCGCCGATCGCACGGCCGTGTTCATGGAAGCGCACGTGGTCCGGCTCCAGAGCGGCCTCCCCTCCCTGGAGCACCACGAACGCCCCTCCTACGTCGACCGCGTCCAGCTCGTCCGCGACCACGCGGACACGTTGAGCGAGGTCTACCAGGAGCTGTTCCAGGTGGTCGGCGCCGTCCTGCGCCTGAGCCTGACCATGGCCCTGCTGATGACCGTCCATCCCCTGCTCGGTCTGCTGGGACTCTTCGCGGCGCCCACCGCCGCGGTCTCCCACTGGCGGGGAGGGGCGGAGCACGCGCTGGAGGAGAGGCTCGGACACCACGGGCGCTTGGCACGGCACTTCTTCCTGCTGGGCACGAACGCCTCCTCCGGGCGTGAGCTGCGTGTCGCCCGCGCCGGGGAACGGGTCCGTCGAGGGCGCCACCAGTCTTGGGCCGCACGGCACCGTGCCATGGCCCGGGCCCGCTGGACGACCACTCTGTGGCAGACGGCGGCTCTCACGGTCTTCGGCTGCGCGTTCGCGGGCTCCGTCGCCGGGGTGGCGCTGAACGGCGGCTCGGCGGCCGAGGTCGTCCTCCTCCTCACCGCAGGCGGCCGTCTGGCCCAGTACCTCGGCCAGACGCTCAGCCAGGTCCACTTCCTCCGCACGATCTGGTTGGAGGGAGGACGCCGCCTGCTGTGGCTCGAGGAGCTGTCCTCCATGGCGGCCGAACGGAGCCCCACCCCTCCGCCGGAACGGATGCGCTCCGGCATCACCCTGGACGCGGTCTCGTTCGCCTACCCCGGGACGGACCGGCGGGTTCTGGAGGACGTCACACTCCACCTGCCGGCAGGGTCCGTGGTCGCCGTCGTCGGCGAGAACGGAGCGGGCAAGTCCACGCTGGTCAAGCTCCTGGCGAAGATGTACGAGCCCGACTCCGGGAGGATCCTGGTCGACGGGGTCCCCCTGGCCGACATGCCCGCCGACGCGTGGCGTGAACGGCTCTCGGGGGCCTTCCAGGACTTCGCCCGCTTCGAGTACCCGCTGCGCCTGTCCATCGGGGTGGGTGACCTGGCCAGGGCCGGGGAAGGCCGGGCCGTGGACCGGGCGGTCGAGCGCGCCGACGCCGACGCCCTGGTCGACCGGCTCGACCGGGGGCTGGACACCCAGCTCGGCAGCGCCTGGGCCGGTGGGGCTGAGCTGTCCGAGGGGCAGTGGCAGAAGGTCGCGCTCGCCCGCGGCTACATGCGCGACCAGCCCCTGCTCCTGCTCCTGGACGAGCCCGCCTCCGCCCTGGACGCCGAGACCGAGCACCTGCTGTTCGAGCGGTACGCGGAGCGCGCCCGAGCACTCAAGGACCGGGGCCGCGTCACGCTCCTGGTCTCACACCGCTTCTCCACCGTGCGCACGGCCGACCTCGTCGTCGTCATGGACGGGGCGCGGGTGATCGAGCAGGGCACCCATGCCGAGCTCATGGAACTCGGCGGACGCTACGCCGAGCTGTACGGGATCCAGGCCCGCGCCTACCGCGTCGAGGGATGACCACCGCGGCCCCGCTTCACCGGCGGTGCTACCCCGCCGCCTCCGGGGCTCCGATGACCACGGCGCCGCGGTGGCCGCCCCGCTCCACCGCCGCCATCGCGTCGAGCGCGGCGTCGGGCACGGGCAGCAGGTGGGCGTCGACCCAGGTGTCGCCGGTGGTGTCGTTGGTCCACGGGTCCTCGATCACGACGGCGCCGGGTACGACGCCGTGGCAGAGGACCCAGTGCGGCACGTCGAAGCCCAGCATCACGGCCAGGGAGAGCAGGAGCAGGACGCGGTCGCCCCGGCCGACCGCGTCGCGGATCCCGGGCAGGGTGAGGCGGTGCGGGTCGATCGGGACCCCGGCCCGGGCCGCGTCCGTCCGCGACACCTGCTGGAGGAGGGCGCGCCACTCCTGTTCGGCCTCGGTGTAGGAGTCGAGGAGGACGGGCCGGTCCGTGTCGAGGAAGACGGTCACGGGCGAGGCCGGCCAGGTCCGGCGCACGGCGACGCCCAGTCCGACGGGTTCGCAGGCGGGGAAGTTGGTGGCGCCGCGCCACAGCGTGAGCTCCGCCGGGCGGTCGAGGGAGTCGCGGGGCACCGCCCCCGCCTGGACCTGGGCGACCAGGGCGACGACGGCGCCGCAGGTGAAGTTCGTGGACTGGCGGTGGTACGGAGGCTCCGCCGTCCCGTCGCCGCCCCCGTCCAGCCAGCGCACGTAGCCCACGGGCGGGCGGGCGGCGCCGTCCGTCGTCCCGCGCGGGGCCTCCATCGGGGTGAAGCCGAGTGCGGCGGCGTCCGCGGCGTCGGCCGTCCACCCCTCCCACTTGACCTGCACGAGCCCTTGGTCGCGGGCGTGGGCGAGGACCGCCTCCACGGCGGCGGGGACGTCGCCGACGGCGTCGACGATCTTGGTGTAGGCGGTCTGCGGGCGCGCGGTCACCAGCGCGGCGCCGGCCCAGCCCTCTCCTGCGGCGTCGGGGACGGCCACGATCCGGGGCTCGTGGTTCGAGCGGTCGACCGCTTCCCAGCGCTCCAGGACCGTGCCGGGCGCGATCCGCTCCAGCTGCGCGGGCCGGGCCGCGGGGTCGAACGGGAGGACGGCGCCGCGGGCGGGTGCGTCGGGGCGGCTGGATGGCATCGGGGTCTCCTCGTGGGGTGCGGGCTGCGGGGGCTCAGATGTGGGAGCGGCGCAGCAACCAGATGAGGTAGGGGGCTCCGACCAGGGCGATCATGAGCCCGGCCGGCATCTGGGAGGGGGCGATGAGCGTGCGGCCGAGGGTGTCGGCGACGCAGACCAGCAGTCCTCCCAGCACGATCGCGACGGGGATGCTGCGCCCGTGCCGGGCGCCGACCAGTGCGCGGGCCAGGTGGGGCGCCACCAGCCCGACGAAGCCGACGACCCCGACCGCGACCACGCTGACGGCCGCGAGGAGCGCGGCGACGCTGAGCAGCGCCAGCCGCGTCCGCCCCACCCGCATGCCGAGGATGCGGGGGGTGTCCTCGTCGACGGCGATCAGGTCGAGGTGGCGGGCCAGGCCGATGACCAGCGGCGCCGCGACCAGGAGCACCACGGCGACCGGTACGACGTCGGGGAAGGTGCGCCCGTAGGTCGTCCCGGAGAGCCACGTGAAGATGCGCGGGGTCTGCCAGGGGTCGGCGCGCAGGAGGAGGAACGTGGTGAGGGCGCTGAGGCTGTAGCCGCACCCGATGCCGATGAGGACGAACCGGTCCGGGCGCAGCGCGCCCCTCCAGGCCAGGGCGGCGATCACGGCGAAGGTGGCCAGGCCGGTGAGGATCGCCATGGTGACGAGGGAGGGCAGGCCGCTGCCCGCGGCGGAGGTCACGACGATGACCGCGCCCAGGCCGGCCCCGGCGGTGATGCCGAGCAGGCCGGGTTCCGCGAGGGGGTTGCGCACGGTGCTCTGGACGAGGCTGCCCGCCAGGGCGAGCGCCGCGCCGGCGAGGACGGCGGCGGTCACGCGGGGGACCCGTTCGTCGAGGGCGCGGCCGATGAGGTCGGGGGCGGTTCCCTGGAGCCAGAGGGCGATGTCGCCGGTGCGCAGCCACAGGCTGCCGGCGAGCGCTCCGACGAGGACAGCCGCGACGAGCAGGACCGCCGCGGTGAGGAGGACGCCGAGGAAGCGTCGGCGGGTGCGCGTCCCGGTCCGTGCGCCGGGCGGCCGGCGGACGGGGCCCGCGTCGCGCAGGCGCAGGGCGAGGACGACGATGAGGAGGCCGCCGAGCACGGCCGTGGGCACGCCCGTGGGGATGGAGGCGGCGCCCTCGGCGCCGAGCACGGCGCGCAGGGAGGCGTCGGCGAACAGGACCAGGAGTGCGCCGAGGAGTCCGGAGACGGTGACGAGGAGGAGGTGGCGGCGCAGGGAGGGGATCCGTCCGGCGATCAGGCGCGCGAGCACGGGGGCGGCCAGGCCGATGAAGGCGATCGGTCCTGCCAGTGTGACGGACACTCCGGTGAGGAGCACGGCGCAGAGCACGGCGATGGTCCGGGTCGAGCGCAGGGGCACGCCGAGCGACGCGGCGGTGTCGTCGCCCAGGCCGAGCACGTCCAGCCGCCGGCTCAGCAGTAGCGCGACGGCCAGCACCGCGACGATGACCGGCATGGCGCGCAGGGACGCGTCGATGTTGAGCTGGACGAGGGAGCCGTTCCCCCAGGCGTAGAGGCCGGTGGTGTTCTCCTTGAACAGGATGAGCATCATGGCGGTGGCCGCGTCCAGGGCCATCGCCATGGCCGAGCCGGCCAGGATGAGCCGCGTCGTGGCCGTTCCGGCGGCGTGGCCGGCGATTCCCAGGACGAGGGCGGCGGCGAGCAGGCCGCCGGTGAAGGCGACCAGGCCGGAGGCCCACAGCGGGACGGCGATACCGAAGGCGGCGACGGCGGTGAGCGCGAAGTAGGAACCGGCCGTGACGGCGAGGGTGTCGGGTGAGGCGAGCGCGTTGCGTGTGATCGACTGCAGCAGTGCTCCGGCGACGCCGAGGGCGAAGCCCACGGCCACGCCGGCGAACAGGCGCGGGAGGCGCGAGCCGGTGAGCACGTCGCCGACCGGCACCCCGTCGACGTCCTCGCGCTCGCCGAGCGCGTAGCGCGCCAGGTCCCACCAGCCCACGCCGGAGGTGCCCTGGGTGAGGTGCCACAGGCCCACGGCGAGGATCGCGGCGGTGAGGGTCGCGGCGACCGCCGCCCCGGCGGTGCCGCCGCGCATGCCGATGCGCGGCAGCGGGGACCGCCGGGGCGGGGCCTGGAGTGTTCCGCTCATCCCTGGGTGAGCGCGTCGACGAAGCCGTCGATCGCCTGCTCCGTCGAACGCGGGCCGCCAGCGCCCCAGATCCGCGGGGGGAAGGCGTGCGCGCGCTCCTCCTCGACGGCGGGGAGGGAGGTCCAGATGGGGTTCTTCTCCAGCTCCTCGACGTAGCCGCCGACGCCTTCGTCGTTGGCGTAGAAGAGGTTGGCCTCGCCCACGGCGGTGAGGCCCTCGACGTCGGTCTGCGCGAGGCCGTAGGAGGGGTTGACGCCGCCGTCGCCGTAGGCCTCGTTGATCTCGTCCGTCCAGACGGGCGTCATGCCGAGCTCTTCGCCGAGCGCGGTGAACAGCGCGCCCTCGCCGTAGGGGCGGATAGTGAGGTTGCCGCCCTGGAGCCACCCGTCGAAGTAGAGGAAGTCCGTGGTGGGCAGGTCGAGGGCGGCCACCTGCTCCTTGGCGTCGGCGAGGTGGTCGTCGAACCTCTGGAGCTCCTGCTCGGCGCGCTCGGTGCGGCCGGTGGCCTCACCGATCATCCCGAAGACGTCGCGCATGTTCCCGATGGGGTCGGCCGGGTCGGCGCCCAGGGTGGCGAGGACGGGCACGCCGCGCTCCTCGAGCTGGGCGATGATCTCGTCGTCGGCGCTGAATGCCTCCACGACGACCAGGTCGGGGTTCTGCGCGTAGAGGGTGTCGAGGTCGGGCTCCTCGCGGCTGCCGATGTCGGTGACGCCCTCGGGCAGTTCCTCGGCGCTCACCCAGGTGCTGTAGCCCTCGGTGTCGGAGACGGCCACGGGGGTGACGCACAGGGTGAGGGCGTCCTCGACCTGCTGCCATTCCAGGACGGCGATGCGTTCGGCGGGCTTGTCGAGCTCGACCTGCCGGCCGACGCCGTCGGTGAGGGAGACCGGGTCGGTGGAGGTGGCCGTGGTGTCGTCGGCGCAGCTCTCGGAGGCGGGTGCGGCGACGGCCTCGGGTTCGGCCTCCTCGACGCTGGTGGTGCCGCATGCTGTTGCGGCGAGGACGGCGGCGGCGGAGGCCGCGGCCGCGAGGTGGCGGAGACGGGTCATCGGTGGTTCTCTCTGCTCTGTTCCTGTGTGCTCGGGTGGTCCGAGGCGGTGGTGCGGGCGCGGGCCGTGTGCCGGCCCACGGGGTCGATGCGGAGCCGGCCGGTCCGGGGGTCCTGGACGACCTCGACCCGGATGCCGTAGACCTCGCTGAGGTTCGGGGTGGTGAGGACCTCGGCCGGGTCGCCCGCGGCGCGGACGCGGCCGGCGCTCAGCAGGAGCAGCGTGTCGGCGATGCGGGCCGCGTGGTCGAGGTCGTGCAGGACGACGCCGACGGCGACGCCGTGGTCCTCGGCGAGGTCGCGGATCAGGTCGAGGGTCTCGATCTGGTAGCGCAGGTCGAGGTGGTTGGTGGGCTCGTCGAGCAGGACGACGCCGGTGTTCTGGGCCAGGCAGGCGGCGAGCCAGACGCGCTGCATCTCCCCGCCGGAGAGCTCTCCGGCGGCCCGGTCGGCCATGTCCCGCACGCCGGTGGCGCTCATGGCGTGGTCGATCGCGCGGCGGTCCTCGGCGGAGAGGCCGGCGAAGCCGCGCCGGTAGGGGTGGCGTCCGAAGGCGACGACCTCGCTGACCGCCAGTCCCTCGGGGGTGGGGCGGGACTGGGAGAAGAGGGTGACCTCCCTGGCGAAGCGGCGTGCGCTGAGCAGGGACACCGGGCGCTCGGGCTGCCCGTCGCGGCCGCCGAGGGTGACGTGGCCGTCGTCGATGCGGTGCAGTCGGGCGAGCGAGCGCAGGAGCGTCGACTTGCCGCTGCCGTTGGGTCCGACCAGGGCGGTCACGCGGCCGGGCTCCAGGGTGAGGGAGGCTCCGTGGACGACCGTGGACCTGCCGTAGCTCAGGACCAGCTGTTCCCCGCTCAGGGCGTGTGCGCGCGTCACGGCGCTGTGCGCGTCGCGCGCGCCGGGGTCCCGGCGGCCGCGGTGGAGGAGGGCCGCGGCAAGGCGCGGGCGGCGCCGGGGGCGGTGTGCGCGGGCCCCGTGAGCAGCGGGTTCGGCCGTGCGCACGCGAGCCCGCCCGAGCAGGAGATTAGGTTAGCCTTCACTCACTCAGGATAGGTACGGCTGCTCCGCGCCTGCAATCAGGACTTCCGGACTCCGGATACGGAATTCCGGTCAGCGGTTGCCCGGGGCGTGCCGAAGTACGTCCCCGGGGTGGTGCCCATCACGCGCCGGAAAGCGTCGATGAACGTGCTGGTCTGGGCGTATCCGAGGCGCTCGGAGGCGTCCTGCACCTCGCACCCCTCGCTGAGCAGCGTGAGCGCCCGGTGGATGCGCAGTGACTGTCGCCACTGCGCGAACGACAGCCCGGTGGCGGTGCGGAAGGCGCGGCTGATCGTGCGGGGGCTGACCCCCAGGTCGCGCGCCCACTCCTCCAGGGAGCGGTCGTCGGCGGGGTCGCGCAGCAGGGCCTCGGCGATCACGTCGGCCCGGGGGTCGCCCGGCAGCTGCAGCGCGAGCTGGGGGCGCGAGGGCTCCAGCACGTCGAACACGACCGCCTCGGCCCGTGCCCGCGCCCCGGCGTCGATGTCGGTGCGGGCCAGGTGCAGGAGCAGTGACTCCAGCACCGGGGTCATCGCGATGGCCGTCGGCCCCTCGAAGGCGACCGGTGTGCGGTCCGGGGCGAAGAAGGCGGTGTGGAGTTCGGCCTTGGCCGTCAGCCGGCCGGCGTGCACCTCCCCCGTGGGCACCCACAGCCCGCACCCCTCGGAGACGGTGAAGACGCGGTCGCCGACACGGGCGGTCATGGCCCCGCAGCGCACCCACACGAGCTCGTGCGCGGGGTGGGCGTGCGGCTCCCACTCCGCGGGGGCGCCCGGGATGTGCGACTCCGCGATGATGACGAAGGGCGCGTCGGCGCCCCCCGGAAGCGGGGCGGCCTGCTTCACCAGGGTGCTCGGCTCACGCCGCCAGGCCCCCAGGCCCGCGCCCTCACCGGGGGGCGGGGGCGATCCGGAGGGCGGACGGCGTCCGGACGGGTCCGCCCCGGTCGCGCTCACGGGCGGCACGCCCCGCCGCCCGCCGGAAGCACCCGCCGGGCGGCACGGCGCCGAGGGGTCGCGGTGCCGATCGCGGGGCGCTTCCCCGGCGGGATCGCCCGGAGAGCACCGTGGCGGGCGCGGCGGCGCGACCGCTCCCGGTGGGCACGGGCGGTGCGCCCCGGGAACGGAGAGATGGACGGCATGTCCCTATTGTCGCAGGCGGCGCCGGGTGCGGCGTTCGGGGTGGCGCAGCGGCGGGCGGTCGTCCCATGGAGCTCGCGGAGGCGGCACACGCGTGCCGCGGGCTTCCCGCGGCCACCGCGGGCGCGCCCTGACGCCGGCGCGAGGCCCTGTCCCCTATCCCTGGAGTTCCTTCAGGCCCCGGCTGATGCGGATGCAGGCCAGCACGCCCGCCACCGCTCCGACCGCGACGAGGACGAGCGCCGCCCGCGCGACGGTGTCGGCCTCCCCCGCGACCGCGGCCTTGAGCATGGTCACCGCCCAGTAGCCGGGGGAGGCGGGCGCGACGGCCTGAGCCCAGGCGGGCATCATCGCGATCGGGGTCAGGGCTCCGCCCAACGCGCTCACCGTCAGCGCACCGACGTCGCAGACGGCCGCGAGCTCTCCGTGGCTGCGCACCACGCTGGCCAGGGCCACGCCGATGGCCAGCAGGGCGAAGGACCACACGCAGACCGCCGACAGGATCAGCGCGAAGGAGCCGGTGACGGGCATGTCCACCACCTGGGCCCCGAAGACGATGAGGACCGTCTGCTGCACGACCAGCAGCACGAAGACGGGCAGCGCCTTGCCGATGAGCATCTCCACGACCGAGACCGGGGTGACCCGCATCCGGTTCCAGGTGCGCCATGTGCGTTCGGTCAGCAAGGCGGTGCCCACGACGGACAGGGAGAGCACGGAGAACATCACCAGCATGCCGATGACCGCCTGGGCCTCACCGCCCCGGGGAAGCGCAGCCCTGTAGAGCGGACTGAAGACGAGCATGAGCACCATCGGCATGACCAGGTAGCTGATCAGGTGGCCGGGGTCGCGCAACCGGAGTGTGGTGTTGTGGCTCACCAACAGGGCCAGGCGGCGGGGAAGGTCAGTGCGCACGGGCCACCGCCCGGTAGAGGTCGTCGAGGGTGGGCCGGCGCAGGTCCACCGAACGCACGGGCTTGGTGACCTCGACCAGCATCGTGGCCAGGGTGGCGGCGGGATCGGTCGTGGGGACGCGCATCTCCTCGTCGTCGAAGGTGAGGCGGACCTCTCCGGGGAGTCCGTGGAGCAGCTCACCGGCCTCGCCCCTGGCGATGACCCGCCCGTGGCGGGCGACGGAGATGCTGGCCCCCAGGTCGGTGAGCTCGGGAAGGTAGTGGGTGGTGTAGACGACCGTCGCCCCGGTCCGGGCGTGGTCGCGTACGACCTCCAACAGGGACTGGCGGGTCTCGGGATCCACACCCGCGGTGGGTTCGTCCAGGAGGAGGAGCGCTGGCCGGTGGATCATGGCGGCGGCGGCCTGGACCCGGCGCTGCTGGCCGCCGGAGAGGACCCCGACCCTGCGGTCGAGGAAGCCGGTGATCCGGAGGGCCTCGGCGATCTCGGTGACGGCCCGGCCGAGCTCGCGCCGGCGCAACCCCTGCAGTCCCCCGAACAGCCGCAGGGTCTCACGGGGGGTGACCGTCGGGTACAGCGCGATGTGCTGGGGTGCGAGCCCGAGGAGTCGGCGTGCGGCGCCGGGGGCCTTTCCGTCGACGAGGACCCGCCCGCCGTCGGGGCGCAGAAGCCCGGAGACGATGTTGGCGAAGGTGGTCTTACCGGCCCCGTTGTGCCCGACGAGTCCGACGATCTCACCCGGCCGGGCGGCCAGGGTGAAATCGTCCAGAGCGTTGACCGGTCCGTACCCCTTCACCAGACCTAATGCCTCCAACATGCCACGACCACCCGTTCTGTTCGGTGTATAGAAACATTGTCTATGGCGTAAAGTATGGCCATGGGAAAGATAAATCAAGAAAGACGGGAAGAGATCCTCTCCGCCGCTCTGCGCATCGCTGAGAAGGGAGGTCTCGCAGCCATGTCGATGCGTGCGATCGGGGCCGAGGTCGGCTTGACGCCGATGGCCCTGTACGGGTACTTCGCGAGCAAGGACGAGTTGTTGGACTGGCTGGTCGGCCGAGTCCTGCAAGAGGTGCCCCTGCCCGATCCGGAGGCGGACTGGCGCGAGCGGCTGCTCGCCTGCGCCCGCGGGGCCAGGGCGGCGGCGCACCGGTACCCGCAGACGTTCTCGGTGCTCCTGAACAGGCCCGTGGTGCTACCGGAGGCGATGCGCGTGGTGGATCCCCTGTACGGCGCCCTCATGGACGCGGGGATCCCCCACGAGCGGGTGGCGGGCTGGGAGCGGATGTTCAGCACGTTCGTGCTGGGCTTCGCCGTCTCGGAGGTGAGCGGCCGCTTCGGGGAGGGGAACCTCGGGACCCGGGAGCGGCGTGAGCGCCTGGACCCCCGGGAGCTGCCGGCGCACCACCGCCTGGGAGAGGTGCTGGACCTGCCGGTCGACTGGGACGCGGAGTTCGAGGAGGGACTGGCGAGACTGGTGGCGATGGTCGAGGCGGAGGGCACGGGGCCCGCATGAGGCACCGGGCGACCGCCGGGACGGGCGGCCGGGGCCGCGCTCTGTCGGCCCGGCTGCGCCGAAGCCGGCGGGCCGGCTCCTCCCGGTGGAGGAGAGTCGGCGGACACCCGTCCGACCGTGTCCGCCCTCACACGGGCCGACACCGGGGCCTGCGGTAATGTGGACAGTCGTCGTCGCGCCGGCGGACACGGGCCCCGGGGTCTTCCCCTCGTCCCCTCCCGCCCGTGCCCGTCGACGACCCGGCGGGACCGTTCTCGGCTCCCCGCCGGCCCCGTGCAGCACCTCTTGCGCCGGCAGTGAGACCGGGCGTCGTTCCCGGCGGCCTCCGCGCGCAGCCACGGGCCTTCAGATGCCGGCCGCGGCGTGTCCCGGCCGGTGCTTCCATTCGAGGGGCTTCCTCTACTCCATGTTCTCCACTCTGCGCTCACGCGCGTCCGCGCGAGGCAGACGTTCCGATCCCTGGGTCATGGGCGTGACCAGCGTCTTCATGGTCGTCTTCGTCACCGCGTCCTTGGCCTCCCCCGGTGCGGTGGGGGCCGTCGTCGACGCGGCCTTCGTCTGGTCCGCGCGCTGGTTCGGCGCCTACTGGCAGCTCCTGATGCTGGCCACCTTCGTCGTGATGACGATCCTGGCCTTCTCCCGCTACGGCAGGGTCCGCATGGGCGGGACCTCCTCGCCGGAGTTCGGCAGGTTCACCTGGATCGCGATGATCGTCACCACCCTGCTGGCCGCGGGAGGGGTGTTCTGGGCGGCGGCCGAGCCCATCGCCCACTACGCCTCCCCGCCCCCGCAGTACGCCGACCTGGCGGGCGGGCCGGAGGGCGCGGCCTACGCGCTGGCGCAGAGCTTCGTCCACTGGGGCTTCATCGGCTGGGCGATCGGCGGCGCGCTGGCCACCCTGGTCATGATGCGCGGGGTGGAGAAGGGCATGCCCCTGCGCCCGCGCACCCTGCTGTGGCCGCTCATGGGCGAGCGGGTGCGCACGCACTGGATCGGCGCGGTCGCCGACATCAGCTGCGTGATCGCCGTGATCGCCGGGACCGTGGGGCCCATCGGCTTCCTGGGCCTGCAGATCTCCTACATCTGCAGCCGGTTGTTCGGGCTGCCCGACACCTATCCCGTCCAGGCCCTGATCATCCTGGGCCTGACCGCCGTGTCCGCGGTGTCGGTGCTGAGCGGCCTGCACAAGGGCATCCAGCTGCTGAGCCGGGCCAACGTCTGGGTGGCCCTGGCCCTCATCGCCGCCATCGTCGGCATGGCCTCCCTGCCCTTCGTCCTGGACCTGTTCGTGCAGGCGAGCGTCGTGCACGCGCAGGAGTTCCTGCCGATGGCCCTGTACGGGGGCGACGAGCAGTGGCTCGGGTACTGGACGCTGTTCTTCTTCGGCTGGTTCCTGGGCTTCGGGCCCATGATGGCGGTCTTCTTCGCCCGCATCTCGCGGGGCCGCACCGTGCGCGACATCTACGTCGGCGCGACGGTGGTGCCCTCGGTGGTGACCATGGGCTGGTTCACCGCTCTGGGCGGGACCGGCATCTGGCTGGAGCAGCGCTCGCCCGGAACGATCACGGGCCCCTACAACGAGGACGGGCTGCCCGCCGCGGCGCTGGCCATCCTGCAGGCACTGCCGCTGACGGGGGCGCTGGGCGTGCTGATGGTGCTCGTGGCGCTGATCTTCCTGGCCTCCACGCTCGACTCGATGTCCTACGCCATCTCGGTCTCCAGCATGCACGCGGGCGAGCCCTCCGGCCTGGTCCGGGCGTTCTGGTGCGTGGGCATGGGCCTGGCCGCGGTCGCGCTGCTCCTGGTGGGGGACGGCGGCATCCAGGCCCTGCAGTCCTTCATCGTGGTGACCGCGGTCCCCGTGGGCCTGGTCATGCTGCCGACGCTGTGGACCACGCACCCGCTGCTGCGCGAGATGGCGGTCGAGCAGGGCATCGTCGCCCCGAGCCGCCCCCCGGGCAAGGACGGGGACGGCGCCGTCCGGGAGCGCGACGAGGAGCCGGTGGCCTGACCGGTCCCGGGTTCGCGGGGGCAGGGGGTGCGCCCCTCCCCCGCGGGCCCGACACGCCGCCCGTGGCCCGTTCCCTGCCGGGGGGGACACCGCGACCGCACCGCGGCACGCCCCCGGAGCGGGCGGGTACTCCGATACGGCGTCCGCCGTCCTTCGCACGCCCGCCCTCGCAGGCCCGGCGCCGTCACCGGCGGGGCGGTGTGCCGGACCGGACCAGGGCTCGCGCGAGGTCGACGGTCTGCGCCAGGGCGTCGATCGGGAGCGGCTGTACGGCGAGGGCGCCCTCGTGCAGCACGAGCAGCCGGGTGGCGAGGGCGGCGGGGTCGGGGCGATCGGCCGCGGCGGCGAGTTCCTCGAACAGGCTCAGCAGCCACAGCTTCTGGTCCGCGGCGATGCGGTGCGCGGGATGCGCGGGATCGGGGAGTTCGGCCAGTGCGTTGATGAACGCGCATCCGCGCGTGTTGGCCCCGCTCCAGGTCCGCAGGGCCTCGAAGGGCGCCGTGACGGCTTCGAGGGGGTCCTCGCGGGCGTCGACGGCGGCGCGGACGAGGGAGCGCCAGCGCCGGTCGCGTTCTGCGAGGTAGACCGCCACGAGGCGGTCCTTCGAGCCGAACTGGTTGTACAGGGTCCGCTTGGTCACACCCGAGCGCTCGGCGATCAGGTCCACCCCGACCGCCGTGATCCCGCGGTTGTAGAACAGCTCCTCTGCCGCCGCAGCGATACGGCGGCCCGCCGGTGACATGGGTTGTGCTTCCTGCATCGGACACCCTCTCTGTTCGGTACGCCGTGACAGGAGTTTACAGATCGGTGTACCGTGGTAGAAGTTCACCGATCGGTATACCCACGAGGAGGTTCAGACGATGGACGTGTCCGAGACCATGCGCGCGGTACGGATCACGGAGCACGGAGGGCCGGAGGTCCTCGAGCTGGCGGAGGTGGCCGTGCCCGCCCCGCGGGAGGGAGAGGTGCTGGTCCGGGTCGGCTCGGTGGCACTGAACAACACCGACCTGTGGACCCGGGAGGGCGCCTACGGCCGCCCGGGGAACCCGGAGGCGCTGTCGGGCTGGCGGGGCCCGATCGGCTTCCCGCGCATCCAGGGAGCCGACGTGGCCGGCCGGGTCGCGGCGGTGGGCGCCGGCGTGGACGAGGCCCTCGTCGGCCGCCGGGTGGTCGTCGATCCGGCGATCTACGACACCGGGGGGCCGGACGCGAACCCGGTCGGCCTGATGGGGAGCGAGCGCGACGGGGGCTACGCCGAGTACGTGACCGCACCTGCGGAGCAGGCCCACGACGTGACGGAGTCCCCGCTCACGGACGACCAGCTCGCGGCGCTGCCGACCGCCTACGGCACGGCCCTGGGCATGATCGAGCGGGGCCGGATGCGGAAGGGGGAGACCGTCCTGGTGTCGGGGGCCTCCGGCGGCGTCGGTCTCGCACTGATCCAGATCGCCCGGGCGCGCGGCGCGAGGGTGGTCGCCGTCAGCAGCGGGTCCAAGATCGACGCGGTGCGCGAGGCGGGCGCGCACGAGGTCGTCGACCGCGCCCGGGACGTCGTCGGGCAGGTCCGCACCGCCGCCCCGGAGGGCATCGACGTCGCACTCGACGTGGTCGCCGGGGACCTGCTGAACGAGGGGCTTCCTCTGCTGCGCGAGGGCGGCCGGTGGGTCGTCGCCGGGGCGCTCGGCGGGTACCACGCGTCCTTCGACGTGCGCCGCCTCTACCTGCACAACGCGCAGCTGATCGGCTCGGCCATGCATACGCCCACGCACTTCGACCTCCTCATGGACCTGGCCCGCCGGGCCGCGATCCGACCCGTGATCGCCGCGGCGTTCCCGCTGGATCAGGCCGCCCGCGCCCAGGAGGAACTCGCCCGCCGGGGGCACGTGGGGAAGATCGTCCTGCACCCCTGAGGGGGCGCCCGCCCCGGCCGGCCAGGCGTTCCGGGCCCACCGGCCGGCGCTTCTGCGGCGTCTGCGCCCGCCTCGGAAGGCGCCGGAACCGGCCCCGGGGCGAACCGGGAGACCACCACGCCGACCACACGCCGGGACGACGGAACCCCTCCCGGGGACCCGCGCCCCGGCGCCCTTCCGGGCGTGACGCGCCGGGAGTGTCCCGTTGCAGCCCTCGGCCGCGTGGCCGGGGGCTGCCGTCGTCCGGAGGTGCCCGTGGAGCTGTTCGACGATCCGGCGACCGGGTCCACCCCGCGTGGGCGCACGGTCCCTCCCCCGCCGGAGCGGAAGGGTTTCTCGCCGTGTGCCGGAAGGGACGTGTTTGCTCCCTGGTTCTCGTGGCAGGGGATGAGGGACGGCGCGCGACGCCGTCGCCGGGAGCGGGAAGCCGCCGACGTGCCCTCGCAGGCCCGGGGGAGCGCCTCGGGCGCGTCGGCCACCCGCCCCTAGGACCTCTGCGCCAAATGTCTTATTTATGGCAATTTAACGCTAAAAGTTACCTCTATGCATTTTAGTCACCTTCCTGAGGGAAGGATGGAGACGGCACTCGAAATGCCGGTGCTCTGCCGTCGTGGCAGTGACATACAAGGCGAACTTTCAGGGGGACCCTCTTGTCCGTCACCGATACCGACGCGCTCCCAGCCCGCTCCTCCTCCGACAACAGACCCCTGATCCCGGCGCCGCGCCGACCGGGACCGGGCGAACAGGACCCGGGCGAAGCCCTCCTGCGACAGCTCAAGGCCCTCGACGAGGACGACCCCGGGGCGTGCGCGCTCAGGGAGCGGGTCGTGTCCCACTACGCGCCGGCCATGAAGCGGATCGCACACCGCTACGGGGGCCGCGGGGAACCGGTGGAGGACCTGTACCAGACCGCGATGGTGGGGCTGTGCAAGGCCATCCGCGGCTTCGACCCAGCACGGGGCGTGCCCTTTCTGGGCTACCTGATGCCGACCGCTTCCGGCGAGGTCAAGCGCCACTTCCGCGACCACACCTGGGCCGTGCGGGTGCCCCGGTCGGCCCAGGAGAACCGGATCCGCCTGCACCAGGCCCGGCAGGAGATGACCCAGGCACTGGGGCGCACGCCCACCGGCGACGAACTCGGGCACAAGCTCGGCATGACCCGCGAGCAGCTGGACGAGGTCCGCCAGGTCTCCGACCTCTACCGGGCCCTGTCGCTGGACGCCCCCGACGGCTCCGAGTCCGACGGGGAGGTCACGCCCTCCCTGGAGGAGCACCTGGGCTGCGAGGACCACCTCCTGGACCTGGTGGTGGACCGCGAGGCCCTCAAACCGGCCCTGGCACGCCTTCCCGAGCGCGAACGACACATCCTCATGCTGCGCTACTTCCACGACCACACCCAGACCGAGATCGCCGAACGGCTGGGCTACTCCCAGATGCACATCTCCCGCCTCCTGCGGACGACCCTGGACCAGCTGCGCAAGGACCTGGGCATGGACACGGCCGCCTGAGGACCGACACGGGAAGAGGCGGGGCGGGACCCACAGCGCCCGCGCCTCCCGGCCGGGAGGCACCGCTGCACAGGACACGCCTCCCCCGACGGGAGACACACGCCGGGAAACCCCGGCGATCGTCTCCGACCCCGTCGGCGTGGAGACGGAGCCGCCACGACGGGAACCGACCCGGCGCGGTTCCGGGGCCGCCGTTCGGCTGCCGCCCCTCATCGGCTCCGCCTTCGAGGGGGTTTCCGCAGCCGCGTCCGGACCTGTACGCACCGAAGCAGGGCGGGGGCGGGGTTCCGCGGTCGTCGCGCACGGCGGTGTGTACCTCCCGGGGGGCCAGGGCAGTGGGGTCCTGGCCGAAGAAACCGCGAGACCGAGGAGGTTGTCATGGCCGAGCCGGAGAGCCCGCTCAAGGACAAGAACTACAACCTGGTCTGGGCCGTGCACCAGTCGCTGGAGAACGTGTGGCGCCTGGACGGCTACATCAAGGACGCCGAGCGCCAGGGCGACGAGGAGCTCGCCCGCTGGTTCCGGAGGATCCAGGAGAACAACCAGAAGGCCGGCGACCAGGGCAAGAGGTTGCTCGTCGAACGCATCACCAAGGAGAACGGCTGAGCCTTCGCCCACGGCCGCACCCGGACACGGGAGGGCGCCCCCGGTCCCGACCGGGGGCGCCCTCCCCTCTTCTGCGTCCCGGCTCCACGGAACCTGGAGCGCCAGGTTCCGTGGAGCCGGACACGTGGCTCGCGGCCCGAGGTGACCGGTCGCCCCTTTCCGGGCTCCACGGGCGCCGGCCCCTCGATCGCAGGCCGGGCAGCCGTCAGGACAGGCCGGGCCCCGAACACGACCGCGAGGCCGCCCACGCCGCTCCGTACTGCCGGGGTGAACCCCGACCCCTTTTCTTGAACGTACGATCCAGATAGGTTACGGTGAGGCCATGGCAAGAACCCGTGAGTTCGACACCGAGGCGGTCGTGGGCCGCGCCATGGAGCTGTTCTGGACGCGCGGCTACGAGGCGACCTCGGTACGCGACCTGACCCGGCACCTGGGGGTCGGCCAGGGATCCCTGTACGCCGCGTTCGGCGACAAGCACGGCCTGTACCGGGCCGCACTGGAGCACTACCGCTCCACCCTCGCGGCGGCCGCCCTGCGCAGCCTGGAGGAGGGGTCGGACGTCCGCTCGGCGGTCCGGGGGCTGCTGGCGGAACGGGTGCGCATCGCCGTGGAGCACGACGGCAGGGGCTGCCTGATGGTCAACGCCGCCTGCGAGCGCCTGCCCGAGGAGCCGTCCGTCCGGCGCATCGTGCGGGACGTGCAGGACGCGAGCCGGGAGGCGCTGGCCGAGGTGCTGGCGGTCGCGGCGGAGCGGGGCGAGATCTCGGCGCGGCACGACCCGCACACCCTCGCCGCCTTCCTCATCACCTTCCTCAACGGACTGCTGGTCTCCGCCAAGGTCACGCCGGACGCCGGCGCCCTCGAGCCCCTCGTGGAGGTCGCACTGGCCTCCCTCGACTGACTGCTTCATGCCCTGAATCTGTATCGGACGGTCAAGAAAGGCGCCGGAGGCCGCGAGCGCGCGACCGCCGATCCCGCGCCACCGACAACCGAGGAGGACCCATGTCCCCTGCCCCCACCCCGAGCGTTCCCCCTCTCGGCGGCAGCCGCTGGAACACCTTTCCCGCGGACGGCGCCGCCCTAACCGCCCGTGACTTCCTCACCGCCACCGAACCGCTGCTGCAGGGCGTCATCGACGCTGGCGACCTCACCGGAGCCGACCGCCCGGTCCTGGAGGCCCAGATCCGTGCGACGCTCGCCCTCGGCACCAGAGAGGCCTCCCTACCGCTGGTCGTCGGCCCGGACAGCGCCCCGGCAGTACGTGAACTGGGAGCCCAGGCCGAGACGATCGGCCGGGAGCTGGCCTCCTGGTCCGCCGCGGCCCTGGAGAGGCTGCTCACCGACCCGGTACCGCTGCCCGCCGGACCGCTGGTCGTGCGCAGCCACTGCTACGGCCACCTGCTCACCGCTCCCGCGGCCGACCTCCTGCTCCGCGGCCCGCGCGGCGGGCCCGTCGCCATGCAGCTCTACAACGAGTGGCTGCACCAGGTCGTCCTGCTCCGCGACGCCCTCCTGTCCTTCACCAACTGGCAGGACGTACCGCTCCTGACCACCCCGACCGGACTGCGGCACACCGAACCGGCCCGCGACGCCTTCCTCACCGAACTGCTGGTCCGGCAGATCCGGCACTCCGGCATCGTGGCCTTCGCCCGCCATGCCGTCACCGGCACCGGCGGCCCCGCCGGCTACGGCTTCGAGGCGGGCGGCGGCACCGCCCTGCCCGCCGTCCTCGACCGTCCGCCCCTGACCGCGCCCCGGCACCTGCTGACCTGGCGCTCCTCCCCCGCCGCCGACGAACCCGTCACGTACGTCGCCGAGGAACAGGACTACTACGCCGCACCCCGCACCCTCGTCGAGGACCTGCCGCCCGCAGCCCCCGCGCCGGGGCCGCTCACCGCACGCACCGTCACCGAGCTGCCCGTCGACGGGACCCGCACCGCCCGCATCGAGGTCACCGGCGAAGGCGCCACCGTCCGCGTCGATCTCGGCCAGGCCCTGCGCGGCCACCGCTACGCCCACCGGCCGGCCCCCGCGGCGGGCGACGCGCACCCCGGCACCGGGACCCGCGCCACGGCCGTGTGGTCGGCGCTGAGCGCACCGGGGCTGGTGTGGACGCGAACGGGCGAGACGACCCTGGACGCCGCCGGGCAGAACGACCTCGTCGCCCTGGCACTGCTCGGCCGGCTCTACCCGGAGAACGTCACCCTGCGACCGGTCGTCGGCTCCGCTGCCCGGGGAGCCGGGGTCGGCCCGGGCCGCCTGGTGGTCCTCACCGGCCCTCCCCGGACCAGCTGACACCCGCACCGCGCAGTACACACAGAGAAGGGGAAGAACACGATGTTCGACCATGACGGAACGCACCTGCGCACCGGCCGTGCCGCCGTCAACGGAACGAGCCTGCACTACCGGACGGCCGGGACCGGCCCCGCGGTGGTTCTGCTGCACGGCGTGCCCAAGACGGGCTACCACTGGCGCCACCTCGTCCCGAAACTGACGCCCCACCACACCGTCGTCGTGCCCGACCTGCGCGGTCTCGGCGACTCCGCCCGCCCGGCGGACGGCTACGACTCCGCGACGATGAGCGACGACATCGCCGGACTGATGACCCACCTCGGACACGAGACATACGCGGTGGTGGGAGAGGACTGGGGTGCGGTGATCGGCTACCAGCTCGCCGCGCGCCACCGCGACCGCGTCACCGCTCTGGTGTTCGCCGAGGCCCTGTTCCCCGGCTTCGGCTTCGAGGACCACACAGCGCTCACGCCAGAGAACGTCTCCAGCGGCATGCACCTGTGGCACCTGGGCTTCTACTTCCAGCCCGACGTGCCGGAGATGCTGATCAGCGGGCACGAGCGCGAGCTGATCACCTACATGATCAAGTCCGAGCGCAGCCGCCCCGACACCGCCACCCCCGACGCGGTCGATGAATACGTGCGCTGCTACTCCATGCCCGGCGGCATCCGCGCGATGCTCTCGATCTACCGGGCGATGCTCGTCGACGCCGAACAGAACCGGCAGACCGCACAGAAGAAACTGGACATCCCGGTCCTGGCGCTGGGCGGATCCGCGTTCATCGGCGATCGCAACGAGTCACAGATGCGGCTCATGGCCCACGACGTCACCGGACACGTCTTCGACGCCGGCCACGATCTGGCGGAGGAAGTACCCGACGAAATGGCCGATGTCGTCCTTCCGTTCCTGAGCGCACACGTGTGACCGCGCCCGACCGACGAGCGGCCCTGTCGGCTCCGTGGTCCGTGCCGGCCCGCGCCGGGCGATGGAGAGGAATCAGAAAAAGTTCGGAAGACCGTGTCGAGAACACGTGGCCCGCTCCGTCCCCGTGGTGAACGCGACCACAATGGGTCGCACCAGCACCGAGGAGAAGCACGATGGCCAAGTACCTGCTGCTCAAGCACTACCGTGGCGCCCCGCCCGCGGTCAACGACGTGCCCATGGACCGGTGGACGCCCGAGGAGATCTCGGCCCACATGCAGTACATGCAGGACTTCGCGGACCGGCTCGAGGAGAGCGGCGAGTTCGTGGACGGGCAGGCGCTCGCCCCCGAGGGGACGTTCGTCCGCTACGACGGCGAGGGGCGCCCGCCCGTCACCGACGGCCCGTTCGCGGAGACCAAGGACCTCATCGCCGGCTGGATGGTGATCGACGTCGACAGCTACGAGCGCGCCGTCGAACTGGCCGGGGAGCTGTCGGCCGCCCCCGGGGCGGGCGGGGAGCCGATCCACGAGTGGCTCGAGGTGCGCCCGTTCCTGACCGCCCCGCCCACCATCACGGAGTGACCCTGTGGACGAGCTCCTTCTCCGGAGCCTGACGCCGGGCGTGCTCGGGATCCTCGTCCGCCGCGGAGCCGACTTCGCGGCGGCCGAGGACGCCGTCCAGGACGCGCTGGTCGAGGCGGTCCGCACCTGGCCGTCCGACCCGCCGCGCGACCCCAAGGGGTGGATGGTCACCGTGGCCTGGCGCAGGTTCCTCGACGCGACCCGGACCGACACCGCCCGCCGGAGGCGCGAGGCCCTCCTCGACGAGGAACCGGCCCCGGGACCCGCGCCCGCGGTGGACGACACCCTCCAGCTCTACTTCCTGTGCGCCCACCCGTCGCTGACGCAGGCGTCCGCCGTCGCGCTCACCCTGCGCGCCGTCGGCGGGCTGACCACCCGTCAGATCGCCCGGGCCTACCTGGTGCCGGAGGCGACCATGGCCCAGCGCATCAGCCGGGCCAAGCGCACCGTCTCCGACGTGCGCCTCGACCGCCCCGGCGACGTCGCCACGGTCCTGCGCGTCCTCTACCTGGTCTTCAACGAGGGCTACTCCGGCGACGTCGACCTCGCCGCCGAGGCCATCCGCCTCACACGCCGGCTCGCGGCGGCCGTCGACCACCCGGAGGCGGCGGGACTGCTCGCCCTCATGCTGCTCCACCACGCCCGGCGCGCCGCCCGGACCGCGCCCGACGGCAGTCTGGTGCCGCTCGCCGAGCAGGACCGCGGTTCGTGGGACACCGCCTCGATCACCGAGGGCGTCCGGATCCTGCAGGCGGCCCTGGCCCGCGACCGGCTGGGCGAGTTCCAGGCCCAGGCCGCCATCGCGGCGCTGCACGCCGACGCGCCCACCGCTCAGGAGACCGACTGGGTGCAGATCGTCGAGTGGTACGACGAACTCGTACGTCTGACCGACAGCCCGATCGTGCGGCTCAACCGCGCGGTGGCCGTGGGCGAGGCCGACGGTCCGCGCGCCGGCCTGGCGGCGCTCGCGGACCTGGACGACTCACTGCCCCGCCACGGCGCGGTGGCCGCCTACCTCCACGAGCGAGACGGCGACCCGGCGACAGCGGCACGGCTGTACGCCGAGGCCGCCCTCAAGGCACCCAACCTCGCCGAACGCGACCACCTCATCCGCCGGGCCGCCGGGCTCAACGCCCGAGGGGACGCTGAGGTCGGGCCCGGACCGGGCGCGACGAGCGGTCTGTAGGGTCGCGGTCATGGCTCCCACGGGAAGCGAGCACACACGCCTGGTGGTGATCCGGGGCAACTCCGGCTCGGGCAAGAGCACGATCGCCCGCGGGCTGCGCGCGGCGTACGGTCACGGTTTGGCGCTCATCGAGCAGGACTACGTGCGCCGCACCGTCCTGCGGGAGAAGGACGTCCCCGGGGCGGCCGCCATCGGGCTCGTCGACCTGATGGCCCGCCACGCCCTGGACGCGGGCTTCCACGTGGTGGTCGAGGGGATCCTGTACGCCGACCGCTACGGGCCCGCGCTCACCCGCCTGGTCGACGAGCACCGGGGGCTCTCGCGCTGCTACTACCTGGACGTTCCCTTCGCCACCACGCTGCGGCGGCACGCGACCCGGCCCACGGCTGCCGAGTTCGGAGAGAGCGAGATGCGTGCCTGGTGGCGCCCGCGCGACCTGCTGCCCGGCGGGACGGAGGCGGTGATCGGCGAGCACAGCACCCTCCGGCAGAGCCTGGACCGGATCCTCGCCGAGAGCGGTCCCGGGGAGGGACGGCCGGCAGGCGGGGACGGTCCGGTGTCCCGAAGTTGACACTCTCTCCGGCAGGGATCACGGGCCGGGGTCGGCGGGCCAGTCCAGGCCGTGGTTCTCCTCCGCCTGGTCCCACAGGGCCAGCAGGCGGGTGTGGCGGGTGCGGACCACCCCGTCGGCGGGTGGAAGGGCCGGGTGGGCCAGGAACCGGGGGCCGGGCCCGCCGCGGTGCCCGCGCTCCCACCGGCGGGCATGGTCGGCCAGAAGGGTCACCATGTCGGCGGCGCCGGGCCCGTGGCCGCAGGCGACGAACTCGCACAGAGAGGGGTCCTGGGGCATGGCCGGAGACAACAAGTAGGCGAGAGAAGCGCCGTCCCACATCGCCGGGGTCAGGTCGCGGGTCATGGGCTTGTGGGGGAAGTCGTCGACGGTGCCGGCCAGGGTGGCGAAGTGGGGCAGTCCGGTCGCCATCCACATCTGCAGGGTGCTGAAGGGCTCCGTGCCGCCGATGCGGACCCCGGTGAACCGCTCGTGTGCGGGCAGGGCGAACACCCCGGGCAGGTTCTCCGGCGCGGGCACGGGGTCGGCGTCGGTGGTCAGTTCGACCGTGTCGGTGACCGGCACGGTGGCGGAGGCGGGAGCGCCCAGGCCCTGCATGGGGACGAACCCCGCGTGGTTGCCGGTCTCGCCCAGGAGCAGTCGGCCGTGGCGGGTGAAGGCGTAGATGCGCTGGAAGCCCCGCACCCCCAGCGGGAGTACGATCCGTCCGCCCTCGACGAGCTGGTGGATCCAGGCCGGGGGCAGGTCGGTGGCGGCGACGGTGACGACGATCCGATCGTAGGGAGCGCCGTCGGAGCAGCCGTGTTCGGCGTCCCCGACGACCAGCTCCACCCGGTCCGCGTATCCGGTCCGGGTCAGGTGGGTTCGGGCCCGGTCGATGACCGCGGGGTCGATGTCGATGGAGGTCACCGCCCCGGTGGGGCCGACCATCTCGGCGATGAGCGCGGCGTTGTAGCCGCCGCTGCCCACCTCCAGGACCCGCATGCCGGGCCGGATGGCGGCGCGCTCCAGCATCAGGGTCTGCACCCAGGTCGCCGAGACGGAGCTGGTCGCGGCCCCGTCGTCGGTGAAGCGGGTGCGCAGCACCGTCCTCAGGTCGTACACCTCCCCCAGTGGGAATTCGGGGGCGAACAGGTGGCGTGGCACGGTGCGCACCGCCCGGACCACCGGCTCGGTGCGCAGGGCCTTGACGGCTTGCAGCCGGGTGATCAACCGCTCGCGCATCTCGTCGGCGCGGTCGGTGTCCGGGGCGGGGGCGGAGGTGTCGGAAGTCGTCACACCGGCAGGCTAACCAGCGGTGATCCCCCGCGCGGGGTTTTGGCGATCTTGCGCGTGCGGCACCCGGGAACTCGCGTGCGGGTCCGCCCCCTGCCCCCGGCCGGTTCCGGTCGACGCCCACGGGCCGGGTGGCCGGCGCGCGCGGTGGGGACGATGACGTCATGGATTCTTCATCGGAACACCCGGTGTGGTCGCGGAACCTGCACACCGCCCGCACCGTCCGCGGGTGGAACCCGCTGCGTCTGGCCCAGGAGACGGCGTACGCGGTCGGCCGGGGAGCCGCCGAGACCCCCCGGAGCCTGGTGCGGCGCATCCGCGACTGGGAGGCGGGCCGGTACGGGCCCGGTGAGCGCCACCTGCTGCCGCTGGCCCGGGTGCTGGACGTGCATCCGGAGGATCTGGCCGTCGGCGCACGGGCGAAGCGCGTCGAGGCGGACCGTATCCGGGCGACCAGCGCCCACCTGGTGTCCCTGGACGGGACCCAGGGCGGAACGGACCTGGTCCCCGCAGCGGTGCGCGCGGCGCGCACCGCCCGCACCGCTGCCCGGTCCGGCGCCTCACCGGACGTGGTCTCGGCCGCCGCGGAGGCGTTGCAGGTGGCCGGGTGGCTGGCCTTCGACGCCGAGGAACACGTGCTGGCCCGTAGGTTGACCAGCGCTTCGGTCGTGACCGCACGGGCGGGCGGTGACCGTGGCGGCGAGCTGTTCGCCCTGTCCCAGCTCGCGATGCACGACGCCCACGAACACCGGCCATCCCAGGCGCACCAGGTGTGCGAGCACGTCCTGGACCAGAAGCTCTCCCCTCGGCTGGCCTGCCTGTTCGAGCTGCGTCTGGCGCGGGCCCACGGGCAGAGCAACACACCGGTCCGTGCCCTGGCCACTCTGCGCCGGGCCCGCTCCCGCTTCCAGGAGGGCGCCGGCGACCACGACCCGCCCTGGACATGGTGGATCGTCGACAGTGAGCTGACCTGCCACGAGGCCATGATCCACGTCGACGACGGCCGGTGGGACAGGGCGCAGGAACTGTTCGCGTCGGCTCGGGAGCACTGTCCGCCCCACCATCCGCGGGGACCGCTGATCTACGCGGTCCACCAACTGCACGCCCTGGTGCGCCTGAGGGCATGGGCGGCCGCCCAGGAGGTACTGACCACAGCGGTGGTCCCCCTGGTGGGACAGGTCCGTTCAGGACGTGTCGACGCCGTGCTGGCCCGCACCGCGCGCCTGGGCGCAGAAGCCTCGGCGCCCGCACCGTTCCGGGAGCTGATGCGGGCGGCGGTCGCCGCGGCGCGGTAGAGGTCTCTACGGCACGGACAGGGATCGGGCCAGGTCGACCCAGTCCCGCAGCAGCGTGCCGGCGGCGCCGGAGTCCACGGCCTGGGCGACCGTCGCCAGGGCGTCGGCGAACGCCGCGTCCAGACCGTGCTCCCATCCCCGGTCGGCGGCCAGGGCGCCGGCGGCGTTGGCCAGGACGACGTCCCGGACCGGACCCCGTTCCCCCTCCAGGACCCGCCGCACCACACCGGCGTTGAAGACGGCGTCCCCTCCCCGCAGGGCATCGGGGCCGCAGCGGGCCAGGCCGTGCCCGGCCGTGTCCAGCCGCATCCGCTCCACCCGACCGCTGGCGACCGCCCACACCCGGGTGGTCGCCGCGGTGGTGATCTCGTCCACCCCGTCGTCACCGCGCACCACCAGGGCGGTGGCGCCCCGGTCGGCCAGGACCCGGGCCAGCACGGGGGCCAGGCGGGTGTCGGAGCAGCCCACCAGGGAGGTGGAGGGGAGGGCCGGGTTGGTGAGCGGGGCCAGGTGGTTGACGGCCGTGGGCACCCCCAGCCTCCTGCGCACCGGGGCCGCGTGGTGCAGGCCCCGATGGAAGACGGGGGCGAAGGTGAACCCGATGCCGACCCCGTCGACGCACCGGGCGACCTGGTCGGGGCCCAGGTCCAGCGGGATGCCCAGCGCTTCGAGCACGTCCGCGGAACCCGCCCGGGAGGAGACCGAACGGCCGCCGTGCTTGACCACGCGGACACCGGTCGCGGCGAGCACGATCGCGGCCATGGTGGACACGTTCACGGTGTGGGCCCCGTCGCCGCCGGTGCCGACGATGTCGACGACCGTGGTGCCGTCCACCGGCAGGGGCACGGCACGTTCCATGAGGGCGTCGAGCAGGCCCGCCATCTCGGCGGCGGACTCGCCCTTCGCCCGGAGCGCGACCAGGAACCCGGCCAGCTCGACGGGGTCGGCCGCCTCGTCCATGACCCTGCCCATCGCCCACCGGGTGTCGGCCGCGCTCAGGTCCTGTCCGCGCAGCAGCGCGGACAACAGCTCCGGCCAGGATCGGCTCACGGAATGCTCCCCGGGGCGTGTCGTTCTTCCCCGAGCGCGGTCACCGTCCAGGCCCCGGCGCACCGGCGGTTCGGGGAAGCCGCCCGGAGCACCGCGTGCGCGGGCCCCGCCGCCGGGAGGCGGCGGCCCGTGACGCTCACGGGTGGAACCTCCCCTGGCCGGGCCCGCGGTGGACGCCACCGTCCCCGGGCGCACGAGCCGCTGCGGGCACGCACCCGGCTCACGCCACGGGGCTGACGCCGAGGTCGAGCACCCAGCGTTCGGCCGCCACGCGGGCCAGGTGTGCGACCTGGGGAAGGACCGAAGGCCCCCAGTCGAGCAGCTCCAACGCCTTGTCCAGAGGGAGCAGGTGGCGTTCGTGGATCCGGTTCTTGGCGGGGTCGGGATCGGGTGCGCGCTCGGCCAGGCGGTGCAGGCGGGCGGCCATCCTCACCTGCGCGAAGGGCGCACCGGGCCCGTGCACGCTCTGGTAGCCGAGATAGACCGGGTCGGCCAGGGTGACCTGGACCTCTTCCCACACCTCCCGGCGCAGCGTCGCGGCCAGGTCGCCGCCGTCGCGGAGTTCGGGCTTTCCCCCTGGCAGGTTCCATCTGCCGAGGTCGCGCAGGAGCACCACGCGGGCGCGGGCGTCGAGCACCCATCCGTAGACCTGTCGAACGGGCAGGTCAGCAGGCGGTCGCTCGTCGGAGTGCCAGGTCAGGGACACCTCGTCCGGGCTGTTCATGGGAGAACCTTAGAGGGCTTCGGCCCGCCGGTCCGGTCGTTTCCGCATATTGCCCATGACTCCGGCGCCGGCGTGGGACCGGGAGCGTACCGGAGGCTCCGTCAGTCGATCCGACCCGACGGACCCGCAGCACGTGCGACGCGGGGCCCGACGAGACGTTCGGCCAGTGGGAGGGGGTACCAGTCCGCACCGGTGACCTCGGACTCCTGGACGCGCCCGATCTCGGCACGGGCGGTCGTGAACGCGAAGCCGAAGTCGAGGTGGCAGTGGTCCGGCTCGTCCCTGTCCGGCCGTGCCGGAACCCGGCCGAACTCGACGTAGGCCGGGACCCGCGAGGAGAGGGACACCGTGCCGGCCTCGACGCCGGTCTCCTCCACCAGTTCGCGCAGGGCCGCGCCGGCCAGGGCGGTGTCCCCGGGCTCGAGGTGTCCTCCGGGTTGCAGCAGCAGCCCGTACGCCCGGTGCCGGACGAGCAGGATCCCGGCCTCCCGGTGGACCAGGAGCGCGCCCACGGTGACGTGCATGGGGAAGGTGCGCCGCGAGGCGAAATCCCTGCCCCGGCGCAGCAACCGCACCGGTTCGGCGAGCGTCCCGGCCTCGTCGGGGCGCTGCCCGAGGTAGACGGCCAGCGTGGTCGAGATGAGTTCGTCGGGGATCGTCACCGGTCGGCTCCAGAGAGGGCGCGCGGTTCGCCAGGGGTGTCCGCAGTCTACGAGTCGCACCTGGTCGGTACACACGTATCGCGGGGAAGGGCCGGGGCTTCCACGTCCTCGGTCTCCGGGGACCGCGCGGGCGGCCGGACCGCTGCCCGTCTCCGGGCGGGAGGGGCCGGTTCCCCCACGGCGCACACACCGCGGACCGGCCGCCCAGGACGGTGCGCGAAGGAGGGTTGACGCTGCGGGGGCGCCATCTTACGATGACCGAACAATTACGAAGCGTGTTCGTAACAGCGAACCACATCCACCGACGCCCCCACCGAACCGCCGCCCCCTGCCCGGTGGACCACCGGACCGGGACGGCAGAACCGGATCGGGGTGTGCGGTGTCCGGCGGTCCCCCGCCTCCCGCCCCCACTGACGGACCCCCCATGCACGACGCTTTCGCCATCCGCATTGTTAGCGCTCACATTGTGAACGCTCACATCCTCGGCCCCCCGGGCTCCACCCCTGCGCCCGGGCAGCCGTCCCCCTCCGCGACCTGCGGCGGGCACGGCTCCGCCGCAGCGCGGGCGGGCGACCGCGTCGGCGCCCCCTCCACCCATGTCGGCCAGGACAGGCACCGACACCGAGGAGTCTCCCCCATGAAGGAAAACCCGCTCACCCCTTCCCCGTTCCCCTCCCGCCGCAGAATGCTGGGCACCGCCCTGGCCACGGGAGCGCTGGCAGCGGTCCCGGGCATCGCCGACGCGGCCCTCCCCCGACACGCCGCGGCCGCCGACTACCCCGGTCCCGGCCTCGTGACCGGCGACGTCAGGGTGCACGACCCGTCCTTCGTCAAGCGGCCCGGCGGCGGCTACCTGGTCGCCCACACCGCCCACGGCGTGGGCCTGAAGACCTCGACCGACCGGACCGCCTTCAGCAACGCCGGCGTGGTCTTCCCCTCGGGCGCACCGTGGACCACCCCCTACACGGGCGGCGACCGCAACCTGTGGGCCCCGCACCTGTCCTACGCCAACGGGCGCTACTACCTCTACTACTCCGCCTCGACCTTCGGCTCCAACCGGTCGGCGATCTTCCTGGCGACCAGCACCAGCGGAAACTCCGGAACCTGGAACAACGAGGGCCTGGTCGTGGAGTCGTTCACCTCCGACGACTTCAACGCCATCGACCCCCACCTGCAGGTGGACGCCCAGGGACGCTGGTGGATGGCGTTCGGCTCGTTCTGGTCGGGGCTCAAGATGGTGCGCATCGACCCGGCGACCGGCAAGCGCCACGACGGCACCCTGTACTCGATCGCCGGACGCGGCGGGGGCGCCATCGAGGCCCCGACCATCTTCTACCGCGGCGGCCGGTACTACCTGTTCGTCTCCTTCGACACGTGCTGCCAGGGGGCCGCGAGCACCTACCGGATCATGGTCGGCCGTTCCAGCAGCATCACGGGCCCCTACGTCGACCGCAACGGCACCGCCATGCTCGCGGGCGGGGGCACGGAGGTCCTGTCCGGCCACGGCAGCATCCACGGACCCGGCCACCAGGACGTCTTCGCCGACACCGACAGCGACATCCTGGCCTACCACTACTACGACGACGGCGGCACGGCGCTGCTGGGGCTGAACTGGCTCGGCTGGGACTCCTCCGGATGGCCCTACGTGCACTGATCCGGTCCTCGCGGGGCCCGGCCCCCACGGGCCCCGCACCGGGCGGACCCGGCGCACGCGCGCCGGGTCCGTGTGCGTGGGGAACCGGTGGGACGGGCGCGCGACGGCACGGGTGGAGGGAATGCCGAGGAACCGTGGATCCTGCGTCAACGACAGCCGGCAGCGCAATCGTTGAAGGGAGCCGGACGCCGGGCGCGCAGGGTGCCCGACACACGGACGTCCGCCCGACGACCCCCTGGAGTTCGGGGTGTGGGACCGGGTCCCCCGCTCCGGCGGCCCGGGCGCCGTCCCGTCCCTGACACCGCGTACCGTGGCCCGGGCCCACCACATCTCGGTCGCCTACCTGCACCGGCTCTTCAGCGACGAGGGCGCCGGCGTCGGCGCGTGGATCCGGGAACAGCGCCTGGCGAACGCCCGTGCCGACCTGGAGAACCCGGACCTGGACCCGGTGCCGATCCACCGCATCGCCGAGAAGTGGGGGTTCTCCAGCGCGTCCGTCTTCAGCCGGGCCTACCGTGAGAGCTACGGGGCCTCTCCCCGTGACACCCGTGGCGAACGCCGGACGGTACGGCCCCGGGCTCGCTGAACCCTTCCGGGTCCCTCCTGCTGTTCCCGGACCGGGTGGTCCACCACGTGAAGCCGCGCGGCCGGGGCCGTGCCCGACCGCTGCGTCCCCTCCGGGCCGTGGGGCGGAGGCACAGTGCCGGGACGCCCGTCCTCCGTCGCGTGCCCGCCGCGCCGACCGGGCCGCGCCTGCAAGCGGTAGTCACGCGGGGGAATCCCGTAGGCGGCTCGGAAGGTCCGGCTGAACGCGGCGGCGTGGTCGAAACCCCAGCGCGCCGCGATGCTGTGGATCGGGACCGCCGCCAGGGCGGGGTCGGCCAGGTCCCGGCAGGCGCGTTCCAGGCGCTGTTCCCGGATCCAGGCGGCGACGGTGGTGTCGCCCTCCTGGAAGAGGCGGTGCAGGTAGCTGGTGGAGATGTGGTGCGCGGCGGCGATCGCCGCCGGTGTCAGCCCCGGGTCGTGGAGGTGCTCCAGGACGAAGGCCCGGATGCGCAGCAGCAGGCTCCGGCCGCGGCTCTCCGGGACCAGGGTGTCCTCCGCCTCCAGGGTGTGCGCGAACAGGGCCGACACGAGGTCGCCCAGGATCAGGGCCAATCGGGGATCGTCGCCCGGGGAGTAGGTTCCGGGGTTCTCGGTCAGCTGGTGGACGAAGCCGGTGAGCAGGGCTCCGAACCCCTCCCGTCCCGAGAGCCGGAGCCCGGTGACCCGGTCGGCCCTGCTCCGGGGCAGGGTCAGCAGGTGCTTGGGGATGTCGACGCCCGCGCTCACGACGAGCCCCTTGTCGCCCGGCGCCTGGATGTCGTACGGCGTGGAGGAGTCGTTCACGTGGATCTCGTCGGGGCCGTACGCGGCCCTGCGCCGGTCCCAGTCGCGTTCCATCGTGCCGCTCCGCACCAGGCAGATGTTGTACGCCTCCGGGTCGGAGATCCGGATCAACCGTGCCGTCCTCCGCGCGGTCAGGGCCCGGAACCCCATCTTCCACACGCGTGCGTCCTCCAGGTGCAGGTCCCGCTGGTGGACCCGGAAGTCCGCGATCCGGTCGCTCGTGGCATCCATGGGTGTCGGGGCCGTGGCCATGATCCGGCGCCACGCCTCGAAGCGGTCCGCGTCGGGCAGTTCGTCGGTGTTGAACTCCGACTCGATCACCGTGTCCGTCCTTCGCTCGGCTCCGCCACCGGCCCCGTCAGCCGGTGGCTCCACGTACCTCCAGGGTCACCGACGGTGCTTTCAGCGGGCCTTCACCGCACGTCGCCCCGGGGCCGCCCTTCGGACGCGAACGCCCGGGACGGCCGGCGGACCGGTCGACGCGGAGGCTGCTCACGGCGCGGGCCGTCCGGCAGCGGAGTATTCCGCGGCTCCGTGGCCGACCGTCCCGGCGCCGGGGAACCTGGAATGACCGGGTCCGGTCATCGCCGGGGACCCACGGCGCCCGGCGGGCTACTGTCCTTCGAGGACGCGCGCGAGGAGGTATCACTCGGGCCGCCACTTCGAGCCGGACGGCGAGGGCGGGCGCCCCGTCCCGAAGCGGCGGCAGGCCCTCGGAAGCCCGGCCCCACGGCCACAGGCCCGTGTCCGCCCGTCCGTCCCCCGCCGTTCCGACAGCGAAGGTGAACCGTGACCTCCTCCCCTTCCCCTTCCGGCCCCTACCAGGGGCTCGTCCTGGACTTCGTCGGCGTGCTCACCGCGAACGTGCGCGCGTCCGTGCAGGGCTGGTGCGTGGCCCAGGGGCTGCATCCCCGTGCGTGGGGAACGACGCTGACCCATCACCCCGAGGGCCGTCGGCTCTACCTGGACCTGGAGGCCGGCCGGCTCTCCCAGCACGAGTGGAACCGGCGCACCGCGGCGCTCCTGGGCGTCGCCGATCACGAGGACCTCATGGGACGGGCCTGGGCCGGGGTCGGTTCCGACGCCGCCATGATCGCCCTGGCCCGCACCGCCCGCCGCGCGGGGCTGAAGGTCGCCCTGCTGTCCAACAGCTTCGGTCTGGACCCGTACGACCCCTACGAGACGCTCGGGGTGAACGGGCTGTTCGACGTGACGGTGCTGTCGGAGGTCGAGGGGGTCGCCAAGCCCGACCCCGAGATCTACCGGCGCACGTTGGAGCGCCTGGGCCTGGACGGCAGCGCGTGCGTGTTCGTGGACGACAACCCCGACAACCTGCCTCCGGCCCGGGAGCTGGGCATCACGACGGTCCACGCCGACGGCGGGCCGGACCTCGCCGCCAGGGTCGCCGCCCTGCTGGGCCTCCCCCTCCGGGAAGCGGACGGGATGAGCCGGGAGGGGGCGACGGAGGTCTTCACGCGGAGCCCGGGAGCGGTCTGACGCACTGCTCACCGGTTTCGCCGACTCGCGTGGGGCGTCCTGACCTCGCGGCGCCTGCACCGGCCCGGCCCGGGTCGGCCCGGGCCTGGCCGGACGAGGGGAACCGCGACCGGGAGCGGGACCGGCGGGCCCCGGGCCGGCCCCTTCCCGACACCCCCGGTCCCGGTTCGGCGACCTCCGGCACCGTTCCGGCGAGGAAAGCGCCTCGCCCTCCCCCGGACCCGTCCCGGAACAGTCGACCGAGGATCAAGAAGACGGCGACTCGGGGCCAACGACAGTTCCGGGGAGGCTTGCCATGCTCGAAGGGACCTGTTGACCCGTCCTGGGAGACACACATGATCCGCCGACTGATCGCCACCGCAGCCCTCGCCGCCGCCACCGCCCTCGTGCTCGGAGCCCCCGCGCACGCCGACGACCACCACGCCAGCAGTGTCGTGGCGGGCGACCACTTCGCCAGCTGACCCGGCCCCTCCACCAGCGGTGACCCCCCTCGCACGCGTGCCACGTCGCACCGGCGTCACGCGTGCGAGGAGGACCGGCCCTCCCGAAGCCGCTCAGGAGGCGGACAGAGCCTGCGGTCCCGCGTCCATCCGGTCCCGCAGCCGCCGCTGGAGCGCTTCGAGCCGGCTGTCGTCCGCCCGGACGGCGGCGTGGAGTTCGAGGGTCTCGCCCTCGTACCGGGGAATGACGTGGAAGTGCAGATGGAACACGGTCTGTCCGGCCGCGGCCTCGTTGAACTGGATGATCTGGATGCCGTCGGGTTCGAGCTCGTCGGCGATCGCCCGCGCGACCCGCTGCACCTTCTGGATGAGCGTGGCGAGTTGTGCCGGCGTGGCGTCCAGGAGGGTCCGGGGCTGCCCGGTCTTCGGGATCACGAGGGCGTGGCCGTAGGACTGGGGGAACACGTCGAGGAAGGCGAGGACTTCGTCGTCCTCATGGATCGTGTAGGCGGGCGCCTCGCCGCGGATGATCTTCGCGAAGACGTTCTGGGGATCGTACGGGTCGGTCATCGTGCGTCAGGCTCTCCGTCGCGTCCTTCTGAGGCAGCCTCGATCGGCTCTGGTCCGACCGCCACGATAGCGGTGGGGTCGAACGGACACAGGGGTCACGGCCCCGCGTTCCCGGCCGTGCCGGGTCGGTCGCCGTGCCGGGTGCTGTAGTCGCGGCGGTACTCCGAGGGTGTCATCCCGAAGGAGGTCCGGAAGTGCTTCCGGAACGTGGCCGCGTTGCGCAGTCCGCACTTGGCGGCGGCTTGTTCGACCGGCAGGTCGGTGGTCTCCAGAAGACGGCGGGCTTCGTTGAGGCGTTGTTCCCGGAGCCAGGCGGCCGGGGTCGTGCCATTGGCGGCGGTGAAGGCGCGGATGAAGGTGCGCCTGCTCATACGTGCGACGCCGGCGAGGGTGTTGACGTCGATCGGTTCCGCGAGGTGTTCGAGCGCCCATTCGAGGACCTGGGAGATCGGTTCGGCAGCGGTCCGCGAAGGGCGGGGGCCGTCGATGTACTGCGCCTGGCCACCGCTGCGGTGAGGGGCCACGACGAGTTCCTTGGCGACCTGGCCTGCGGTGTGCGATCCGAGTCGGGTCCGGACCAGGTGGAGGCAGGCGTCCAGGCCCGCGGCGGTGCCGGCGGAGGTGAGGACGTCACCGTGGTCGATGTACAGCACGGTCTTGTCCAGGGCGACACCCGGGTGCCGCGTGCGAAAGGTCTCGAACGCCTTCCAGTGCGTGACCGCAGCCCGCCCGTCCAGCAACCCGGCGTCCGCCACGGCGATCGCCCCCAGGCAGAGGCCGACCACGGTCGCTCCCCGCTCGTGCGCGCGGCGGAGCGCGGCGACCAGGGCCGGGCTCGGCCTTCGGAAGTCCGTGTGCCACGAGGGGATCACCACCGCGTCGGCGTCCTCGAGGGCGGTGAGATCCGCGAGCCCGCCGAGCTGGTACCCCTCCGTCGTGCGTACACGACCCCTCGCCTCGGAGAACAGCGTCGACGACCAGTCCGCGAACCCCTGCCGGGCGACTTCGTCGAAGACGAGTGTCGGCGTGGACAGGTGGAACATCGTGACGTCGTCGAACGCATAGACCGCGATCCGCACCATCCTCCCACTATGGCACGCATGCATCGAAGGATTGCACTCGTGCCACTGGTGGCCGTTCGCCGTGTTCGCCAGGCTTGTCCCAGCGGCGCTGCACGCGGGCGAGGATGCCCGCGGTGGTCAGGAGCGCCGCCACCGACCCGAGGAGGAACCCATGGCACAGTCGCGTGCACTGGTGGTTGTCGATGTCCAGCAGGAGTACTTCACCGGTCTGCTGCCGATTCAGTACCCGCCGCGTGACGAGTCCGTGCTGAAGGTCGCGAACGCGATCGACGCCGCCGCCGGAGCCGGGATCCCGGTGGTCGTGGTCCAGCACTCGGCCGGGGACCGGTCCCCCGTGTTCAACCCGACGCTGCCGACCTACGAGCTCCACCCCGCCGTCGAGGAGCGCCGCAGCGACGCGTGGAAGCCCCTGGTCAAGCAGCACGGTTCGGTGTTCGCCGGCACCGACCTGGAGGACTGGCTGCGCGGTCGGGGCATCGACACCGTCACGCTGGTGGGATACATGACGAATAACTGCATCCTCGCCTCCTCCGTGGAGGCGGAGGCCCGCGGGCTCCGGGCGGAGGTGCTCTCCGACGCGACCGGCGCCGTCGACATCGCCAACGCGGCCGGTTCGGTTCGCGCGAAGACCGTGCACGAGACCCTGATGGCGATGCTCAACTCGAACTTCGCCGCCGTGGCGACGACCGACGAGTGGGTCGGGGCCGTGGCCTCCGGAGCCGGGCTGCCCAAGAGCAATCTCGTCGAGTCGGCCGCCGCCGGCCGGGACCGGTGACACCTGCCGGTGTCCCGTCCGTGGCGGGGAGCCTGCCGAAGCGCCCCGGCGGGCGCGGCGGCCCCCACCGGTTCCGTCACCCGGCGGGCGGGTGGACGGAACCGGTGGGACGGGGCGTCACGCGGTCGTCCAGGCCTCCAGCTCCCGACCGCGGGGGTCCTCCACGCGGGACCACTCGGCGTCGATGCGCATGGTGACCCGGTTCCCGTCGTCGTACGGGTCCCATCCGGGGTCGCCGGTCCTGGCGAACCGGACCCAGGCCCCGTGCATGCGCGCGGCGAGACGGGCGGGCGGCTCCTCGGGGCCGAGCAGGGCGGCCGGACCCCGCAGCCGGGAGAGGTGGGCCAGGTCGAAGACGAAGGGCAGCTCCACCCCGTGGGCGGCGCCGAGCTCTCCGCCCAGGGCGCGGGAGCGCCAGGCGAACTCGTAGCCGTAGGTGGCGGCCCGCGGCAGGGCAGCATGGGCGTCGGCCAGGGCCCGGGTGCCCGCACCGAACAGCGCGTCGCCCATGACCGCGGAGCGCAGTTCACCGAAGGACGCCCTGGGGCGTGACGTGCGGTAGGCCGCGACGAGACGGGCGGGATCCGGGTGAGAGCGCGCCGCGGCGCCGTCGACGTCCTCGGCGGTCGAGGCGGAGTACCGGTCCACGGGGACCAGGTAGAGGTTGCCCTCCTCGGTGTTGGTCCCGATGAGCAGGTCGGCGTCGGCTCCGGGGCCGGCGGCGAGGGATGCGGCGGGCTGGGTGTCGAGGACCAGGCTGAAGGGGCTGAGCCCGATCAGCGGGTCGCGGTGCGTCCCGGTCCGCAGGTCGATGCCCGAGAGCCGGGAGGACGTCTCGACCAGGCGGTCGTCGGAGAGGCCGGCGAAGGCGTCGGCGTGGGGCTCGACCCCCAGGTCCCGTGCCGCCGCCTCGGTGACGCGTGCGGCCTGCTCGGGCGTGAACGCGCCCAGGCCGCTGCCGCTCTGGACGATCGCCCGGCGCAGGAGGCCCACGGCCCCGGGGGAGGCGAGGACGCCGCCGACGACGGTCGCCCCGGCCGACTGGCCGAAGAGGGTGACGTTGCGCGGGTCGCCGCCGAAGGCGGCGATGTTCTCGCGGACCCAGCGCAGCGCGGCGACGACGTCGAGCAGGCCGCGGTTGGCGGGCGCCCCGGGCAGGTCCAGGAACCCGGCGATGCCGAGCCGGTAGTTGAGGGTGACGAGGACGACTCCGTCGCGGGCGAAGGCCGAGCCGTCGTAGAGCGCGGACCGCGTCGAGCCGGCGACGAACCCGCCGCCGTGGACGAACACCATGACGGGCAGGCCGTCGCCGCCTCCGGCGGGCGCCCAGACGTTGACGGTGAGGTAGTCCTCCCCTCGGCTCCAGCCGGTTCCGAAGTAGGGGGACATGTCCACGCTGCCGAGCCTGCGCTCGGCCTGGGGCGCGTTGGGGCCCGGCGCGGTGGCGTCCCGGACGCCGTCCCAGGACTCGTGCGGCCGGGGCGGGGCGAAGCGGCCGGCGCCGCGGGGCGGCGCCGCGTAGGGGATGTTCAGGTAGGCGTCGGTGTCGCCCCGGCGCAGGCCGCGGACCGCGCCCCGGGCGGTGGTGACGACGGGTCCGGTGTGGTGGTTCATGGTGATGCCTTTCCGCGGGCCTCAGCCCTGCTCGGTGTACGGGGCGAAGGGGGCCCAGCCCTTGACGGCGAACTTGTCCCCCGCGCGCGACACCTCGGCGGCGCCGTGGCCGCCCAGGTGCGCGGGGACGACGAGCGCGTTGTTGTCGGCCGCCCAGCCCAGGACCTTGCGGCGGGTGGCGCGGGCGCCCGCGGGGTCCTCGCAGAAGCAGCTGTTGGAGTCGGGTTCGAGGATCTGCACCGGGCTGTGCAGCATGTCGCCGACGAACACCGCGCGGTCCGTCCCGGAGGTGAGGGTCAGCACGGAGGAGCCGGGGGTGTGTCCGGGAGCCGCGTCCAGGCGCAGGCCGGCGTCGATCCGGTGGCTGTTCTCCCACAGCAGTGTCAGACCGGCCCGGTGGACCGGGGCCACGCTGTCCTCGAAGACGTTCTGGTTGCCCCGGCCGAGGTTCGGCTCGTGCCCGTTCTCGGGGTTCCAGAAGTCGAAGTCGTCCTTGGGCATGAGATAGGTGGCGTTGGGAAACGTGGGTACCCAGTTCCGCCCGTCCAGGTAGGTGTTCCAGCCGACATGGTCGACGTGCAGGTGCGTGTTGATCACGATGTCCACGTCCTCGGGCTCGACGCCGGCGCGCGCGAGATTGGCGAGGAAGTCTGTTTCGAGGCGGCTCCAGACCGGCGAGTACGGGCGCTCCTTGTGGTTGCCCACACCGGTGTCGACGAGGATGGTCCTGCCCTCGCTGCGCAGCAGCCAGGTCTGGATCGCGGAATTCACGGTATTGGTCCCGGAATCCAGGAAATGCGGGTCCAGCCAGGAGGCGCCGTCGTTCCAGGCCTCCTTCGGGGTCTCCGGGAAGAAGGCGTCGGTCGTCATGTCGACGGTTCCGTAGTATTCCCGGACCCGGTCGATGGTGACGTTTCCGAGCGTGATCTGTTCCATGGGGCGTCCTCGTGTGTTCGGCGGGTTCTGGGGAACCGTACGGGCGGCCCGGGCGGGCCCGGTATCCGTCACGTGACTGCACCTGCGCGCGGGGCCGGGCGGCTTGTAGCCTGCCGGGGCCGGGGCAGGACGGCACCGGGTCGAAGAGCCATGTTTGCGGGGGGGCTTCCGTGGGTGAGCACACAGGCGGCGTCGGCGCGGCCGCGGGGCCGGAACCGGAGGCCGGGGGGCCGTTCGTCGGCCGGGAAGCGGAGTGGACGCGCCTCCTGCGTGCGGTGGAGCCGGAATCGGCGGACCCGGTGGTGGTGCTGCTGGGGGACGCGGGCACGGGGAAGAGCGCGCTCCTGGACCGCGCTGCGCGCCGGGCCGGGGCCGACGGCGCGCGCGTGCTGCGCGCCGCGGGGAGCGAGTCGGAGTCCGGGCTGGCGTTCTCCTCCCTGCACCAGCTGCTGCGGCCGTTGCACGACGAGGTGGACGAACTGCCGGACGGACAGCGCGCCGCCCTGCGGGAGGCCTTCGGCGCGGGGCGCGCCGTCGCTCGCGAGGGAGCGCCCGACCCCCTCCTGCTCGGGATCGCCGTCCTGGGCCTGCTGTCGGCCATGGGCGAGCGGCAGCCCGTGCTCGTGGCACTGGACGACGCGCAGTGGTTCGACCGCGCCTCCCTGGACGCCCTGGCCTTCGCCGCCAGGCGGCTGGCGGGGGAACCGGTCACCGTGCTGGTCGCGGCCCGCGAGGGCCACCGCCTCCCGGGGTTCGACCGCCACGTGCCCACGCTCACCCTGGGCCCGCTCGACGGCGCCGCGGCCGGCCGGCTCCTGGACCTGCAGCCGGCGGCTCCCACCGGACGCACCAGGGCGCGGATCACCGAGCAGGCCGCCGGCAACCCGCTGGCGCTGGTGGAACTGGCGAGGGCGGCCGCCTCCCGCGACACGGCCGCGGGGCTGCCCGACGCGGGCCCGCTCCCGCTCACCGGGCACCTGGAGCGGGTCTTCGCCGCACGCCTGGACGGCCTTCCCGCGGCGACGGGGCGGGCCCTGCTGCTCCTGGCCGCCATGGACAGCGCCGACTCCGACGTCGCCGCCGCGGCCGGACTGCCCGGCGCCGGGGACGCCGTCTGGCCGCCCGCGGAGGAGGCCGGGCTGGTCCGGCGGACCGGCCCGGTCCCCCGGTTCGGCCACCCGCTCGTGCGGTCCGCCGTGTACCACGCCGCACCCCCGGAGGCACGGCGCGAGGCCCACCTCGCGCTCGCCGGACTGCTGCGGGACGAACCGGACCGGCGCGCCTGGCACCTGGCCGCCGCCTGCACGCGCCCCGACGCGGCCGTGTCCGCGGAGCTGGAGCGGACCGCCGACCGGGCCCTCCGGCGCGGCAGCCACGCGGCGGCGGCCGAGGCCCTCCGGCGCGCCGCGGAGCTGGCGCCGCGGCGCGAGGACGGCGCCCGGCTGCTGGTCGGGGCCGCTTCTGCGGCCGTGTTCACCGGGGACCTCGCCCGGGTCGAGGAGCTGGCCGCCGCGGCACGCGCGCGCACGGACGACGCGTCGCTGCTGGCGTCCGTCGCCGTGCAGGCCGGACGGCTGGCGGTTTTGACCGGGCGCCACACCGCGGTCTTCTCCCGGCTGGCCGACGCCGCCGAGGGCTCGGCGGCCTCCCGGCCCGCCGCCGCCCTGGACCTTCTGGCCGAGGCCGCCGTGGTGCGGTTCTACTCCGGGGAGGACGCCCAGCGCCACCGCGTCCACGACCTCCTGGGGCGCCTCCCCGAGGGGGCCGCGGACGCCGCCCTGCGCGCCTGGGTGAGGACCGTGTCGGACCCCCTCGCCGCCAGGGACGAGGTCCTCCCCCTGCTCCCGCGGCTGGCCGCCGAGGCGCGGGACCGGCCGGAGCGGCTCACCGCCGTCGGGATCTTGGCGTGGCTCCTGGACGAGACCCCGCGGGCCGTCCGCGCCTTCGACGAGGCGTTCGACCGCTGGCAGGTGCGGGGAACCCTGCCGGAGGGGCTGGGCGGCGCCGTCGCCTGGGCCTATGTGGACCGGGGAAGGTGGGACCAGGCCCGGGAGGCCTGCGCCCGCACCACGGCGGTCGGCCGGCTGGTCGGCCTCGACCACGCCGTGGCCTGCGCGGCAGCCGTGGACGCCGTCGTGCTGGCCCACCGGGGTGACGCGGTCGCGGCCCGCGGCCGGGCCGAGGAGGCGCTCGCCCTGGTGGATCCGCTGGAAAGCCGCTCGGTCGGCGTCTACGCCCGCCGTGCGCTCGGGGCCGCGGCGGCCGTCGAAGGCGCGTACGGGACCGCCTACGAGCACCTCCGCGCGGTCTTCACCGCGGACGGCGAGCCCGTGCACTACCACGCCTCCCACCCGGCCCTCGCCGACCTGGCCGCGGCCGCCGTGCGCAGCGGTCACCGCGAGGAGGCCGCCGCGATCGTCGAGCGTTGCGCACACCTGCTCGCGAAGGGCGCCTCACCCCGCCTGCGCGCGCTGGTCGACCGGGCCCGAGGCCTGCTGGCGGACCCCGGGGACGCCGAACCGCACCTGCGGGCCGCCCTGGCGGACCCGGTCCTGGAGCACTGGCCCTTCGAGCGGGCGCAGGCCCTGCTCGACCTCGCCGAGCGGCTGCGGCGCCGACGGCGCATCGCGGAGGCCCGGGCGCCGCTCGCCGAGGCCCTGGAGGTCTTCCGCCGTCTGGGCGCACGGCCGTGGATCGAGCGCGCCCGGGCCGAGGCGCGCGCCGCCGGCCTCGACGTCGTGGACGCCGCCCCGGACGCGCTCGCCGAACTCAGCCCGCAACAGCAGCAGATCGTCAGGCTCGCCTCCCGGGGGCTGACCAACCGCGAGATCGGTGAGAAGCTCTTCCTCTCCCCGCGCACGGTGGGCTCGCACCTGTACCGCAGCTTCCCCAAGCTGGGCGTCACCGCCCGGTCCCAGCTGCGCGACCTCGTCGGGGGCGCGCCCGCGTCGGTCGGACACCGGGACCGGTGGAGCCCCGCCACCGGGTAGCGGCGGGGTGCGGGTGGCGCGGTGCGGGGCGGGCAGCGACTCCCCGGTCCTCACCGGGGCCGGCCGGGTCCCTCCCCCTTCTCCGGGGCGGTGATCCGCCGCGTGGCCCCCGACGCGAGGAAGGCCGGCACCAGCGCGGCACAGACGACCGGTATCGCCTGCTGGATGCCGTAGAGCCCTCCGAGCAGCCCCAGCAGCGGCGGACCCCCCAGGAAGGCCGCATAGCCCAGCGAACTGATGACGGACACCCTCGCCGCCGCCCTTTCGGGGTCGTCCGCCGCCGCGGCGATGCCGACCGGGAACCCCATCGCGGCCCCCAGGCCCCACAGAAGCGCTCCCACCAGAGCCCACGCGACCGCGTTGCCGAGAGCCACGACGAGTACGCCGCCGAGGGCCAGTCCGACCGAGAGGCGCAGCACTCCGGCCCGGCCGATACGGGCGACGAGAGCGCCTCCGGTGAGGCGCCCCGCCGTCATGGCCGCCACGAAGGCGGCGAACGCCAGGGCCCCCGTGTGCTCGGCGGCCCCGTAACCGTCGACCAGGACATAGGCGATCCATTCGTTGGCCGTGCCTTCGGCGAAGGCGAAACCCAGGACGCACAGGCCGATGAGAAGGGTTCGCCGTTCACGCCAGGAGGCCAGAAGAACACCCCCGGGCGCGCGCCCGGCACCGACATTCCCGCGCATTTCCCCGCCCCGCGCAAACCGCCTGAGCAGAAAGGCCGTCAGCACCAGCAGGCCTGCCATGCCCGTGTTCTGGAGCGACAGCGGCACCGACATTCCCGCCAGAAGTGCGCCGAGAAGGGCCCCGGCCACGGTTCCCAGACTGAGCGCGGCGTGAAGTCGCGGCAACAGGCTCTCACTGCCGATGAGGTGGGCCGTACGTGAGCCGACGACGTTCATGCCGACTTCCCACAGCCCCATTCCCAACCCGACGGAAAAGAGCGCGGCCGCCGTGAGGGGCCACGAGGCGGTTCCCAGGCCGACGGCGAGCGCCAGCAGCCCTGCCGCCGCGAGGGAGATGCCGGCGGTGATCCCCCGGCCCCCGCCGAGGCGTTGGACCAGGAGGCCTGCGGCGGGGAGCCCGGACACGGCCCCGGCGGACAGCCACAGCAGAAGCAGCCCGAGTTCCGCCGTGGACAGGCCCAGCTCCGTTCCCAGGGCCGGCACCCGGCTCACCAGCGCCGCGTACATGACTCCGTTCGCCGCGAAAGCACCGTAGACGGCCGTCTTCCCACTGTTCGCAGTCGTGCCGGGCACAGCGGTCCCTCCTGTCGGGCCACGATGGCTCCGGTCGACCGGATGTGCGCGCTTCCGCCGTTGCCCGGCACACCCGGCCGCCCCCTGCGGGCCACCGGCGCGACGGCGTATTCGCGCCGAGCCCCCCTCGTCCGATCAGTGCGGTGCGGCCTCCGTTTGCGTTTTCCGCAGACACGCCAGAAACACCGAAAAATGTGTCAGAATTCAACATCGGCACAGCGGGACAGACCGAGGAGATAAAAGCTCGGAGGGGAATCCCTCACACAGTCGGCCCGTACAATTCAGGGGCATTCTGTCCGCCCGTGCAGCCCGCGCCGATCCCATTCCTCCGATCGCCCTGCATTCACTTCACCGGGCATTGGACGTCGGTCACGTTACCCGTTTCGCCGTAATAGCGGAAGGGGGGCGCAGGACCGACGGCTGCGACCGGGCGCGCGGGGCGGTGGGGGCACGGGGAACCGCGTTCGGCCGGGGCCGCCGGTGGTCGGTCCGGCCCCGGCCGTGAGCGTTCCGGCTACTCGGACGCCGCGGTGTAGTAGTAGGGCTCCTCGTCCTCGTCGTACTCCTCGTCATCGTCGTCCCTTCCGGCGTCCAGGTCGAGTTCGACCCCGGATCCGGCGAACGCGGCCCGCACACGCTCCACCGTCTCCTCGCCCAGGAAGTGGTGGTGCAGGTCGAGCCGGCGCAGACCGGCGAAGGCCCCGGCCCGGTCGACGAGCTCCCGTGCGCCCTGGTCCGTGAGGATGCCCAGGGACAGGTCGAGCACCTCCAGGCCCGCGAGGACGGGCGCCTCGGCGAGCACCGGGACCCACTCGGCCCACTTCTCGGCGTTGCGCACCCCCAGGTACCGCAGCCGGGGGAACGCCTCGCCCGAGAGCACCGGCGCCAGGTCCTGCGGGGAGGTGCTGCCGCCGTAGTCCTCCATCCCCAGCCACAGCTCCAGGTGCTCCAGCGCCGACAGACCCGAGGACGCCACCTCGCGCACGACCCGGCCGGGCAGGCCACCGCTCTGCAGGGTGAGGGAACGCAGCGAGGCGTGCGAGGGCACGTGCAGCCCGAGCCGGCCGTCCATGCCGTCGGCGCCCTTCACGGTCAGCGCCTCCAGCCGGGGAAAGGCGGCCACGAGCGGCGCCAGGTCGGGCTGGGAGATCCAGGAGAGCTCGCACTCGTCGAAGGTGATGTCGCCGAAGAAGACCGAGCGCAGGTTCGGCAGCGCGTCGGCGTGCTCGACCAGCAGGTCCGCGGCCTGGTACATGCCTCCCTCATTGGCATAGGACCATTCGCCGACGACCAGGGCCGTCAGCCGCTCGGTGTCCACCTCGGACAGGAACCGGGCGAGGTAGTCGGTGCACTCGTCCTCGGGGGGTGTCCGCACGCCCGCGCTGGTCCGCAGCCGCCAGGCCGTGGCGGCGGGGTCGCGCGGGTCGCCGCCCTGCTCCCGGATGCGGGCGAACCGCTCCTCCCACGTGCCGCTGGCGGGGAACTCGACCACGGGCAGGCCCGCGTACTCGGTGAGGTCGGACATGGGGGCTCTCTTCTCAGGCTTCAGGGGGTGAAATGTCCCCCATGCCTAGCAGTTCCGGAGGACAGACGGGGGGTCGGGAGCCTTCCGGTGCGGGGCGGTCCGAAGCGCACCCCCGCTCCCCGGCACGGTCACAGCGCGTGCCCCCCGGCGACCTGCAGGACCTGTCCGGTGACCCATCGGGCTTGGTGGGAGGCCAGGTAGACCACGGCGTCGGCGATGTCGTCCGGCTCTCCGACCCTGCCCATCGGCACGGCCTCCCCCGCCCGGGCGACGAGCTCCTCGTCCATCCAGCCGGTCTGGACGGGCCCCGGGGCGACGGCGTTCACCCGGATGCCGCGCGCCGCCAGGTCCAGCGCGGTGGACCTGGTCAGCGCCTCCAGCGCGCCCTTGGACGTCCCGTAGCCGGTCTGGCCGGGAAAGGCCCGCGCGGCGTCGGTGGTGATGTTGACGATGCACAGCGGCTCGCCCCCGCGGCGCAACCGTGCCGCCTCGGCGGTGAGGACCGCTGGGGCCACGGCGTTCACCCGGTAGTGGCGCTCCAGGGACGCGTGGGTCAGGGTGTCGACGGTGTCCGGCGTCTCGCAGTGGGCGGCGTTGTTGACCAGGACGTTGACCGGTCCGGCCCGGTCCGCGACCTCGCGCACGAGCCGGACGGGCCCATCCGGCTCGGACAGGTCGGCGCCGACGGCGAAGGAGCCGTTGCCGAGTTCCTCCGCGAGCTCGTCCGCGGTCCCCGCGGCGGGGGTGACGTGGGCCCACTCGGCCCCGGCCGGCGCCGGGGGGTCGCGGTCGAGGTGGTGGACCGCCACGCGCGCCCCCTGGGCGGCGAACGCGCGGCTGATCGCCGCGCCGATGTTCCCGGATCCGCCGGTGACCAGGACGGTCTGTCCGGCGAGGCGGGTGTCGATCATCGTTGCCCCTTCGGTGGTTCCTCGGTCGGCCCGGTGCGGGGGCCGGCGTGCCCACACCCCGCGTCCCGGCCGCGGCCCGACCCGCTGCGGGGGCCGGTACGCCCAGGGTTGCCCCACCCGCCCGCAGCCGCAACCCGTTTGTCCGGGCACCGCACCCCCCGCGGACCCGATCTCCGGGGCTCCGCGGCCGCCTCAGCCCGGGGAGCGGGGGCGCAGCAGGTCGGGTTCGATGTAGATGATCTTCGCGATGGGCACGGCCTCGCGGATCCTGCGCTCGGCCTCGTCGATCGCGCGGGTGACACGCCGGGCGTCGTCCTCGGCGTCCACGGCGACCTTGGCCGCGACCAGCAGTTCCTCGGGCCCCAGGTGCATCGTGCGCATGTGGATGACGGCGTCGATGTCCGCGCAGTCCAGGATGGCCCCGCGGATGAGGCGGATGTTCTCCTCGCTGGCGGACTCCCCGATGAGCAGGCTCTTGACCTCCACGGCCAGGAGCACGGCGAACACCACGAGCAGCAGACCGATGGCCCCCGAACCCAGGCCGTCCCAGACGCCGTTGCCGGTGATCAGGGTCAGACCGACCCCGACCAGGGCGAAGGCCAGGCCGATGAGGGCGCCGGTGTCCTCCAGCAGGATCACCGGCAGCTCGGGGGACTTGGTGCGGCGGATGAACCCGAACCACCCCACCCGGGCGCGCGCCGACCTGGACTGGCGCAGCGCGGTGCGCAGCGCCGTCGCCTCCATCACGGCGGCCAGCAGCAGCACCACGATGGGCACCCACTGCCAGGAGGTGATCGGGTGGGGGTCGCGGATCTTCTCCCATGCCCCGTACAGGGCGAACAGCCCGCCGAGGGTGAACAGCACGATCGCCACGAGGAAGGCGTAGACGTAGCGCTCGTGGCCGAAGCCGAAGGGGTGCTCCGGCGTGGCGGTGCGCACCGACCGACGTCCGCCGATGAGCAGCAGGATCTGGTTTCCGGAGTCGGCCACCGAGTGCACCGACTCCGCGAGCATGGCCGAGGACGCCGTCAGGAGATAGGCCACGAACTTGGTCACGGCGATCCCGAGGTTGGCCGCCAGCGCCATGACCACGGCCTTCGTGCTGTCCTCGGTACTCACCGCGTCGCCTCCTCGTCAGCTGCGGACCGCCGGCCGGGCCGCGGCGGTCGCACCGCCGGCCTCCCGGGGCGCGGTGTCCGGAAGGCCCGCCCCGGACTTTCCCAGGTTCCGTGGCGGGCGGTGCACGTGCAAGCACCCCGCTGCCGTGTCGGACCGGGCTTTCCCCGGCCTGTGCTTCCGGTCCTCCGGGGTGGACGGGACCGGCCGGGAAGCCACGGAACTGTGCGGGGGGTCACACGGGCACCCCCGGGGTCACGACCAGCTGTTCTACCGGTGTACTGGTCTTACAGATGTATGTGTCAGGGTCTCGGCTGTGGCACGATGAGTACGTGAATCGACAGGCCAACTTCACCCTCGCACCCTCGTCCCTGACCGACGCGCTCTACCAATCGCTGCGTCGCCGCATCGTCAACGGAGAGATCGCCGCCGGTGAGAAGCTCACCGAGCACCGCATCGCCAGTGAGTACGACGTGGCGCGTCCGACCGCCAAGGCGTGCCTCGAACGGCTCACGGTGCTCGGCCTGCTCCGCCGTTCCGCCCACAAGACGGCGGTCGTCCCCGACTTCCACGCGGACGAGATCCACGACCTCTTCTTCAGCCGGGGCACCGTCGAGAGCGCGGCGGTCACCGTACTGGCGTCCGAGGGGGCGGTTCCCGCCGAGGCGGCGGAGGCCCAGGTGCTCATCGAGGCCGCGGCCCGGGACGGCAACTTCGAGCGGCAGGTCGACGCGGACATCGCCTTCCACACCGCGCTGGTGTCCGGCGCCGGCAGTGAGCGGCTGAGCCGGATGCACGAGCTGATCATGGGGGAGGTGCACCTGACCATGGGCCGCTTCCAGGCGCACCGGGCCACGCAGGGCTCCACCGTGGCCCACGAGCACGCCACCATCCTCGCCGGCATCGAGGCCCGGGATCCCGACACGGCGCGCCTGCGCCTGTCCGAGCACCTCGACCACGCGCGCGACCGCCTCCTGGCAGGGCTGGAGACCGGTGCGCAGGAGGCGGCCGGGGCCGGGGGCGAGTAGTACGTCGACGGGACGGAGCCGGCCCGGGCGCGCCGGACCGGCTTTTCCGTCCCTCCTACTTGAGGCCGCTGGTGACCATGCCGCGGATCAGGTAGCGCTGCGCGAAGACGAAGAACAGGATGACCGGCAGCAGGGAGACCAGGGACATCGCGAACAGCATCCCGATCCCCTGCTGGCTCTCCGAGCTCACCATCGCGCTGAGCGCGACCGGCACGGTGTACATGTCCGTCGACGTCAGGTAGATGAGCGGCGTGAAGAAGTCGTTCCACGTCCAGATGAACGTGAAGATGGTCGTCGTCACCAGGGCCGGGCGCATGAGCGGGAAGACCACGTGCCAGAAGATCCGGAAGGGGCCCGCCCCGTCGATCGCCGCGGCGCGGTCGAGGTCGCGCGGGATGCCCCTGATGAACTGCACCATCAGGAAGATGAAGAACGCGTCGGTGGCGAGCAGCTTGGGGATCAGCAGCGGCAGATAGGTGTCCACCCATCCCAGCTGGGCGAAGAAGATGTACTGCGGGATGATCAGCACGTGCATCGGCAGCATGACCGAGACGAGGGTGATCCCGAAGAAGAGGCGGCGCGACCTGAACTCCAGCCTGGCGAGCGCGTAGGCCGCGAGTGAGCAGGAGAAAAGGTTGCCGAGGATCGATCCCACGGTCACGACGAGGGAGTTGAGGAAGAACACCGAGAAGGGGCGGTTGAGGGCGTGCCAGCCCTCCCGGAAGTTCTCGAAGGTGACCTCGGTGGGGACGAGCCCCGGTTCGGTCAGGATGAGGTGCGCGGGCTTGAAGGCGCTGACGATCATCCAGACCAGCGGGTAGATCATCACGATCAGGAAGAGCAGCAGGGCGCCGTGCTTGAGCATGGCGCTCCGCGTGCGTCGGCGGCTCCGGGGGCCGCGTGCGCCCGCGACCGGTGCGGCGTCGATCATCAGTCGTCTCCGTAGAAGACCCAGTACTTGGACAGGAAGAAGTGGACCGCGGTCACGGCGCCGATGACCAGCAGCAGGACCCAGGCCAGCGCGGAGGCGTAGCCCATGTCGAAGGCCTTGAAGCCCTGTTGATAGACGTAGAGCGTGTAGAAGAGGGTGGAGTCGACCGGGCCGCCGGTACCGCCGCTGATCACGTGTGCCTGGGTGAAGGTCTGGAAGGCGCCGATGGTCTGCAGGATGAGGTTGAAGAAGATGATCGGTGTGAGAATCGGGACGGTGATGTGCCAGAACTGCCGTACACGCGAGGCCCCGTCCACGCGGGCCGCCTCGTAGTACTCCTCGGGGATCTGCCGCAGGCCGGCGAGGAAGATGACCATCGGCGATCCGAAGGTCCACACGTTGAGCACGATGAGGGTCGAGAGCGCCGTGGACGGGTTCTGGAGCCAGCTCTGCCCCTCGATCCCGATCAGCGCGAGGAAGTCGTTGACCAGGCCGTGGTGTCCGAACACCTCCCGCCAGAGGACGGCGATCGCGACGCTCGCCCCCAGGAGCGAGGGAAGGTAGAAGGCGCCGCGGTAGAACGCGAGCCCCCGCACCCCGCGGTCCAGCAGGACCGCGAGGAGGAGCGCGAACATCAGCTGGAGCGGGACCGAGACGAGCACGTACCGTGCGGTGACGGACGTGGACGCCCAGAACCGCTCGTCGCCGAACATGCGCTCGAAGTTGGCGAGCCCGGTGAAGTTCGGTGTGCTGAGGATGTTGTAGTCGGTGAAGGCCAGGTAGAGGGAGGCTCCGAGCGGGACGGCCGTCACCAGGCACAGTCCCAGCAGCCAGGGGGTGAGGAAGACGTAGGCGGCACGCCCCTGCTGCCTGACGGCGGGACGGCGCTTCACTGAGGGGGCCACGCCCTACGCCCCCTGGTCGATGCCGGACCGGATCTCTTCGATGAGCGACTCCGCCACCTCCGAGACGGCGCCGTTGCCCAGGGCGACGTTCTCCGACGCCCTGGACAGTGCCTCCCGCCAGGTGCCCGTCCCAGGGGGAGCCTCGTACCGCGGCCGCTGTTCCTCGGCCCGCTCCGCCTCCACCACGGTCAGCATCTCCGTCTCGTCCTCCGAGGCGAACTCGTAGGAGGCGGCGAGGACGCGGGGGTTGGGGGGAGCCCCCATGGTGAGACCCACGGTCCGCAGGAAGTCCGCGTTGTTGACGCTGAAGTCGATGAGCCTCCCGGCCGCCTCGACCTTGTCGTCGTCGATGCCCTGGTAGACGGCCAGGCGGGGGTAGTAGAGGAAGCGGTGGCCGTCGGCCGCGCCGTCGACGACCGGCACGGACCGGAGCCGGTACTTCCAGTCGGGGAACATCGTGGCTTCGTCGATGATGTGGTTGGAGCTTCCGAAGTTGAGCAGGACACTGTCCCCGACCGTGGAGAAGTCGGGCTGCATGCCCTCCTGCTCGCCCAGGCTCAGGACCGCCCCCTCGTCGAGGAGCTTGCGCCACCACTCGAACCAGTCGCCGAGCGCCTCGGCGTCGAAGCCGACGTCGCCGCCCTCGGTCCACAGGTCCTGGTCGCGCTGGCGCAGCCAGGCCTCGAGGCCCATGTCCTGGTCGGGGGTGTAGCTCGCCCCCTTGCGTCCCGCCGCGTTGTTGGCGCTGTAGTCGACGAGGAACTCGGCAAGGTCGTCCCACGTCCAGTCCTCCCCCGGCATCTCCGCTCCCTCCTCCTCCAGGAAGGTCTCGTTGTGGCGGACGACGGGGACGAAGACGCCGTGGGGCATGGTGACGAGCTCGCCGCCCAGGGAGAAGGACGCGATGTCCTCTTCGCCGTAGTCGGACAGGTCCAGGGTGGGGATGTCGTCGAGCCTGCGGTACAGCCCGTTCGCCTCGTACGTCATGACCTGGGGGGAGGCGATCCAGAAGATGTCGGCGACGTTGCGGGCCGCCATCTGCGTGGTCATGCGCTCCTGGAAGGCGGTGTATTCCGCGAACTCCGGATCGACCGTGATGTCGGGGTTGGCCTCCTGGAACTCCTCCAGTGCCCGGGTGTAGGTCTGCTGGCGGACGGTGTTCCCCCACCAGGCGTAGCGGAGCGCAGAACTGGAACCGCTGCCGCCGCAGCCGGACAGGAGCGTGGACGCCCCCATCGCGCCCAGGCCGGTCAACGCGAGAAAAGCGCGCCGATCGAAGTCTCTCATCACATTCCCTTCACTGCGGGGGAAGTCACACAGGTGCGTGTGCAGCCTCATAGGACATGTTTCCGACCCAGATCTGGTCTGTCAATAATCCATGAATACTTGTTTGACAATGTTACCGGGCCTTGATGGGTCAAGGCCTGACCAGCACCTCGAAGAGGTCGATACGGGGCAGTACGACCTCGCCGTCCCCTGCCAGCCCGGTGTCGGCACACAGGGCGAACGACGGCTGCTCCGGCCACCACGGCACCCTCAGACGGCGTCCCTCCACCGGCAGGGGCGTCCGGAACCCTTGGGGCACATCGCCCGAGTGGTTGATCAGGTGGACCACTCCCCCGGCCGCCGAGGCACCCAGGACCACCTCGACCTGCTCGGGGAGGTCGGTGTCGACCTGGACGGGCCCCCTCGCCGTGCGCAGCGCCGTTTCGACGAACACGTCCCTGTGCCCGCTCAGACCCGCCTGCCGGTACGCGCGGCCCGGGGTCCAGGGCAGGACGGCGATCCGGCCCCGTCCGTGGTCGCGCCACAGTGCGCCGGGCAGGTCGAGGGCCAGGTGGCCGTGGCACTTCTCGGGAGGGCCGTAGGGGGCGCGGGACAGCATCGGCAGGTCCGTCCCCGCGTCCGGCAGGGGCTCGACCACGTGGAAGGCGCCCAAGACGGGGAGGTCGCCCCCGCGGCGCGCGTCCTCCCGGCCGGGACGGCGCAGGTGGAGCGAGCGCACGGACTCGACGGTGTCCCGGACGGCCGTCCGGCGCAGCACCGGGGAGCCCTCCAACTGGAAGGCGTCTCCCTCGAACCCGCTCCCGCCTGTGGCGAGCACGCCTCCCCCTCCGGCGACGAAGCGGTCCAGGGCCCCGACCCCCTCGGGTTCCAGCGGCCCGAGGTCGGGGAGGACGACCAGGCCGTAGTCGCCCAGGCGGCCCTGGTCGCCGACGTCCGGAAGGCGCGGCTCCGGCAGGACGTCGAACGGGATGTGCCTTTCGAGGAGCGCCGTGTACAGTCCCCGGAACTCGTGCGTGGCCTCCTCCAGCCGCGCGGGGGAGAGCTTCAGCGGATCCGGCCGCACCAGGAGGGCTCGGGCGGCCGGTGCGAGGTCGCGATAGACCTCGCCGTGGTCGCGGTGGAAACGGGTCATCTCGCCGGCCACGCCGAGGCACTCGTAGGTGACGTCCTCGGGGGTGCCCATGATGTAGGTGGAGGGGTTGGCGCCGCGCGAGACGGCCTGGACCAGGTACTGGGCGAAGTGGTGGGGCTCCTCCCCTGCCAGACGGTAGGGCATGTCGACGAAGCCCACGGCGTTGGTGAGCACCGGAACACGCGGCCGATACGTCCTGGCCGCGCTGACGTGTTCGGCGGTCCGGTGGTGCCACAGGGGACGGCCGACGGCGTTGTTGGCCTCGTGGAAGACGATGTCGGCGCGATCCCCGAGGATGAGCGGCGCCTCCGGGCGGCGCGCACTGACGTGGGCGCGCACGCGTGCGGTCAGCTCGTCGAGCACGGTCGCCGTGAACCTCTTCCACACGGGGTAGGTCGGGGAGTGCGGCCCTGCGGGCAGTTCGGTGCCGGGGGCGAAGTCGGCGAAGGCCCTTCGGCAGGGCAGGCAGTGGCAGGTGCCCCGGTGGACGCCGCTGTAGTCGACCTCGTTGAACGACATCCAGTTGAAGAAGAAACCGTCGACGGCGTACCGGTCCAGCACTTCGTCGACCACGTCGAAGAGGCGGTGCTGGTAGTAGTCCCCGCTCGGACACACACTGGTCAGGCCGTTGTACACCTGCTGAGCGCCGTCGGCGCCGGTGAAGCACCACTCCGGGTGGCGTTCGGCGCGGCGGTGATCGACCTTGGAGAAGTCCATCCGGGCCAGGACCCGTATCCCCCGCTCCCCCGCGGCCGCCACCGCGTCACCGACCAGGTCGCCGGACGGGCGTTCGGCCAGTGCAGGGTTGCGGGTCTGGAAGTCCAGATCCGTGGGGTGGTTGGAGACGATGCCGCCGACACTGAGGAGCCAGGCACTCGCGCCGAAGCCCTCCAGGTAGTCGAGGACCCTGCCGACGTCCAGGCCGGCGTCGACCTCCCTCAGGTTCGTCTGGAACATCTGGAACGGCCGCTGCCACCAGAGGTCGTGTCCCGTCACGCCCCCTCACCCCCGATCCAGGTGAACCGGACGGTCTCGAGGAGGTCAGCGGAGTCGACGGTGACCTCGGCGCGGCCCTCCCGGAAGCGGACCGGGACATCGGCGCCCGCGACGAGGAGCCGGGCGCGCGCACCGACCGCCCCCTCGGGCAGGGCGATCGAGACCTCCTGCGGAGGGAGTGGAAGGATCTCCCGCATGGGCCCCTTGAGTGCCATGGGGTTGGTGAGGTTCACGATGACCACGGCGACCGACTCGGGGTTCTCCCACACCGCGAGGTCGACCAGGCCGCGCCCCCGCACCCGGACCCGCTCCGGTACGCCGAGTGCCCAGCGGACGGCATTGGCCACGAGGGTCCCGTGGTCGGGCTGGAGGGCCTCCCAGAACAGGGCCCCGAGGTTGAAGGGGACGTAGACCGAGCGTCCTCCGCCGGGAAGCTCCCGGGCGATGAGTGCGGGGCTACCGGGCTGCTCCCTCGGATACACCTCCTCCATCGGCAGGTCGGGGTAGTCGGGCACGAAGCGGAAGGGCACCTCGGTCCCGGCGCGGGCGGTCACCCCGACGAGCTCGGTCCCTCCGATGATGCGCTCCGCGCCGTCGAACCCGGCGTTGGTGGGGTGGTCCCCGGTGAGCGCGATGTAGTTGTTCTTCACGGGGCCGCGCACAGGCATGCTCAGGTCGGCGCCGAAGACGTCGGCGAGTCCGAAGTTGGCGCGGGGGGTGCCGTACTCGTCGTCCAGGGAGGACCTGTGGGCGGCGACGACGCTCCCCCCGGACTCGGCGAACGCCTGGACGGTCCGGCACTGCTCCTGGCTCAGCCGCTCCGCGTCGGGGAGGACGAGCACCTTGAACCGGTGGAGCTCCTCCACCGTCAAATTCGGCTCCGCGACGATCTCGAAGGGGATGCGGGCCTCGACCAGGGCGTGGTAGAAGCCGTCCTCGTGGGCCCGCGTCCCGGTCCCCGCGGGGCCCGAGCCCGTCTCCAGGAGCGCCACGTCCGCCGTGACCGCACGGGCCGCCAGTTCGGGCTCGAGCAGTTCGTGGAGCGCGAAGGCGTCGGCGACGGGCCGTACCCAGCGGCGGTCGGGGACCATGCCGTTGAACTTGGTGAACCAGGGGAAGGCCCCCTGGGCGAAGCCGTCGACGATCCACATGGTGGTCTCGGCGCCCGGCGACACCGAATCCTTCCAGCGGTGCTGGTGGTCCTCGGGGCCGATGGAGGTGATGAGGCCGACCGGCCTGTCCCGGAACACCGCCCTGCTCCGCTTGCCGTTGCGGCCGGCCGACCAGGGCGCCTCGACCCCGGAGCGGCCCTGCTTGTCGATGAGGAAGAAGGGGAAATGCCTGGCCAGCATGTCGCGGTCGAGGTCGCGGGCGGCGATGCTGCCCAGGTTGGGGATGAACCGGGCGTGCGGGCGAATGTCGCGCACGGCCCGGTCCCACAGGCTCACCAGTTCGCTCAGCTTGCGCCGGCGCCACACCACGTACGCGCGCCAGGCGGGGTCGGAGGAGTCGCCCTCGCGGCGCGGCAGGTCGAACCCGGTCTCGTCGCGGAAGCTGCGCAGTGCCGCTTCGCTGTAGGAGATGCCGTGGCCCTGCCAACGGTTGGCGAACACGGCGTCCACGTCGTACCGGGTGACGATCTCCCTGGCCACCTCGGTGATGAACTCGCGGTTGTAGGGACCGAACGGACAGGTCAACCAGATGTCGGGGTAGCCCCAGTGCTCCACCGGCCGACCGTCGGCGGTGCGCGCCAGCCACTCGGGGTGCGCGCGTGCGGCGTCGGAGTGGACGGCGTGGGGGTCCACCCGTGCCATGACGTGCATGTCGAGGCTGCGGGCCCCGTCGACGAGGGTGCCGAAGGGGTCGGTGTCACCGAGGTGGGCGCTGCGGTAGTGGTACGGGATGTCGGTCGGGTAGAACGCGACGTAGCCGCCGGCGCTGATGCAGGCCGCGTTGGACCTGGTCTCGCGCATGACGTCGATCCAGAAGCCGGGATCGAAGCGTCCGGGGTCGTTCTCCGTCAGTGTGAGCTGTGTCCACCGTGTCGCGCCCAGGTGCCAGTCGGACGTGCGTGGCGCGCTGGCCGCGGTCCCGGGCCCGCTCTCCGTCACACCCTGTGCCATGTGGCTGGTCCTCTCGTCGGCGTGGCCGCCGCGGGCCCGGCGTCTTCCGCGCCGGTGGTGCTCCGCGACGGCGGCAGCCAGTATAGGCACATTGTCAGTCAAGATTTCAAGACTGACAATGCGCCCGAGAGGGTGGACGGATCAGCCGGAGGCCTCCGCTTCACGGCCGGACAACTTCTCCACCTGCAACAACAGGGCGGAGTGGTCGAGAGATCCGTGGCCTTGGGCGCTCAGCGCACCCATCAGGGTCGCTGTCAGTGCTCCGAGGGGGATCGCCACGCCGGCCTCGCGCGCTGCGGCCGTCACGATCCCCAGGTCCTTGTGGTGCAGGTCGACCCTGAACCCCGGTGCGAAGTCGCGCGCGAGCATCGACGCGGCCTTGCGGTCCAGGACCGTGCTCCCCGCCAGTCCGCCCGCGAGCACGCGCACCGCACGCTCGCGGTCGACGCCGTGCGCGTCGAGGAAGACCAGCGCCTCGGAGACGAGTTCGATCACCCCCGCGACGATCAGCTGGTTGGAGGCCTTGACGGTCTGGCCGGCACCGGCCGCCCCGACGTGGACCACCGTCGCGCCGAGCGCGTTCAGCACGGGCTCCGCCAGGGTGAAGGCCTCCGGCTCGCCCCCGACCATGATCGAGAGCTTCGCCTCGACGGCCCCCTGCTCTCCCCCGCTGACGGGCGCGTCCAGGACCGGCACCCCCCGGGCCTCCCCCGCCTCTGCCAGGGAACGGGCCACGTCGGGCCTGATGGTGCTCATGTCGATGAGCAGCGCACCGGGCCGCATGTGCGCCAGGGCCCCGTCCTCACCGAGGACCACGGCTTCCACGTCCGGCGAGTCGGGCAGCATCGTGACGACGGCGTCGGCTCCCGCCACCGCCTCGGCCACCGAGGGTGCGGCGCGCCCGCCGGCGTCCACCAGCGCCTCCCTCTTCCCGGCGCTGCGGTTGTACCCCACCACGTCGAATCCGGCGCGGACGAGGTTGGCCGCCATGGGGGCTCCCATGACGCCGAGGCCGATGAACGCGATCGTTCGTACACTCACTGCACAAGCTCCTGGGTCGTTTCGTCGGTGCCGGCGAGCCGTCCGGCCCACCGGAATGCTGTGCTCCGGCCGGGACTGGTCCTCACGCCTCAGGGCCCCCGGGGAGACCGGGCAGGTCGGAGGAGCGCGTCCAGGCGAAGGGGGAGGGTCCCCCGCCCGCGTGCTCCAGGGCGACCCATCCGCCGTAACCGCTGCCGGCGAGGTCGAGCACCCAGTCGCCCAGCGGGAGCCCGCCCGTTCCGGGGGCGCCCCGGCCGGGCGCGTCGGCCAGCTGAACATGGCTCACCCGGTCCCGGTGACGGGCGAGGGCGGCCGGGACGTCGTCGCCGTTGACGGCCAGGTGGTAGACATCCAGGAGGAGGCCGAGATTGTCCGCGCCCGTCTCCTCTCCGACACGGTCGATCACCGCCACCGCCTCGTCCGCCGTGAGCAGCGGGTAGTCCGGGGCTCCGCTGACCGGCTCGACGAGGATCGTGCCACCGATCTCGGCGAGTTCGCCTGCGGCCTCCCCCAGTGCGCGGACGGCGGCGGCGTCCTGCTCGTTGTCGGGGACATCGGCGCGGCGGTTGCCGTACAGGGCGTTGAACGACCGGCAGCCCAGGGCCTCCGCGATACGGCGCACCACGGCCGTGTGGGCCCGCAGTTCGTCGGCGTGGTCGGGCCAGGAGACCACGCCCCGGTCGCCGCCGGGCATGTCACCGGCGTAGAGGTTGAGTCCGACCAGGCTCAGTCCCGAAGCGCGGACGGTGTCGACGAAGCCCTCGACCTCGTGCTCCGGAGGTGTCGGCCCGGCGAAGGGCCACCAGAACTCGACCGCCTCGAAGCCGGCCTCCCGGACCGCCGCGAGCCTCTGCTCGGGCGGCCGGTCCTTCATCATGATGGAACAGTTCACGGCGTAGCGCGGTGTCTGCACGGTGCTTTCCCCTCGGGCGTCGTTACGGGTCGGACCGGGGCAACTGGTCCGACCACCTGACCGATGGCGAAGCTAAGCGGGCACCACACGCCGTGTCAAGCGCTCAGGGACGCTCCGCACGCCCCTCGTCCCGCGAGGAGCCCAGCTCACCCAGCAGACCCGTCTCGATCTCGCTCATGTGCACGGCCATCAGCTGTCGCGCCCGGCGGTGGTCGCGCCGTTCGATGGCGCGGAGGACCTGCCGGTGGTGTTCGAGGTAGTGCTCCGCCTGGTTCTCCCTACTGCGGGAGCGGTCCTTGAGCTCGCTCCACATGCGCTCGCGCATGAGCCCGACCAGGGTCTGCTCCAGGGCGAGGAGCACGCTGTTGTGCGAGGCCGCCGCCACCGCCAGGTGGAAGTCGGCGTCGACCGCGGACGGGTCCTCCCCCGCGCGGACCACGCGCTCCTGCTCGAGCACCAGATCCTCCAGTACCCGCAGGTCGTTGGAGGTCCGCGCGGTCGCTGCGTGCTCAGCGCACACCGGTTCGAGCGAGGCCCTGGCGACGATGAGGTCCAACGGGCTGTGCTCCCCGGCGACCGCGGCGCGGGCCCGCAGGACGTTCGCCTCGGAACCCCCGTCGCCCATCACGTAGGTACCGCTGCCCACCCGCACGTCGAGCACCCCCGCGTGCTCCAGGACGCGGATGGCCTCGCGGACCGAACCGCGTCCGACCTCGAACGTCTCGGCCAGCACGCGCTCGGAGGGCAGCGGTGATCCGGGGGGAAAAGCACCCGACCGCACCCCGGCGAGGATCTGGTCGGCGACCGAGGAGTAGACCTTGGACCGCTCCACGGCCCGGAGGACCGGACGCCCCTCCTGTGGCATCTGACACACACCTTCCCTATACTCACCGGACCGGTCGGACCAATCTCGGCCAAAATTACCAGAGCGAGCGAAGGACGTGATGTGCGTGCCCGAGTACGGACCAGTACTCGTGAGCGGGCGGTTCGACCCCGGAGAGAAGGTGCGGATCCGCGCGGCCGCGGCGGGCGCCCCGGTGGAGTTCGTGGAAAGGCCCGGGGACCGCCCCGACCTCCTGGCCTCGGCGACCGTCGTCGCCGGGACCCTCAGCGGGGAGGAACTGGCCGCGGCGTCCGCCGTGCGCTGGGTCCACAGCTGGGCGGCGGGCGTCAACGCCGACCTCGCGGGCGGGATGGCCGGGCACCCGGCGACCCTCACCTCCTCCGCGGGCAACGGCGCGATACCCCTGGCCGAACACGCGATGATGCTGATGCTGATGTTGAACCGCGACGCCGCACGATGGGCCCGGGCCCAGGCCGACCATCGATGGGAGCGCTTCGAGCACGGCGAGCTCAACGGCCTCACCTGCGGAATCGTCGGCCTGGGGCGCTCCGGTCTCGACCTGGCCGCCAAGGCCGCGGCCTTCCACATGCGGGTGGTGGGAGTACGGCGGCGAACCGACCGGCCCTCCCCCGGCGTGGACGCCGTCTTCGCCCCGCAGGACCTGCACCGGATGCTGGGCGAGTGCGACTTCGTGGTGGTCACGGCCCCCGACACTCCGGCCACCGAGCACCTGGTCGGCGAGGCCGAGCTCAGGGCGATGAAGGAGTCCGCGTTCCTCGTCGTGGTCTCGCGCGGCGGGATCGTGGACGACCAAGCCCTGTTGCGGGCCCTCACCGAGGGATGGATCGCCGGGGCCGGACTCGACGCCCACACCGAGGAGCCGCTCCCGGAGGCCAGTCCCTTCTGGGACCTTCCCAACGTCGTCGTCACCCCGCACAACGGAGCGACGACCGCCGCGACGCGGCGCCGCGGGGTGGACATCTTCGTCGACAACCTGGAGCGCCACGTCCAGGGCCGGCCCCTGGCGAACGTCGTCGACAAGTCCGCCGGCTACTGACCCCGCCCCTCTCCCCCACCCCGGCCATGACGCCGCTCCACGCACACAGCCATCGGAGACACACCATGACCACGCCAGAGCTGCCCGCCCTTCCGCCCGGCTTCGTCTTCGGGGCCGCGACGGCGGCCTACCAGATCGAGGGCGCCGCCGACGTGGGCGGGCGCGGCCCGTCCATCTGGGACACCTACTGCCGGACGCCCGGCCGCGTCGCCCGCGGCGAGAGCGGTGACGTCGCCTGCGACCACTACCACCGGTACCCGGAGGACGTGGCACTCCTCCGGGAACTGGGAGTGGACGCCTACCGGTTCTCGATCGCCTGGCCCCGGGTCGTGCCGACCGGGAAGGGAGCGGTCAACCCCGAGGGACTGGCCTTCTACGACCGCCTCGTCGACGCCGTCCGCGAGGCCGGGATCGAGCCCGTGGCCACCCTCTACCACTGGGACCTCCCGCAGGCGCTGGAGGACGAGGGGGGCTGGCGCGTGCGCGCCACCGCCGAGCGCTTCGCCGAGTACGCGCGGGTGGTGGCGGACCGGCTGGGCGACCGGGTGCAGCGCTGGATCACCCTGAACGAGCCGCACTGCTCGGCGTTCGTCGGCCACGCGGTGGGACGCCACGCACCGGGGACCCGGGAGGGCACACCCGCCCTGGCCGCCGCGCACCACCTGCTGCTGGCCCACGGTCTCGCGGCGCGGGAACTGCGTGCCTCCGCTGCACGGCACGGCCGCGCGGCGGAGGTCGGTATCACCCTCAACCCAGACCGGTTCATCCCTGCCACGGACTCGCCCGAGGACGCGGAGGCCGTGGACCGCGCCGAGACGCTGCACAACCGGGTGTGGCTGGACCCGCTGCTGCGCGGACACTACCCCCGGAACGAGACGGCCACCTGGGGATCCATGGCCGACGGGAGCTACCGGTCCCCCGGGGACGCGGCGACCATCGCGCAGCCCCTGGACTTCGTCGGACTGAACTACTACCGCCCCGTACGGGTGCGCCACGCGCCCCTGCCCGAGGCCGCCACGCGCACGGCCGTCGACATCGGGGTGGAGCAGGTCCCGGTCGAGGGTGTGCGCCACACGACCATGGGGTGGCCCGTGGTCCCGGAGTCCTTCACCGACCTCCTGCTCGACCTGCACCGCCGGTATCCGGAGCTGCCTCCGGTCTACATCACCGAGAACGGCTCGGCGGAGCCGGACGTGCCCGCCGCGGACGGGCGCGTGCACGACGAGGACCGGGTCGCCTACCTGCGGGACCACCTGTCGGCCCTCGCCGACGCCGTCGCGGCCGGAGTCGACGTGCGGGGCTACTTCGTCTGGTCCCTGCTCGACAACTTCGAGTGGGCCTACGGGTACGACCGCAGGTTCGGCATCGTGTCGGTCGACTACGAGACGCTGACACGCACGCCCAAGGACAGCTACCACTGGTACCGGGAGGTCGTGCGGGCGCACCGGGAGCGCCGGACGGGGTGAGGCCACCGGGCGGGACGGGCTCCCAGGAGCGGTCCTGTGAGTCCGTGCCGTCCCGGGCGCCTCCGGGTCGGCGACCGCTCAGTCGGTCCGCGGCCCGCCTCCGGAGGTGCGGAGTTCCTCGTTGATCCGCTGCGCCTCCTCCAGCTGGTCCTCCAGGATGATGATCCTGCAGGCGGCTTCGATCGGGGTGCCCTCGTCCACGAGTTCGCGGGCGCGGGAGGCGATCCTGAGCTGGTAGCGGGAGTAGCGGCGGTGTCCGCCCGCCGAGCGCAGGGGCTCGATCAGCCGGGCCTCGCCCAGAGCGCGCAGGAAGGCCGGCGTGGTGCCGATCATCTCCGCGGCGCGGCCCATGGTGTAGGCGGGGTAGTCGTCATCGTCGAACCGGTTGGTTCCGGAACTGGTCAAGCGTTTCTCTTTCTCTCCTCATCGCACGCCGAGGACCCCAGCGCCGAACGGCGCTGGGGTCCGAGAGTTCAATACCATCTACCGGCTGCTGCCGGTCTTCCGCTTCCCGAGGTGGAACTGGAACGGGAACGCGGGGATCGCGGTTGTGTGACCGTGGACCACCTTCTTCCGAACCGGGGCCTGCGGTACCCGAGCGGAACAACCCACACCCGGGCGATCCTCGATGGCATCTACTCCTCTCGATCTCACTGCGTGCACTTCACTCCTGCTGCGGCGCCCCCGTACAAGGGGGCGCCGGTACTGCCACTGCGGTCCTACCGGCCCCCGGTGCCGTCCAACGTCTCTGCACCGGTCGAGCCCTACCGCGTCCTTCTTCACCGCCACGGCGTCCCCCGCGAAGACGGGACGCCGGTCCAACCGGCTGCCGGTGCCCTGATGCACGTGCGCACCGGTCGAGCCGACCTGCTTCGTTACTGCGCGGTCCCCCACGGGCGGGACACCGGTACTGCCACTGCGGTCCTGCCGGCCCCCGGTACTGTCCGACATCTCCGTACCGGTCGAGCCCTACCGCGTCCTTCCCCACTACCCCGGCGTCTCCCGTGTCGGCGGGACGCCGATCCTGCTCTCCACCGGCGTTTCCGGTGGTCCACCTCGTGGATCCCTGTGGCTACGACAGGAAATGTATCAGCGGTTCCGGCGCATGTCTACTCTGGCCGATGGAGATTTTGGCTCGCCCTGTGGGCAGGTTTTCTGGAGCCGGCGCCTCAGCCCGCCCCCGCGTAGGCCGGGGCCTCCAGGAACGTCCGCAGCTGCTCGGCCAGCGGTTCGTCGAGGCTGTGCGGCGCGCCCCGGTGACGGGGGTCCCGGAACGCGCGCCGGAAGGCCTCGGGGTCGCCGGTGAGGTCGGCGGTGGCGCTCCTGAGGTCCTCCAGCGCCCGGCGGAGCCGTCCCGGCGTGCTCCCCCAGGCGGACTCGTAGGCCCGGAGCGCGCGGAAGAAGCGGACGCACGCCAGGTGGGTCGACTCTCGGTGGTCGTGGCGCTGGATGTGCTCGGCCATCGCGCGCGTCCTGCGGAGTGTGGAAGGCATTCGGTTCACTGCTTCCTGAGAAGAGGGGAACGGACACTGCTCAGGGGGCGGCCCGGCCGAAGCCGGGCCGCCGGGGGTTCAGGCGTCGATGCTGCGAGGCTCGCCGTCGCCCTGGCTGATGCTGATCTTGCGCGGCTTGGCCTGCTCGGCCACCGGGATGCGCAGGGTCAGGACACCGTCGGCGTAGTCGGCCCGGATGGCGTCGGTCCGCAGCGTCTCGCCGAGGAACAGCTGCCGCGAGAAGGTGCCGGAGGGGCGTTCGGCGACCACCACCGCCTCGCGGTCGCGCACGGCGTCGGGGCGCTCGGCGGTCACGGTGAGCACGTTGCGCTCGACCTCCAGGTCGATGGAGTCGGCGCGCACCCCCGGCAGGTCGAAGCAGACGACGAAGTCATCGCCCTCGCGGTAGGCGTCGATCGGCATGGTGGCCGGTCGTGACGCCTCCCCCAGGATCCGCTGCGTGAGGCGGTCGATGTCCCGGAAGGGGTCGGTACGCATCAGCATCATGGAAACCTCCTCTGTCCCTACTAGAAAACCTGATGCGATGTGACGCAAGTTTTATACCTCAGGACACGGGAGATAAACAACTGTGACCGATAAAGGTTTTCTCAAGCCCGGAGGTAGGGTCGGAGGGCGCACCGATGGCTCGGCGAGGAAGGACGTGCTGATGGCAGAACCGCGGCCGGGTACCGCACGCGGCCTGTACACGATCTCCGTGGCCGCCCGGATGGCGGGGGTCGCACCACCGAGCCTGCGCTCCTACGAGGAGCGGGGCCTGGTCGCCCCGGCGCGCACCGAGGGCGGCACGCGCATGTACAGCGACGACGACATCGCCCGGCTGCGACGGGTCGTCGAGCTGGCGGCCCAGGGGGTGAACCTGACGGGGATCGGTCGGATCCTGGAGCTGGAGGAGGAGAACACCCGCCTGCGCGACGGCCCTCCCGGGGACGGTTGAGGAGGCCTGCCCCCGGCCCCGCCGCGGCCGGTCCGCGGCGGCGCCCCCTCCGGGGAGCCCGGGGCCGCGACGCGCACCAGTGGGCCCGCTACCTCACCGAGGCCGTCCAGCTCTTCTGCCACCGCACCGACGTCGCCTTCGCCACCCACCACCGGCCGACCCGGGGCGCGGACCGGATCGCGGGGTTCCTGACCGGGCAGCACGACCTCTACGCCTACCTGCACGACCGGACGGTGCCCCTGATCAACCGGGGCCTCACCCCCCGGAAGATCGCGGAGGAGCTCACGCTTCCTCCCGCCCTGGACCGGCAGTGCGCCGGCCGCGGCTACTGCGGGTCGCTGAGCCACAACGTCAAGAGCGACCACCAGCACTGCCTCGGCTGGCTCGACGGAAACCCCGCCCACCTGTGGGAGCACCCGCCGATCGAGGAGTCGAGGCTCTGGGTGGACCTGCTCGGCGGCATCGGCGGGACCCTCGCACGCGGACGACCTCGTCGGCGAGGGCGACCTGCGCTTCGCCGCCACCCTGCTCAACCACGCGGTCTTCGCCGAGCCGGACCACGAGGGGGCGCGCCTGGCACCCACCATGACGAGGCAGCAGCTGGTCGGCGCCATCACCCGCCGGGACCTCCGGGGCATCGGGCACGAGGGGGGCCTCGGGGTGCTCCGCTCGCTGTTCGGCGTCCTGGAGGCGCCGGACCCCGCCTTCGCCGTGGTTCGGCCCTGAAAGGGCGTCGCCCGGAGCCCCGTCCCCGCCCCGGACCGTCGCCGCCCGGGGCGGCACGACCGCGGGCGTACGGGGAGGGGCGCGGGCTCAGGTACGGTCCCGTGCCCCGGAACCGCTCCCGGCCGGTCCGACCGCGTCCACGGGGACTCGGCGGCCGTCCCCCGCCGACGCGGGGGCGGTCCCCGCGGCCCCCTGTCGGCGGGCCGCGGACCTCAGCACGCGCTGGACGATGAAGTACTCCGCCACGAGGACGTTCACCAGGAAGGACGCCCACGCGCTCGCGTGGTAGACGTCGTCGAAGGTCAGGGACGGGAAGTAGTTCGCCTGGAGCGCCAGCCCGAGACCGAGGTAGATCCGCAGGCTCACGGAGGCGAAGGTGAGCGCGTAGTTGCGGATCATCCAGACCCGGTGGAGCCGGACCTCCCCGCGGCGGATGGTCCGGAAGGCCTGGACGAGCGTGTAGAGCCAGGCCGCCGTCAGGATGAAGAAGGCGACCTGCACCGAGAACCCGCTGACGGAGAAGGCGGCGGCGAACAGGGCCGCCATCGACCCCAGCACCACGCAGACCATGTAGACCCGGCCCGCGACGCGGTGCGCACGCGGGTACCGGGCGCGGAGCCGGGTGAGGAACTGGAACGGCCCGATGAGCAGCGCCAGGGAGCTGGGGATCGCGTGCACGGCGATGGAGAGGTAGTGGGAGGCGACCCCGGGATCGAGCGGGATCCTGTTGCGCTCCACGTCCCCGACAGCGTAGGGCTCCGCCGAGTAGAGGGCGACAGCGGCGGCCGACACGGCCAGCAGGCCCCAGAGCGTCCACCACCAGTGGCGGCGGGTCGACTTCGTCAGGTCTTTCACGGGCATCTCCACTGAGGACGGAAGGAAGGTGCCCCGGCCGCGTCGGGGGCGGGATCCGGCGCCGGAACGGCGCCCGCCGTGGCACAGGGCGTGTCACAGACACAGTCGCGTCCCCATGGGGTCGTTCGCGTCGGTGAGAACCACCGAGTTCCCTCCCGGGCCGTCGGCGGGCGGCCGCGGAGCGGGACCCGCCCCTGAGGCGATCGACCGGACGGGGTGTCCCGTACGCGAAGCCCTCCCCTCCCCTCCGCCGCCTGCGCGCGGATCCGGGCGCCCCGGGGGCTTGCATCTCAAGCTGCTCGAGGTACCACAGTGGCTCCCATGAACGACAACGAGCTTTACCCCATCGGAGACGCCGCGCGCCGCAGCGGCCTGAGCGTCAGCGCCGTCCGCTTCTACGCCGACGCCGGGATCGTCGAGCCCGCACACCTGTCCGGGGCGGGCCACCGCCTGTACGACGTCGACGCCATCGCCCGCCTGGAACTCGTCCGCACCCTGCGTGATCTGGACACCGACCTGGACGAGATCCGCCGCCTGCTCGAAGGCGACACGACCCTGCACGACCTGCTCACCACCCACCTGGAGATCGTCGAGCGCCAGGAGCGCACCCTGCGGGCCAGGAGGGCGGTGCTGCGGACCCTGATCAGGCAGGGCGGCACGACCGCGCAGGCCGACCTGATGCACAAGCTCGTCTCGATGACCGACGAGGAACGCGAGCAGACCATCGACGACTTCTGGAACGACGTCGGGGAGGGCCTCGACGTCCCCGACGGCTTCGTCGACCGGCTGCGCGCGATGCGGCCGATCCTGCCGGCCGACCCCACGGCCGCCCAGCTGGAGGCGTGGATCGAACTCGCCGACCTGGTGCGGGACCCGGCGTTCCGCGACGCGGTCCGCACCTACCTGCACGAGACCTACACCACGGACGAGTGGCAGGCCATGGCGACCGAGCCGATGCAGGAGTTCATCTACGAGAGCGGAGGACCGCTCGTGGAGGCGGTCCTCGCCGCCTACCGCGCCGGTGAGTCCCCCCGATCCCCCTGGGCGCAGGCGGTGGTCACGCGCTTCATGGAGGCGGTCACGGCGGTGTCCGCCGACACAGCGCTCACCCCCGAGATCCGCAACCGGATGGCCGACGCCTACCGGCGGCTCCCCGACATCGAGCGCCAGATCGCCGAGGAGGACGCCGCCTCCGAGGACCCCGTCTACGACGACACCCACGGCCGGTACCTGTCCCTGGTGACAGTGGTCAACGGTACCGGGCCCGAGGAGGACACGCTGCCCTACGCCTGGATCGCCGACGCCATGCGCGCCCCGGACGACGGCGCCTGAGGGGACCCCGTGCGCTCACTCCAGGACGGGTGAGGCACCGGCGGTGTGCCGGGGAACGGCACACCGCCGGGGCGGGGCCGCGAACGGCGGCTCCTTCCCCCGCCCCGTCCGCGTCACCCGGCGGACGGCCGGAGCGCAGGACCGGGAGCCGCGGGAGCGGAACCGTCCCGGGGCGCCGTGCCGCCCCCGCCTCGACACGCCCCGCCCATCGCGCTGGGTGATTCTCCCGTCACCGATGGCTATGGTCGTGGAGTGCTCCAGCCCCGTTCGCCCTCCCATGAGCCCGGTCGCACCGGCCGGCCCCCGGCGCAGCCCACCGCCCCCGTCCTGGCCCTGGTGGCGGTCCTCCTGCTCCTGGTCGCCGGCTGCACGGCCCCGACCCCGACCGCCGGCTCCTACCGGGACGCCGCCGAGCAGACCGTCACGGACCTCCTCTCGGCCGTCGGGACGGGCGTCCTGCTCGTCGAGATCCACCGGGGCGACAGGGCGTTCTCCCCCTACGCGGAGACCACCGCCGAGGACGCCGAGGACGCCGCCCGCTCGATCGCCGACACCTTCGGGACGCGCCAGCCGCCCACCGCCGGGTCCGACGCCCTGCGGGCGGAGCTCTCCCCCCTCTGCGACACCGCGGTGAACGCGCTCGCCGACCTGCGCATCGCCCTGAAGAGGGACGACAGCGCCGCGGTCGAAGCCGCCGGGCAGACCCTCCTTGCCGTTTCGTCCGGGCTCTCCGACCTCGAGGAGTCCCTCTCGTGAGGTGGCTGGCGGCCTTCACCCTGGGCCTGCTCACCGCCATCGGCGGCTTCCTGGACATCGGCGACCTGGTCGCCAACTCCGTGGTCGGCTCCCGCTTCGGGATGACCCTGGCCTGGGTCGTCCCCGTCGGCGTGGTCGGGCTGATGGTGTTCACCGAGATGTCCGCCCGCGTGGTCACCGCCACCGGGCGCGGGACCTTCGACCTGGTGCGCGAACGGCTCGGCGCCCGGGTCGGCCTCGTCAACCTCCTGGCCTCCTACCTCATCACCCTGCTCACCCTGTCCGCGCAGATGGGGGGTATCGCGCTGGCCCTGGAGCTCGCCAGCGGCATCCACTACCTGCTGTGGGTGCCGGTCGTCGGGTTCCTCGTCTGGATCGTGCTGTGGCGGCTGCCCTTCGCGTACATGGAGAAGACCTACGGCCTCCTGGGCCTGGCCCTCGTCGTGTTCGGCGTGGCCCTGTGGAGGATGGGCCCGGACCTGGGGGCGCTCCTCACGGAGGCGGTGTCCTTCTCCCCGCCGCCGAACGAGGGGACGGCCGTGTGGTGGTACTACGCCATCACCCTGTTCGGTGCCGCGATGACCCCCTACACCGTCCTCTTCTTCTCCTCGGGCGGGGTCGAGGAGAAGTGGACCTCCGAGGATCTGGCCACCGCGCGCCTCAACGTCTTCTTCGGCCTCCCCCTGGGAGGGCTGCTGTCCCTCGCCATCATGGGCTGCGCCGCCGTCCTGCTCATGCCCGCCGGGGTCCAGGTGTCCGACCTGGGACAGGTCGCGCTCCCCGTCGTCTCGACCCTGGGCAGGCTGGGACTGATCGTGGTGATACTCGGGTTCTTCGCCGCCACCTTCGGCGCCGCCCTGGAGTCGGGCCTGGCGGCGGGGTACGGCGTCGCCCAGTACTTCGGCTGGCACTGGGGGAAGACACTGCCGCCGGCGAGCGCCCCCTACTTCCACCTCGTCATCATGGTGAGCCTGCTGAGCGGCACCCTCTTCGTCCTCACCGGGGTCGACCCCATCACCGTCACCGAGTACAGCCTGGTGTTCTCGGCCGCGGCCCTGCCCCTGACCTACCTGCCGATCCTCGTCGTGGCCAACGACCGCGGCTACCTCGGCGACCAGGTCAACTCGCGCTTCACCAACGTCCTGGCCTCGGTCTACCTGGTGCTGCTGTGCGTGGTGTCGGTGGCCGCCATCCCCCTCATGCTCTACACGAAAGCGGGGCAGTGAGATGTCCGACGAGGCGGACGGAACGATCTTCCGGATCGGGTTCACCGTCCTGGACCGCCAGGTGGTCGACCGCCGGGGCGAGAACCTGGGCAAGGTCGACGACGTTGAGTTCACCTGGCGGGAGGGGGAGGCGCCGGCCATGACGGCCCTGATCATCGACGCGGCCTCCCTCGGCGGACGGATCGCCGGGCGGTTCGGCCGGTTCTGGGAGACGGTCCTGGAACGGATGCGCCCGCCGGAGGAGGCGCCCACCAGGGTCCCGCTCACCGACGTCGAGGAGTTCGCCCCCACCACGGTGCTGTCCACGGACGCCCCGCCGGGGATGCGCCCCCTGGAGGCGTGGGTGGCGCGCCACCTCATCGGCCGCATCCCCGGGGGGCGGCGGTGAGCCGGCTGCGCGCGGGCGCGCTCCTGGGGCTGCGGATCGTCGACTGCACCGGGAAGGACGCGGGTTCGGTCCAGGACATCGTCGTCCGACACAGCGGGGGCGCGTACACCGTCCTGGGGCTGGTCGCGGGGCGTTCCGCGCTCGCCGGACGCTTCGGGTTCGGGGACTCCCTGGAGGCTCCCACCCCCTGGAGGCATCTGCTGGGGTGGTTGCGGCGCCACGAGCGCTACGTCCGGTGGGAGGACGTCGTGGTCGTGGAGAAGGACAGGGTCGAGATCGCGGTGGAGCGCGGGGCACTGCCCCGCGGGTGGCGCGGACGGCCCTGACCGGTGTCGCGGCACCGGCCCCGTGCTTCTCCGGGGAGGCCCGGGCCCCGGTCAGCGCCGTGCTTCCCCGGATGCGCCGCTCCGCCGGTCGTGGTGCTCCAGCAGCCGGGCCAGCAGCCCGGTCAGCACCTGCCGTTCCTCGGGCCCCAGCGGGGCCAGCAGTTCCTCCTGGGTCCGGGCCAGCTGCCCCTCCAGCACCCGCAGCTGCCTCCTGCCGGCGGCGGTCAGCGAGACGATGTTGCGCCGCCGGTCGGAGGGGTCCAGTGCCCGCTCGACCAGCCGGCGGTCGGAGAGCTCGTTGACCGTCGCGACCATGTCGCTGACGTGGATGCCGCTGCGGCGTCCCAGTTCGGCCTGGCTGGCCGCGCCGGACTCCTCCAGCGTGGCCAGCAGGCGGTAGTGGTAGCCGCGGGCGCGCACGGACGAGAACCCGTCGGCCACCAGGCGGTGCGCGTGGTGGGCGGTCTGGGTGAGCAGCCAGCTGGGCGTGCCCTCCCAGGCCGCGGGCGTCTTCTCCGGTGGGTTCTCCATGCCTGGAGTCTAACGAACCGTTGGTGGCTCCAATGATTGTGCTACCGTTCGTGGCCCAAACGTTTGGTGGCCAAACATTCATGTCGCCAATGAACCCCCGGAGCCAGGACCATGATCAAGCCGTTCCGCATCGACATCCCCCAGGCCGACCTCGACGACCTGGCCGACCGGCTCTCCCGCACCCGCTGGCCCGACGAGGTCGCCGACGCCGGGTGGGACTACGGCTTCCCGCTGGCACGGCTCCGGGAACTGGCCGAGTACTGGCGCACCGGCTACGACTGGCGCGAGCACGAGGCCGGGCTCAACGAGCTCCCGCACTTCACCACCGAGATCGAGGACCAGACCGTCCACTTCGTCCACGTCCGTTCCCCGAGACCGGACGCGCTCGCGCTGGTCCTCACCCACGGCTGGCCCGGCTCGTTCCTGGAGTTCCTCGACGTCGTCGAACCGCTCTCACGCGACTTCCACCTGGTGATCCCCTCCATCCCGGGGTACGGCTTCTCCGGGCCGACCCGCGAGCGCGGCTGGGACACGGTCCGGATCGCGCGGGCCTGGGCCGAGCTGATGCGCCGCCTGGGGTACGAGCGCTACGGGGCGCAGGGCGGCGACTTCGGGTCGGGCATCTCCACCGCGCTCGGCGCGGTGGCGCCCGAACAGGTCGTCGGGGTGCACGTCAACTACCTGCCGACCAGGCCGGACCCGGACGCCGGCATCGAGCTGTCCGAGGAGGACGAGGCCCGGCTGGACAAGGTCAGGCACCTGATGGCGAACCGCCCGCCGTACCAGGCCCTGCAGGCCGCGACCCCGCAGACCATCGGCTACGCGCTGACCGACTCGCCGGTCGGCCAGCTGGCCTGGATCGCCGAGCGCTTCGCCCAGTGGACCGACCCCCGCTCGCCCGTCGACGACGAGCGGATGCTCACCGGCGTCTCGCTGTACTGGCTGACTGCCACCGCGGCCTCCTCGGCGCGGCTGCACCGCGACGCCCGGCGGCGGACCGAGCCGTGCCCGGTACCGGTCGGCGTGGCGGTCTTCGCCCACGACATCACACAGTCGGTGCGACCGCTGGCCGAGCGGCTGTACGACATCAGGCACTGGTCGGAGTTCGAGCGCGGCGGCCACTTCGCCGCGATGGAGGTGCCGGACCTGCTCGCCCGGGACGTCCGGGAGTTCTTCCTGGCCCTCCCCGGGAAGGACTGACACCGGCCGCCGCGCCGGGCCCGCGCGCCCTCCGGGGGCGCCTGTGCGTTTCGCTGTGCCGCGTCCTCCTCCCGCCGCCGCGCCCCGACAGCGGCGCGGGCCCTAACCCTCCTCGTCCATGGCCGGACCGTGCTCCAGGAGGTGGTGGACGAACGCCGCCGTGCCCTCGGTGAGGGTGGAGAAGTCCGCCGCGACGAGGACGGCGTGCCGCGGCGCCCACGGTTCGTCCAACTCGTACAGGGACGCGGGAGAGACACCGTGGCGCCGGGCCGCCCCCCGCGGCACCACGGCGTACCCCACACCGGTGCAGGCCACGGCGCAGACGGCCCCGAGCGAGGGCAGTCGGACCCGGTAGGCGGGCTCCGTCCCCACCGCGTGCGCCTGCCGGTCGACGAGGTCCTGCAGAGGACTCCCCCGCAGGAGGCCGACCACGGGTTCGCGGAGCAGGTCCGCCAGACGGAGCGGCCTCCGGGGCGGGGAGGAGGCCGGGCCGACGGCGACGAGGTCGTCGTCCCACAGCCGGCGGGTCTGGCAGGCCGCGCCCGCGGGCACCGAGGAGACGACCGCGATGTCGGAGAGCCCGTCGAGGACGTGGGCGACGGCCGCCTCGCTGCTCAGCTCGACCAGGGTGACCGCGGTGTTGGGCAGGCGGTTGAGCGTGGCGGCGAGGAACTCGGTGAGGGCGTCGGCGGCGGAGCTGTTGGTCGCCAGCCTGACGCTGTTCTCCAGCCCCCGGGCGCGGGCGGCCATGCCCGCCTCCAGGTCCCGGGCGCCGTCGAGCAGGACCAGGCCCCTCGCTGCCAGGACCTCGCCGGCCGGGGTCGGCGTCACCCCCCGGTGGCGGCGGTCGAGCAGCCGCAGCCCGTAGTGCCGTTCGAGCGCGGTGATGCGGACGCTGGCGGCCGACAGCGATATCCCGCACCGCTGGGCCCCGTCCGTGATGGAGCCCGCCTCGATCACCTCCACGAGCAGCGCGAGGTCGCTCAGGTCGGCCACCCCCATCGGTCCTGCCTTCATCTTCTGGGCACCCCTCTTCGTCCGGCCTCAACGCAAGCTCCGGGCCCGTGGGCGAGAATCCCCGGGAGCCGCTGCCCCGGGCGGCTCCGGGCGAGCACGGAGGGAGAGGTCCATGGTGGTCACACGGGACGGCCGGTGGCGGTGGCCGCGGTCAGCGGCGCGCCGTCCGGGCGGGCTACGGGCCATGCTAGAGGCGTGGCGGCGGCCGTCGGCCGGGTCCGCGGAAACCGCCTACCGGGAGCAGCTCCACGTGATCGTGTGGCTGTTGGAGGACGGTCGGCCCGAGGAGGCGTCGAGGGTGGCGTGCGAGGGGCCCTGGGCGCCCGGCGGAGGGCGGGGCCGCCCCCGCCGCTGAGGGGGCCGGGGCGCGCACGGCCGCCGGCCCCGGCTGTCGCCCTCCGCTCCGCGCGGGCCTAGGATCGGCCGACCGGGCGCCTCCCGCGCCCCGGTCGCGGGAGGCGCGCCGAGCGCCCCGCCGAACCAGTGGTGCGGAAAGGACCCCCCATGCCGTCCGAACCGGTGACCGTGCTCAACCCGGTCCTTCCGGGGTCGCACCCGGACCCCTGCGTCCTGCGGGTCGGCGGGGACTTCTACCTCGCCACCTCCACCTTCGAGTGGTACCCGGGCGTGCGCCTGCACCACTCCACCGACCTCGCGCGGTGGCGCCCCCTGGGCGGGGCCCTGCCCGGCCCGCCGTGGCTCGACCTGGCGGGCCGCCCGGACTCGGGGGGCGTGTGGGCCCCCGACCTCAGCCACGCCGACGGGTTGTTCCACCTCGTCTACAGCAACGTCACGTCCTACGCCGGCGGCTTCACCGACAGCCCCAACCTCCTCGTGACCGCGCCGACGATCCACGGGCCCTGGTCGGACCCGGTCCCCCTGCACGCACGCGGGTTCGACGCGGCCCTCCTGCACGACGGCGACGAGAGCTGGCTGGTGAGCCTGGCGCACGACTGGCGCCCCGGCCACGGGGGCTCCTCGGGGCTGGAGGCCGTCCGCTACGACCGCCGCGCACGGACGCTGGCGGGGCCGCCGGTCCGGATCGCGCTCCCGGAGGGGGAGCACTGGGTCGAGGGCCCCCGGATCCGCCGCATCGGCTCCTGGTACTACCTGCTCACCGCGGACGGGGGCACCGGTTACGGGCACCGCGTCACCGCCGCCCGCTCCAGGAACCTGGCCGGGCCGTACGAACGCGATCCCGAGGGCCCGCTGATCACCGCCCACGACCGGCCCGACCTGCCCCTGCAGAAGGCCGGGCACGGCTGCCTGGTGGACACCCCCGCCGGGGAGACCTACCTCGCCTACCTCGTCGCCCGCCCCCTGGGGCGGCGCGGCCCGTGCGTCCTGGGCCGCGAGACCGCGCTGGCGCCCGTCACCTGGACCGCTCAGGGCTGGCCCCGGGTACCCGGCGGGCGGCCGGAAACGCGGATCCCCGCGCCCGCCGTCCCCCGGGCCGCCGGAGAGGCAGGCGGCGGCGACCCGGTCCCGGACGTCCACGGGGAGGGCACCGACCACTTCGACGGCACCGTGCTCGGGCCGCACTGGTCCACGCTGCGCCGCCCCGCGACCCGGGACTGGGTCACCACGGCCGCGCGGCGCTCGCACCTGCGGGTGCGGGGCGGGCGCTCACCGCAGAGCCTCGTCGGCACGAGCCTGGTCGCCCGGCGGATGAGCTCCCCGCACTGCTCGTTCGAGACCACCATGGAGTACCGGCCGGCGGACACCCGCCACCTGGCCGGGCTCACCGCCTACTACAACACCCGGAACTGGTTCTTCGCGTACCGAAGCGCCGACGACGCGGGACGGCAGGTGCTGGGGGTGGCGGCCTGCGACCGGGGGCGGGTGACCCTGGAGGGGACCGAGGTCCTCGCCCCCGGAACGGGCGGGCGGACGCGGCTGGGCGTGGACGTGGACGGTCCCCGCCTGCGCTTCCGCCGCGACATCGGCGGGGGGTGGAACCCCCTGGGACCGTGGCTGGACGCCACCGTGCTCTCGGACGAGCACGCCCAGGAGATCGAGGACGGAGGGCTCCGGACCATGGGGTTCACGGGCGCCTTCGTCGGCCTGTGGGTCTGGGACCTGGGCGGGCAGGGCCTGCACGCCGACTTCGACGAGGCGACCTACCGGCTGCGGCCCCCGGCGCGACCGGACGGGGGGCGCTGACGCCTCCTCGCGGCGTCGGCGCTCCCGCGGAGGACGCGGCGCGGGTCAGCCGAGCCGCTCGGCGACGGCGGTCACCGTCGCCGAGACCAGGGCGCGGTCCGGGCCCCCGCCGTCCCGCTCGAAGTGCCGGTGCAGGGACCACCCCTCGACCAGGGCGTCCAGCGCCCGGCAGGCCTCCGGGGAGAAGTGCGCGGACAGGAAGCCGCGGCTGACGCCCATCCACGCGCGCGCGGCCTCCCGGACCGCGTCGTTGTGGTTGGCGTAGGAGTACATCTCGAAGAGCAGCACGAACTGCCCGGGGGTGGCGTACCCGGGGCCGCAGATGAGGTCGACCACGGCCTCGCACGCCTCGGCCCGGCTGTTCGCCGCGGCCATCCTGTCGCCGTAGTAGCGCGCCATGGTCCGGGCCAGGTGCGCGAAGGCCTGCTCCAGGATCTCCGTCAGGCCGTCGAAGTGGTAGGTGAGCGACCCCAGGGGTACCGAGGCCCGCTGGGCGATCGCGCGGTGGGTGGTCCTGTGCACGCCGCGTTCGGCGATCACCTCCAGGGCCGCCGCGAGGATGCGCTCCTTGCGCTGCGGGTCGTTGCCCACCCGCCGTGATCCGCCCATGCCTCCCCCTTCCCGCCACCATTGTGGCGGGCCCGCACCCCTGTCCGGGCCCCGTGGTGACCCTCGGATAAAGTGTGTACTTTTGTACACTCTTCTGCCCGGCCCACCGCTAGGAACCCCCTTCGTGGACACCGCCATGAGACGCCGGCGCTTCGCGCTGTGCACACTCTTCCTCCTCCCCGGCCTGGGGATCTCGTCCTGGGTCACCCGAACCCCCGCCATCCGCGACGCGCTGGGGGCCTCCACCGCCGAGATGGGGCTGGTCCTGTTCGGCCTCTCGGCCGGATCGATGCTCGGCATCCTCGCCACGGGGCCGCTCGTCGCCCGCCTGGGCGCCCGGCCGATCATCGTCTTCGGCACCGCCGCCCTGGTCCTGAGCATGCCCGTCATCGGAGCGGGCGCGGCCCTGTCGGCCCCGGTGCTGGTCGCGCTCGGCCTGTTCCTCTTCGGCCTGGGCATGGGCGGCGGGGAGATCGCCCTGAACGTCGAGGGCGCCGAGGTGGAGAAGGCCCTGTCCGAGCCCCTGCTGCCGCGCCTGCACGGCTTCTTCAGTCTCGGCACCGTGGTGGGCGCGGTCGCCGGCATCGCGTTCACCGCGACCGGTTTCCCCGTCGCGTGGCACCTGGGGATCGTCGGCCTCCTGGCCCTGGCCGCCTCGGCCGCGGTCCTCGGCTCCGTCCCCGCCGGCACCGGCAGGGCGCACCCTCGCGCCGACGACCGCGGCACCGGCCCGGGACGCGCCCTGTGGAAGGACACGGGCCTGGTCCTGATCGGCGTCATCGTGCTCGCGATGGCCCTGGCAGAGGGCACCGCCAACGACTGGCTGCCCCTGATCATGGTCGACGGCCACGGCTTCGACCCGGCGGCGGGGTCGATGGTCTATGCCGTGTTCGCCGCCTCGATGACGGTCGGACGCTTCGCCGGCGGGTACTTCCTGGCGCGTTTCGGCCGGGCCGCGGTGCTCGCCGCCAGCGCTGTGGCCGGGGTCGTGGGGATGGGGCTGGTGGCCGGCGCGGACAGCCAGGTCCTGGCCGCGGCGGCCGTGGTCCTGTGGGGGCTGGGGGCGTCGCTGGGCTTCCCCGTGGCCCTGTCCGCGGCCGGCGACTCCGGGCCCGACTCCGCGGCCCGGGTCGCGCTGGTGGCGACCCTCGGCTACGTGGCGTTCCTGGTGGGCCCGCCCGTGCTCGGATTCCTGGGCGAGGCGTACGGCCTGCGCGGGGCCCTGATCGTGCCCCTGGTCTTCGTCGCCGTCGCCGGCCTCCTCTCCTCGGCCGCCCGGCCCCGCGAGGCGGCGGGCGCCGACGCACAACGGGACGGGGCCGGTACGGGGGCCGGGGAGCACCGGGACGACCTCCCGCGCTGAGGCGCTCCGCCCGTGCCGCCGGGCGTGTTCCCCGGGGCTCGGGCCCTCCGTGTCGGGGGCCGCCGCCCACTGTTATAACGTTCGTTATAAGCCCAGGCTCTCCCCTGCCGCCCCGGAGGCGTCCATGCACCACAGCCCTGCCCGCGAGACCACCGTGCGGGAGCTGCTCTTCCGCCGTTCAGGGGTGCTTGAGTGGGGCGAGCGCCCGGCCCCGGCACTGAGCGGGGGGACCGACGCGATCGTGCGGCCCTTCCTGGCCGGCCGCTGCGACGGCGACACCCTGCCCGTCCACCGGCCCGTCTCCCGCGCCATGCAGGCCGGGATGGCCCTGGGCGCCGTCGACCCCGTGGTGGGGAGCATCTGCGGGCGGGTCCCCTTCCAGGGGCCCTTCGGGATCGGCCACGAATGCGTCGCCGAGGTCCTGGAAACGGGCCCGGACGTGCGGGCCGTGCGTCCGGGCGACCGGGTCGTCGTGCCCTGGTCGGTCTCCTGCGGCACCTGCGAGCGGTGCCGCCGCGGGCTGACCTCCAAATGCGCCACCACCGCCCGCTCCACCCTCGCCGCCTACGGGTTCGGCCCCGCCAGCGGGGAGTGGGGCGGCATGGTCGCCGACGCCTTCCGGGTCCCCTTCGCCGACCACATGCTGGTCCCCGTCCCGGACGGCGTGCCCTCCGCGCGCGTGGCCGCGGCGAGCGACAACCTCGCCGACGCCTGGCGCACGGTCGCCGGTCCCCTGGCGGCGCGCCCCGGCGGGACGGTGCTGGTCCTGGGCGGGGGCGCCAGGAGCATCGGCCTGTACGCGGCCGGGCTCGCCGTGGCCCTGGGCGCCGGTGAGGTCGACTACTTCGACGACTCCCCCGGCCGACGCGCCATCGCCGAGTCCTTCGGCGCCCGGACCCGACCACTGAACGATCCCGGAACCCGGCCCCGCTGCGGCGGCTACGACGTCACGGTGGAGGCCACCTCGAACTCGCGCGGCCTGCAGCGGGCCGTGCGCGCCCTGGCCCCGGGCGGGGTGTGCACGGCCGTGGGCTACTACGTCGCCCCGGCCACCCGGGTGCCGCTCATGCAGATGTACGCCAACGACTCCACCCTGCGCCTGGGGGTCTCCCACCCCCGCGCGGTGCTGCGGGAACTGCTGGACTTCGTCGAGCGCACCGGTTTCGAGGCCGAACGGGTCACCACGCTCACCGCCGACTGGGAGCAGGCCCCGCAGGCCTACGCGCGGCGCACCACCAAGCTCGTGCTGCGCCGCGACCCGCTCCTGGCCTCCGAACCCGCACCGTAGGAGGTCCCGGGGCGCTCCGGCGGAGCGGAGCGCCCCGCGAGGGAGGCGGAGTAGGCTGTGACGGCTGCCGTGACGAGCCGGGAGGTTTCCCACGTGAGCACGAACGATCTTTCCCCGAGGGAGCGGATCGTGGCCGGCGCCGCCGAGATGCTCGGCCGCCGCGGACTCAACGCCACGAGCATCCGGGAGACCGCCAAGCACGCCGGTGCGCCGCTGGGTTCGACCTACCACTACTTTCCCGGCGGCAAGGGCCAGCTGGCGGCCGAGGCCGTGCGCCACGCCGGCGACACCGTCGCCGCGGGCCTGCGGCGCGCCCTGCGCCAGGGGCCCGTGGCCGGGCTGCGCTCCTACCTGGACCTGTGGCGCACACTCCTCCGCGACAGCGACCACCGGACGGGCTGCCCCGTCCTGGCCGTGTCCGTCGAGGAGCCGCCCGCCGGGGAGCGGCCCGCGGCCCTGGAGGCGGCGGCCGAGGCCTTCGACTCCTGGCAGAGCCTGCTGTCGGCCTCGCTCCGCGAGCACGGAGCACAGCCCGAGCAGGCCGAGCAACTGGCGGCGCTCACCGTCGCCGCGGCGGAGGGAGCCGTCGCGATGTGCCGGGCCCGGCGCACCACCGCCGCTCTGGACGCCGTCGAGGCACAGCTGGTCCCCCTCGTCCGGGCCGCGACCGGCCAGGGGGCCGGGGAGCGCCCCGGGGACCGGAGCTCCCGGTAGCGTCCCGCTCCCGGGAAGGCCGGCTCCGGCTGCGGGGGCGCCCCGCTGTACGGCGTCCCGCGCCCGGGAGCCGGAGCCGCCCCGGGACCCTCAGCCCTCGGCGGGGACCCGCCCCTGGGCCCCCAGCTGGTGCGACAGCTCGGCCGCCGCCTCGCGGACGGCCGCGATGACGCCGACCAGGCCCGTGCCCCGGAAGTGCGTGGCCGGGCCGCCCAGGCTCACCGTGGCCGCCAGGTCCCCGGAGGAGTCGAACACGGGGGCGGCCACGGCGCCCACGTCCTGGAGGAAGTCCTCGTCGCTGACGGTGTAGCCCTCGGACGCGATCTTCTTCAGCTCACCCCGCAGGACCTCCGCGTCGGTCAGGGTGTGCGGGGTGTACCTGCGCAGCGGCCGGGACAGCCACCGCTCCCGCAGCGCGGAGGAGTGGGCCAGCATCGTCATCGGCCCCGCCGCCGTGTGGAAGGGCAGCACACTGCCGACGGTGATCTGCTTGACGGTCAGCGGCCCGGCGCCCTCGACGAGGTCGATGCAGACCGCCCCGTCCTCGGAGGGCACCATCAGGTAGGCGGTGTGGCCGAAGCGCGCGGACAGGTCCCGCAGCAGCGGTGCGGCCTCGTCGCGCAGATTGAGCTCGGCCAGCGCCACGGACCCCACCGCGAACAGCCTCATATTGACCTTGTAGGCGCCGTCCGCGCGCTGGCTGACCCAGCCGGCCTGCACCAGCGTGGCCAGGAGGCGGTGCGTGGTGGCCTTGTTCAGGCCGGTCCGCTCCGCCAGCTCACCGAGCGTGAGCGCGGGCCGTTCGTGGGTGAAGCACTCCAGGAGCCGGCAGGCACGGAGCACCGCGTTGACCGTGCCCTTGGAATCAGCGGCCGATTCACCGTCGATCATCGCCACTGAGGAGACCTCCTAGCACGCTCGGTCGTCGATGACAGGGTAACGGCCGGTTCGCGGCACTCCCGCCACCGTGTGCGGGCCCCGGGGGCGGGGCCTCCCGCCGGTTCAGCGCCCATGGCCGTACTCCGCGCGCATCCGCTTCTTGTCGAACTTGCCCACGCCGGTCTTGGGCACCTCGTCCACCACCACGAACCGGTCGGGCAGCTGCCAGCGCGGGACCTGCGCCCCGAGGAAGCTCCGCAGCTCGTCGGGGTCGATCGGTTCACCGTCCGTGCTCGAGAGGACGGCGACGGGCCGCTCTCCCCAGACCTCGTCGGGGACCGCGATGACGGCGGTCTCGTTCACCCGCGGGTGGGCGGCCAGCCTGTTCTCCAGGTCGACCGAGGAGATCCACTCCCCTCCGGACTTGACCATGTCCTTGGCGCGGTCCACCAGGGTCACGTATCCCCGGGCGTCGACCGTGACCATGTCCCCCGTGCGCAGCCAGCGGCGCCCGTCGGGGGAAGCGGCGAAGGACGCGCTGTCGTCCTTCTCCGGGGCGTGGTAGTGGTCGACGACGAAGGGGCCGCTGATCTCCAGCTCCCCCACCGCGGCGCCGTCGCGGGCGGCCTCGCGCCCCTCCGCCGACGAGCGCACGGCCAGGCCCGGCAGGGGTCGGCCCTGCGTGCGCCGGGCGGCCGAACGCACCGCCCCGTCGGGGGTGCACGGCTCCGACGCGACCAATCCGACCGGCGAGCACTCGGTCATGCCCCAGGCGTGGACGGGCCGGATCCCGAGACCGGTGAGCGCGTCGAGCAGGCTCTCCGGGGCGGAGGAGCCGCCGATGACGATCCGGTCCATGGTCGCCAGCGCGTCTCCTGGCGCCCGCCCCTCCTGGAGCGCCCTGACCACGGCGGCCCACACGGTGGGGACGCCGGCGGCGAACGTCGCCCGGGAGTCCCGGATGAACCCGGTGAGGCCGAGCGGGTCCAGGTGGCGTCCGGGGAACGCCAGCCCGGCCCCCGCCACCAGGCCGGCGTAGGGCAGGTTCCACGCGTTCGCGTGGAACATCGGCACGACCGGCAGCACCACGTCGTGGTGGCCGATGGCGAACGCGTCGGTCCCGCACAGCGTGAGCGCGTGCAGGTAGACCGACCGGTGGCTGTAGACGACCGCCTTGGGTCGGCCGGTGGTGCCGGACGTGTAGCAGATGCCCACGGCCTCGTTCTCGTCGCGCGGGCGCCACCAGCCCCGCCGCTCGGGGACCGGCCGGGTCTCCAGCCGGTGCACGGCCGCGCCGCCCTGGACGGCGGGGAGTTCGGGGGCCTCCCCCATGACGAGCACGTGCTCGACCGTGTCGGGGAGGTCGACGGCGGACCAGGCCTCCCACAGGGAGCCGTCCACGAGCACCGCGCGGTCTCCGGCGTGCGCGAGCGTGTAGGCGACCTCGTCGGCGCCGAGGCGGATGTTCACCGTGTGCATGACCATGCCCGCCCCGGGGATCGCGATGTAGGCGCGCATGTGGTCCAGCGTGTTCCAGGCGTAGGTGGCGACCCGGTCGCCGGGTCGGAGTCCGAGCCCCTCCAGGTCCTCGGCGAGCCCGCGGGCCCCGGCGAAGAGCTCGGCGTAGTCCAGTCCGCGGACTCCTCCGGGTTCCCGACCGGTGACCTCGCGGTCGGCGAAGACCGCCTCGGCCCGCTCGAAGACGTGGTGCAACCCCAGGGGTTCGGTCTGCATCGCGGAGATCATGGAGGCTTCCCCTCTTCGTGGTGGACCGGAATGCGTTCCATTTTTTGCTGATCCAGTCGGCGTCGTGATCGGAGCAGATCGCCGACACAGACCGTTTCAGCACGTAGATCACTTCCGTGTCTGCTGGGTTACAGACCATAGTGACTCTTGACACAAGATCCTAGCGCTCCCTAGTGTCCTTTTGAAACGCGTTCCGCAATACGAAAGGGGTTGGGATGAGTTCCCGACGACTGCGCGAGCTGATGGGCGAGGGGGTCGTCCACGCGCCCGGCGTGTGGGACGGGCTCACCGCCCGCCTCGCCGAGCAGGCCGGCTTCTCCGCACTGTGCGCCTCGGGCTTCGCGGTCTCCGCGTCCCTCGGCTATCCCGACGCCGAGCTCTACACCATGACGGAGAACCTGGAGGCCACCCGCCGCATCCGCGAGTCCAGCGGCCTCCCGCTGATCGCCGACATCGACACCGGGTACGGCAACGCCGTCAACGCCGTCCGGACGGCCCGGCGCTTCCGCGACGCGGGGGTCGCCGCGGTCTTCATGGAGGACCAGGAGTCGCCCAAGCGCTGCCCCCTCTGCGTCGGAGACCCCGTGCCGCTGGTCCCGCCGGAGGAGGCGGCCATGAAGGTGCGCGCCGTCAAGGACGCCGTCGGCGACGACGTCCTCGTCATCGCGCGCACCGACGCCCGGGGCGAGGAGGCGCTGCACCGGGCGAAGTCCTACGCCGGGGCCGGGGCCGACATGGTCATGCCGGTCACCAGGACCTTCTCCACCGTCGACGAATGGGCCCGGTGCAGGGAGGCCGCCGGCGTCCCCCTCGTGGCCACGCTCACCGCGTCCGCCTGGACCGAGCGCGAGTTCACCCCCCGGGTCCTGGAGGAGGTCGGGGTCGCGATCGCGCTCCTGCCCACCCAGGTCCTGATGGCGGCCACCGGGGCCATGCGACAGGCCCTGGGCCGGCTCGCGGCGGGCGAGCCCCCCGCGGACGTGAGCGCCGACGCCCTGCCGCACCACGAGTTCGTCGACCTGATCGGGTTCGCCGAGGTGGAGGCCGCACAGAAGGCCTACCTGCCCGCGGCCCGGGGAGGAGCCTGACCATGGGCCGCACCATCACCGAGAAGATCCTCGGCCGGACGGCCGAGGGCCCACCGGTCCGCGCCCGCGACAACCGCGCCTTCCGCCCCGACCACATGATCGCCTACGACTTCCCCGGGTACACCGACGTGATGTTCCGCCAGATGCACGACGACTTCGGCATCACGGAGCTGGACGACCCAGAGCGCTACCTGGTCTTCATCGACCACATGCTCACCCGGGGCGACGCCAAGGAGGAGGCGGTCCACCAGGTCACCCGGGACTGGTGCGACTTCTACGGGATCACCCTGCACGAGGCCGAGGGGATCGGCCACCAGGTCGCCGCCGAGCTCGGGTACGCGCTCCCCGGCAGGTTCCTCATCCACTTCGACGGCCACATCAGCGGGCTGGGAGCCTTCGGGGCCCTCGGCTGGGGGGTGCGGCGCGACCTCCTGGAGGCGTGGGTCACCGGACGGATCCACCTGGACGTGCCGGAGTCGGTGCGGTTCGAGCTCACCGGCAGCTTCCCCGAGGGGGTGGACAACCGCGACCTGATCCACACCATCATCGCCCGGCTCGGCGCCGACGGCTGCGCCCACCAGGTCATGGAGTTCACCGGGCCCGGCGCGCGCTCCATGAGCATCGACCGCAGGCAGGGCCTGTGCGGCATGGCGATGTTCACCGGCGCGGTGTCGGCGATCTTCAACCCGGACGAGCTCTCCCTGGACTACGCCCGCCAGGTGTCCGGCACTGTCCCCGAACCGCTCTACAGCGATCCCGACGCGGTCTACGCCGGCGTGCACGAGATCGACCTCTCGGAGCTGGAACCGCAGGTCGTGCTCCCCGGCTCCGCGCGGGGCGCGAACACGAGGGGGGTCTCGGCCCTGAAGGGCACCCCCGTCACCAAGGCGTTCATCGGCTCCTGCGCCAGCGGGAGGCTGGAGGACATCCGCGCCGCAGCGCAGGTGCTGCGGGGCCGCAGGGTCGCCGACGGCGTGCAGCTCAACGTCGTCCCCACCTCGGCCGCGATCCACCGGCGGGCGGAGGAGGAGGGGCTGCTCGACGTCCTGCGCGACGCGGGGGCGGCCGTGGCCACGTCCAGCTGCGACTTCTGCTTCGGCTACCAGAAACCGCTGAAGGCCGGGGAGAACTGCGTGTCCACGGGCGTGCTCAACATCTCCGGGCGCATGGGCGACACGGGCGCCCACATCTACATGGGGTCCGCCTACACCGTCGCCGCCAGCGCCGTGACCGGGGAGATCTCCGACGTACGGGAGGTGACGGGCCCGTGAGTGCGCTGCCCCCGCCCGACACCATCGAGGGCCGTGTCGCCTGGATCTTCGGGGACGACTTCGACATCGACCTCGTCATCGGCGTGGAGAACATCAAGCACTACGACCCCGACGTGCTCCGCAGCGTGTGCATGCGGCACTACGACCCGGCGTTCGCCGACGAGGTGCGCCCCGGCGACGTCGTCGTCGGGGGCCGCAACTTCGGCTACGGGCACCCGCACTACCCGCCGATGGTCGCGCTGCGCAACCTGGGGATCGCGGCCGTCGTCGCCGAGTCCTTCTCCCCCGGCTTCTGGCGCGGGGAGACCTACAACGGCATGCCGCTGCTGACCGTCCCGGGCATCACCCGCGCCGTCCGCCGGTGGGACCGCGTCTCCATCGACTGGCGGCGCCCCGCCGTCCGCCTCGCCCGCCAGGACGCCGAGCTGACCGGGGAACCGCTCAGCGAGCGCGTGGTCAAGGTCATCGAGGCCGGCGGGAGCCTGAACCTGCTCCTCGCCGAGCACCGACGGGCACGCGCCGCCGGCTGACCGGCACTCCCGGTCCGCCTCACCGACGGGCGCGAACACCACGCCGGCGCCCTGCCGCCCCGCACACACGGGGAGGCACCATCCCCCCGAGAGCCCGTGACGGGCGCTCGAGCTCCATCCCCACCAGGAGGTATCGCCTTGTCCTCTTCAGAGAGCGCCGGGAGCCCCCCGGCCGTCGCCGCACCCGGCGCACCCGTGCGCGACCGGCGCACCGCGCTGCGGGCCGCGGTCGCCGGCGGGGTGGGAACCCTGATCGAGTACTACGCGTTCAGCGTCTACGGGTTCCTGGCCGTCGTCATCGCCCCGCTGTTCTTCCCCAGCTCCAACCCCGCCACGTCGATCCTGGCCACCCTGGCCGTGTTCGGGTCCGGCTACCTGATGCGTCCGCTCGGCGGGATCTTCTTCGGCCGCCTCGGCGACCGCAGCGGGCGCAAGGTCGCCCTGGTGTCCACCGTCGTCAGCATGGGCCTGTGCTGTGCCCTGATGGGCGTGCTGCCCACCTACCCGCAGGTCGGCATCACCGCTCCGATCCTGCTGGTGATCGTCCGCATGGCGGAGGGGTTCTCGGCCGGGGGCGAGATCGGCGGATCGGCCACCTACATCGCGGAGTCCTCGCCGTCCGGGCTGCGCGGCTTCTTCGGGGCCTTCACCCCGACCGGGTCCACCCTGGGCTTCGCGGTCGCCGCCGCCGTGGCCGGGATCGTCGTCGGGCTCCTCTCCCCCGACCAGATGTCGGCCTGGGGATGGCGCGTCCCGTTCCTGCTGTGTATCCCGCTGACCCTCCTGTGCCTGTGGGCGCGGCTCAAGCTGGAGGACACCCCCGACTTCAGGGAGATGGAGGCCCGGTCGGAGGTGACCCGCAGCCCCTTCGTCGACGTGCTGCGGAGCAACTCGGGCTCGGTCCTCAAGGTCATCGGCCTGGCCGTCGCCACCAACGGCACGGGGTACGTCGGGCTGACCTACATGAACGTCTACCTGATCAACGACCTGGGCCACGACTCCCAGCACGTGTACTGGCTCTCGGCGGCGGTCATCGGCCTGGCCTGCCTGTCCATGCCGTTCATGGGCATGCTCACCGACCGCTTCGGGCGCCTGACCGTGCTCACCACGGGGTGCGTCGGGTACGTCCTGCTGGCCTACCCCATCCTGCTGGCCATGTCCGAGGCCTCGGGGCTCCTGGTCGTGGGGCTGGTGTACCTGGTGTTCATGATCCTCAACGCGGCACTGCAGGTTCCCGCGTTCCCGCTGTTCACCGAGCTCTTCCCGCGGGCGGTCCGCTACACCGGCGTCTCCCTCGGCTTCAACATCGGGACCATCGTCGCCGGCGGGACGGCCCCCTACATCGCGGCCCAGCTGGTCGCGTCCACGGGCAACCCGGTCTCCCCGGCGTACTGGGTGATGGGGGTGGCGGTGGTGGGCCTGCTCACCGCGCTGACCCTGCGCTCCACCCGCTCGGGCGAGCTCCCCGGCTGAGTCCGCCTCCGGCCCGGCCGGACGCGCGGTGGCGGAGCCCCCGCACGACGAGGCGTCGCGCGGGGGCTCCGTTCTCTCCCGGGCCGGGCGTGAACGGGGCTCGGGCCGGGGCGGCGTTCATGCGCCGGCCGGGTCCTCCGGCGCCGTCACGGCCCCTTCTGTCCCGGAGACCAGCTCCTCCCAGAGCCGCCGCCACGGTTCGACGGGGAAGTGGGAGTCCATCCTCGCCCGGTTGCGCCGCATGGCCTCGGCGAACCAGGGCTCGCCGCCCACCCTGGCGCGCATGAGCCCGAGCATCTCCTCGGCGGTCCTCCGCAGGTCGCCGTCCCGGTGCAGGCGGGCGCACAGGAACGCGTCGCCGTAGATGTCGGAGAAGGCGTGGAAGTCCCCGACCGCGCTGGGCAGGCCTGCGACGGTGGCGAGCGCGGGCCCCAGTCCCACGCTCTCCACGTCCGGGCGGTTGGGCGTGAACAGCACCCCGCCGCCCGTGGCGGCGCCCACCCGCAGGAGGTCGACCTCGTCGAGGCGCCAGCGCAGGTCCGTCCCCCGGTGGCTCTGCAGCGGCACCCCGTCCAGGAACCTCACGTGGTCCAGCACCCCCTCCTGCGAGGCCTCGTCGAGCACCTCCTTGGTGTAGTCCGGATCCTCGCCGAGGTCCCCGAAGACCAGGAGGAGGGGTTCGGGCCGCCCCTGTTCCCGGCTCACCTGCCGCATGCGGGAGAAGAGCCGGACCGAGATCTCCACGCCCTTGACCCTGAAGACGCGGACGGGGACCAGCAGCAGGGGCTGGTCGGGCGCGGCCCCGATCTGCTCCAGGAACTCCGTGTGCCGGTCCTCCAGCCCCTCGGGAGGAGCTTCGGGGAGCACGTTGGGGACCGTGACCGGTTCCAGCGGGGTGGGGTATCCGCGGGCCTCGGCACGCAGTGCCTCCGAGACCACCGCCCAGCGGTGCGCGGGGTGCCCGCCCGGCAGCGGGGTGAACTCGTTGGGGGCCGGGGGGTAGACCCGTTCGTCGCCCTCGTGCACGGCGTAGCTGCCGAACAGGTCGTGGTCCCAGAAGAGGACTCCGCCGGGGCGTCCGCCGCCCCAGCGCTCCTCCGCGGCTCGGTGGAGGGCCAGGGTCACCGGGACCGCGTCGGAGAGGGTCATGTTGACCGCCACCACCCAGTCCACGTCGTGCTCGTGGAGCCACTCCGAGAAGTAGGACCGGTAGGGGCCGGCCAGGGCCTCGACGCGCCGGTGCAGGCGTGCCCTCTCCCCGGGGCCGAGGGCGTCCGCCCGGGCTACCTGCCGCCGCACGTCGAGGAGTTCCCCCGCCAGGTCCGGTCCCGCGCAGGGCCGGGCCCGGCTCACCCGGAGCCAGGGCGGATAGCAGTCCGCTCCGGCGCCGTCGGGGAAGAAGGCCGGCTTGTCGGGGCGCCACGAGTAGCCGAGGTCGGCCGGGACGGGCTCGTGCGGGTCCGGTCGCCCGTGGAAGCGGGTCACGACGTTGCGGAAGACGGTGAGCAGGCCGCTGACGGGGAGCCCGTCTCCGCAGACCAGTGCGATCTTGACCAACGTCCCGCCTTTCCCAGGGTGTCCCCCGAGACCTACCACACCGCATGGCCGCCGCGTGGCCGAAACGGTCCGATCGCCGCCGGGGCGGTGTCCGGTACCGGCGGTGGTGTCGGTTTTTCCGGGCGCCCGGTCGACCGGGGACGGTACCGCACCGGCGGCCGGGCCCGCCCGGGGAGCCCCCGGACGGGCCCGGTGGCGCCGACGGGCTTGGGGTCAGCAGCGGTAGGTGGTGCCGTTGGCGGCCCTGCCCCAGTTGCAGGAGCTGATGGACCCGCTCGAGGAGTTGTTGTCCGCGCTTCCGGGCCTCTTCAGGCGCAGGTCGGGGCTGCGGCCGGTGGCGTCGTTGGGCAGCACGTGGCGGGCGTAGCCGCGGTAGACCTGGTGGTTGCCGCTCGCGTCGCGGCGGTTGGTGCCGCTGCCGGTGCGCACGTAGGCCACCGCTCCCGCGGGCAGGTTGTAGGAGGGCAGGACCCGGCCGTAGGTGTTGCTGGTGATGTCGGGGACGTACCCCCTCAGGTTCACCGTCCTGGTGCTGGTGTTCTTGATGACGAAGTACTCGCCGTTGAGGTTGCTCTTGGTGTCCGTGCCCGCCGCGTTGGCGCGCACGTGGGTCACCGTCAGCGCCCCGGTCGAGGAGGCGGCCTGCGCGGGGGCCGACAGCAGGGACAGGGCGGTGACGGCTGCCGCGGCGATGGCGGTGACGCGCGAGGCGGGTCGTGGCATGGGCGCTCCAGGGGTGAGTGCTTGTCGGAAGCGTCATCCTGGCAGGCCACAGGACCTGGATGAGATGTTTTCGCAGGCTATGGCCAGGTTTGGCCAGCATGTACACCTACCCGGCCGTACGGCGTCGCGGAGGGGCGTCGCTGCGCGGCGGGCCGTGCCGCCGGACCTGTCCGGCGGCGTCCGGGAGGAACCCCGCGATCCCCTTCAGCCCACCCTCTCCACCCGGGTCGCACCCGCGGTGAGAGGAGCGCCGTCCTGGCCCCGGGGGCGGAGCTCGGCGAGCGGACGCCCCTCGGCGTCGGTGAGGCGAGAACGGGGCTCGCCGTCGGCGAAGGCGTGGCGCTCCCCCCACTGCCTCAGCGCCACCACGACGGTGAACAGGTCCCTTCCGGCCCCGGTCAGCTCGTAGACGTGCCGTCCGCCGCTGGGACTGATGACCAGGACGCCGTGGTCGACGAGCTTGCGGAGCCGGTCGCTGAGGATGTTGCGGGCGATGCCCAGCCGCCGGCGGAACTCGGTGAAGGACGCCGGGCCCTCCATCGCGTCGCGGACGATGAGCAGGCTCCACCGGTCACCGACGAGGTCGACCGTTCGGGCGACCGGGCACGTGGGATCGGTCCAGCCACGACCGGTTTCCGCCTCCGCCATGGAAGCCCTCCTTCGCTGGTTGCACTTTGAAACCATTATGCCCTAGCCTCCAATGGTTGCACTTTGAAACCAAAGGAGTCGGGCGGTGACAGGGGTGACAAGCGCTCAGCGCATCGTCCTAGCGGTGGTGTGCGCCGTGGCGGTGTCCACCGTGTACGCGATCCAACCGGTCCTGGAAGCCGCGGGCGCCGACCTCGGGGTGGCGCCCGCGTCACTCGGGCAGCTGGCCGCCGCAGGCCAGCTCGGCTACTTCGCGGGCCTGATCCTGCTGGTCCCCCTCGGCGACGTGGTGGACCGGCGGCGGCTCCTCACCCTGCTCCTGGCGCTCGTCGCCGCGGGCGCCGGAACCACGGCCCTCGCCCCCAACGGCGCGGTGGCGACGGCGGGGCTGGCGACCGCCGGCTTCTTCGCGGTCGTGGTCCAGGTCGCCGTGGCCCATGTCGCCTCCGTCTCCGCGCCCGGCGAACGGGGACGCAACATCGGCGCGGTCACGTCGGGGGTGGTGGTCGGCATCCTCGGGGTCCGCGTCCTGGCGGGCGCACTGGGCGACACGGTGGGCTGGCGCGCCGTCTACCTCGTGCTCGCACTACTGTGCGCCGTGCTCGCCGCGGCCGTGCGCGCGGGCCTGCACCCGGACCCCCGCACCTCCCGCGAGCCGTACGCGCGTGCGGTCGGCGCGATGGCGCGGCTGGCCGTCACCGACCGCCTGCTCCTCGGCCGGGGCCTCATCGCCTTCTTCCTCTTCGCGTCCTTCGGCACCCTCTGGAGCGGGCTCGCCCTCCCGCTCGGCGCCGAACCGTGGTCGTTCGACACCGCGGCGATCGGTCTCTTCGGGCTGGCGGGCCTCGCCGGGGCCCTCGGGGCCTCCCGGGCGGGGAGGTGGGCCGACGGCGGCCGCGCCCAGCCGGTCAGCGGGTGGTCCCTCGTGCTGCTGGCCGCCTCCTGGGCCCTCATCGCCCGGACGGAGCCGACCCTGTGGCCCCTCGTCGCCGGGATCGTCCTGCTGGACTTCGCCGTCCAGGCCGTCCACGTCGGCAACCAGCACCTGCTGACCTCGGCGCACGCGGACCGCGCCAGTGGCGTCATCGGCGCCTACATGGCCTTCTACTCCCTGGGCTCCGCCCTGGGAGCCGTCACCTCCGCCTGGGCGTACACCACCTGGGGCTGGGGGGCCTCCTGCCTGTTCGGCGCCTCCTACGCCCTCGCCGGCCTCCTCGCCTGGGCACGCGCGCGGCCCGGCGCGACCGCCCGACCCGGCGGTGCGGCCCGCCGGGAACGGGGATGACGCCGCCGACCGTGCCCGGGCGCGTCCCCGTGAGCGACCGCCCGCGGCCCCGGTCCGGGCTCAGCCCTCACACAGGCGGGCCAGCGCGGGGATCATCCGCTCCCCGATGTCGTCGGGGCCGGGGAAAACGCGGGTGACGGACCGCTGGTGCGCGAGCCCGTGCAGGCCGAGCCACAGCGCGTAGGAGTCGGCGCCGGGATCAGTGCTCGTGGAGAGTCCGGCCTCGGCGCACGCGGCCAGGACCCCGGACAGGATCCGCAGGTTGGAGTCGCCGAGCGCCACGAGGTCCTCCTCGGTGACCGCGGTGTCGGCGAGCGTGGGCATCCACAGGCCGCCGAACATGGTGCGGTACCGCTCGGGGTGCACACGGGAGAAGTCCAGGTAGGCGTGGCACACGGCGTACAGGCGCGCCCGGGGGTCCTCCCCCGCCCCCTCCAGTGCCGTGCGCAGCGCCGCTTCGAGCTCGTCGAAGGCCCGCCGGACCACGGCCAGCATGATGGAGGGCTGGTCGGAGAAGTGCGGGTAGATGGAGGGCGCGGCGATGCCGACCCGGCGCGCGATGGAGCGCAGGGTGATGGTGCGCTCGTCGCCCGTCTCGTCCAGCAGGGCGACCGCCGCGTCGACGATGTCCTCGCGGAGGCGTCCGCCCTGGCCGCGGCGGTTGCGGGTGCGCGGAGCAGGTGTGTCCTTCGTGGCCTTCATGGTGTCACCTTACAGCTGTGAGTTTTTACGGTGGCCACCTTGCACCACCAGGGTTACATGCGTAAGGTTACAGCCGTTAGCCCAAATGTTCCGGAGGAGCCCGCATGAACCCCGCCAGCGACGCCACCGTCACCGCCACCCAGATCCTTCTGCCGGGCAAGGTGGAGCCCGCCGGCCTGCAGGTGCGCACGCAGCGGCTGGCCGCTCCGGGCCCCGGCCGGGTCGTGCTCCGCATGGAGGCGACCGGGGTGTCGTTCGCCGAGCAGCAGATGCGCCGGGGCAAGTACTTCGACCAGCCCCCGTTCCCGTTCGTGCCCGGCTACGACGTCGTCGGCACCGTCACCGACGTCGGGCCCGGCGTGGACCCCGCACTCCTCGGAGGCAGGTTCGCCGCCGTCACGAAGACCGGCGCCTGGACCAGCCACCTGCACCTCGACGCCCTCGATCTCGTCCCCGTGCCGGAGGACGCGGACCCCGCGGCCGTCGAGACACTGCTCGTCAACGGCATCACCGCGTGGCAGATGCTGCACCGCACGGCCGCAGTGCCGCGCGGCGGCACGGTCGTCGTCCTCGGTGCCAACAGCGGGGTCGGCACCACGCTGCTCCAGCTCGCCCGGCACTCCGGGATCACCGTGATCGGCACCGCCGCGCGGCGCCACCACGAGGCCGTGCGCGAGCTCGGCGCCACCCCCGTCGACTCCCGCGCCGAGGGGATGTACGACAAGATCCGTTCCCTGGCGCCCCACGGCGTGGACGCGGTGTTCGACCACGTCGGCGGCGAGGGCATCGTCCGGTCCTGGCGCCTGCTGCGGCGCGGCGGCACCCTCGTCTCCTACGGGACCGCCGCGACCAAGGACGTCGAGGGCGGCTCCCGGCTGCCCGTGCTCAAGCTCTTCGGCCGCCTCGGCGTGTGGAACGCGCTGCCCAACGGCCGCAGCGCCGGCTTCTACAACTTCTGGGCCGGGAGCCGCCGCGCCGACGCCTTCCGCGCCCGGCTGCGCGAGGACCTGACCCAGGTGCTCGGCCTGCTCACCGAAGGCGTCCTGACGCCGCAGGTCGGCGCCCGCATCCCCCTCTCGGACGCCGCGGCGGCGCTGGCCCTCGCCGAGTCCCGCACCGTCATCGGCAAGGTCGTGCTCGTCCCCGACGCGTAGGGGCCGCGTCCCTCCGCCCGCAAGGAACGGGCCTACGCGCCCTGTCGGCGAGTGGGCGCCCCGGCCGTGGAGGCGCCGGTCCAGCTGGCGAGGATGTCGAGGGCCTCCGCGGAGGGGGAAGCCGGTTCGGGGGTGTAGACGACCAGGGTCTGGTCGGGGTCGCCCTCGACGGCCAGGACCACGTAGTCGAGGCTGAGTTCGCCCACGAGCGGGTGGTGGAAACGCTTGGTGCCGTTGGTGTGCGCCCGCACGTCGTGGTCGGCCCACATGCGGCGGAAGGTGTCGCTGTGCACGGACAGCTCCCCGACCAGATCGGTGAGCTGGGGGTCGTCGGGGTGGCGTCCGGCGTACAGGCGCAGTGAGGCCACGCAGTTCCCGGCGATCGCCTCCCAGTCCGCGTACAGGGTGCGGGCGGCCTCGTCCAGGAAGACGAAGCGCGCGAAGTTGCGTTCGCGGCGGGGCCGGGCCTCGAAGTCGGTGTAGAGCGCGCAGGCGAGCCGGTTGGCGGCCAACACGTCCGTGCGTCGCCCTTCGACCACCGCGGGAACGGTGAGGGCCTCCAACGCCTGGTACAGGGCCGGACGGACCCTTTGCGGGGCGAGCAGGCGTTTGCGGCGGGCCCGGGTCGTCGTGGGCTGGGTGAGGTCGAACAGGTGGGCGCGTTCGGTCTCGTCCAGGTGCAGGGCGCGGGCCACGGCCTCCAGAACGCTGGTGGAGACGCCCTTGGCCTGTCCCCGCTCCAGGCGGATGTAGTAGTCGACGCTGACCCCGGCGAGCTGGGCGACCTCCTCGCGGCGCAGCCCCGGCACCCGGCGGGCGCCGGTGTGCGGGGCGAGTCCGGCCTGATCGGGTGTGATCCGGGCCCGGCGGGTGCGGAGGAACTCACGGATCTCGGCGCTGCGGTCCATACGTCCACCGTATGTGCCGCCCCCGCTCATGTGCGGCACGTAAAGGGGTACTGGCGGACCCCTGGACGAACCGTGCCCTCCAGGGCCCCTCGGGCGGGGCCGGCCGGTGGTTGTCTGAATGGCAGGGCTTACCGCCCTGGTCAGGGCCCGTGCCGCGGGTCTGCGGAACGGATCCGTCCGTCCCGTCCGGGTGTCCACCGGGTGGGTGTCGCCGAGGAGGCGGCCCGCTTCCCCGGGGACGCCGCGCGACCTGACCGCACACCGCCGAGCGCCCATACGGCGCCCGGAGAGGGAAGGGAAAACCGTCATGAGCAAGGTCGTCCTCGTCACCGGCGCCGGGCGCGGTCTGGGCACCGACATCGTCCGCCAGGCCCTGGACGCCGGCCACCAGGTCGTCGCCACCGGCCGCCGCCCCGAGGCCGTGGAGGAGACTCTGGGCGGACCGCAGGAGAACCTGCTGGTCACCCGGTTGGACATCACCGACCTGGAGCAGGCCGAGGAAGCCGCGCAGGCCGCCGTCGACCGCTTCGGCCGCATCGACGTCCTGGTCAACAACGCCGGCCTGTTCTACGCCGGGTTCTTCGAGGAGATCAGCCCCGCGCAGTTCCGCGCCCAGATCGAGACCAACGTCTTCGGCCCGATGAACGTCACCCGCGCGGTCCTGCCCGTCATGCGCCGACAGCGCAGCGGACACGTGATCACCCTCAGCTCGGTGGCCGGCCTGGTGGGCCAGGAGTTCGTCACCGCCTACTGCGCGTCGAAGTTCGCGGTCGAGGGCTGGATGGAGTCCCTGCGGTTCGACCTCGAACCCTTCGGGATCGACACGACCATCGTCGAACCCGGCTTCTTCCGCACCGAACTGCTCGTCGAGGGCGCCTCCACGATCTGGCCGGAGCTGTCCATCGACGACTACGCCGAGCGCACCGCCGCCACGATCGAGACATGGAAGGGCATGAACGGCCGGCAGAGCGGCGATCCCGCCAAGCTCGCCCGAGCCCTGTTGACCATCGCCGGACAGGAGCGGCCGCCGCTGCGCTTCGTCGCCGGCGCGGACGCCATCGAGGGCGCCCAGGCCAAGGCCGGGGAACTGTCGGCGCAGGCCCAGGCCTCCCGCGCGCTGGGCGGGGACCTCGCCCACGACGACTGACGGTCCCCGCCACGCCCCGCGGTCGCAAGAACCGCGTAACTCACACGCTCATGCCCCCATACGAACGAACCGGGAACACGTCATGACCGAGAAACTCACCGGCACCGTCGCGATCGTCACCGGCGCCAGCAGCGGCATCGGCCGCTCCACCGCCCTGGACCTGGCTGAACAGGGTGCGTCCGTGGCCCTGCTCGCCCGCCGTCGGGACCGCCTGGACGCGCTCGTGGCCGAGATCGACAAGGCCGGCGGCACCGCCCTGGCCGTCCCGGCCGACATCTCCGACCGGGCCCAGGCAGAGGCCGCCGTCGACGCGACCGTCGAGCACTTCGGGCGCCTGGACATCCTCGTCAACAACGCCGGACTCATGATCCTCGGGCCGTTCGAGGACGCCGACGTCGAGGACGTCGACCGGATGATCGCGATCAACCAGCAGGGCCTGCTGTACATGACCGGGGCAGCCCTCCCGCACCTGCGCAAGGCCGCCGAACGGGGACCCCGCGACGTCGCCGACATCGTCAACATCTCCTCCATCGCCGGCCGCGTCTCCTGGGCGGGGTTCGGCGCCTACAACATGACCAAGTTCGGCGTGAACGGGTTCACCGAGGCCCTGCGCCAGGAGGTCACGCAGAGCCACGTGCGCGTGGGCGTCATCGAGCCCGGCGCCGTGGACACCGAACTCCAGTCGCACAACACCGAGGAGATCCGGAACGGTATCGCCGCGTTCCCCGCGGACAAGGAGATGCTGGAGGCCGGGGACATCTCCGACGGCGTCGTCTACATGGTCACCCGGCGCCGCCGCGCCTCCATCGGCGAGTTGTGGATCATGCCCACCGACCAGGTGTGATGGCGTGACCCGCGTCCATCAGCGGGACGATGGCGGCCGGGACTCGCACTCTCGGCCGCCGTCCGGCCGTTCGGAGCCACACCGGCTACAACGACCCCGTCCACCTCGTGCCCACCGGCCCGGAGGCGGCGGCGGGCCTCCGCGATGCCGCCGAGGGCACCCGCCGCGCGACCACGCGGACGAGCGGGCGCCGTGCGCGGCGTAGCGGTCCACCCGCCCGGCACCGGGCACCGGGCGCCGCCGGGGCCGCTCCGGCCGCCGAAACCTGTGGCGCCGCCGTCCGCCGTGCGGCAGACTCCCGGCATGATCGTCGTGCATCCCGTGGTGGAACTCCACTTCCGCGGCGGATTCTCGCTGTGGCCCGTCGGCGAACCCGCCACCTTCGACTTCCTGCGGCTGCACGGCGGGATGTCCCCCGTCGACATCGGTACGGCGGTGATGCTCATCGTCGCCTGCAACGACGTCGAAGGGTTGTTCCCCGGGGAGGGTCCTCCGCGCCCCGCGGAACCGCTCGACGGCTTCCTCCACCCCCTGTTCACGACGGACGAGCTCTTCGTGGCCGGCGGGATGCGCATCACCGACACCACGACCGGCGTCGCCCTGCTGCCCGGATGCTGCAGCGACCTCAACGAGTGGCGTGACTGGCTCGACTACCTCGACGAACGCAGTCTTCGGCTCGACCTCGGCCACGACCCCTTCCCGCTCGTGGAGGTCTCGGGAGGAACCGTGCGCCTGACGCCCGACCAGGAACAGCGGGACAGCCCGGTCATCGAGACCTCCGCCCCCGGGCTCCGCCGGCTGGTGGCCGGCGCCGAGGAGGACCTGGCCGGTTTCCTGCGGTCGGCCGGGGCGTGGGCCGAACAGCACCTCCCCGGGCGTTCCGCGCGACTGACCGCCGCTCTCGGCCGCGCCCTGGACGTGGTTCCGCCTCAGGCGTCGTGACCCTCACCGCGCTCCCGCCTGTCGCACGCCGTCCTCCCGTGTATCCGCGACACCGGTCCGCCCGGGACGGCCGCGGCGGCGCGGAGAGGGCCTGCCCCGCCGGGGCCGCCGTTTTCCGTGCCCCCCGTCGGGGCAGGAGCCCCGTATGGAAGACGACCTGCCGAACGAAGGCCCTTCCGCCCCGGAGGTCTCGGTGACCGCCTGCCCGGACGGACCGCTGCTGCTGCGCGGCCCCTTCCGGCTGTTGGACGCGGAGGGCGCCCCCATCCCCAAGGGCCGCCGGACGGTGGCGCTGTGCCGCTGCGGCGCGTCATCCATCCGCCCCTTCTGCGACGGCACGCACAAGGAGATCGGGTTCACCGCCCCCGGCGGGGCGGAGGGAGAGCGTCCCCGCCCGGCTCCGCCTGAGCAGACGGGGTGAGTGGGCGGCGGTCGTGAGCCTCGAACCCGCGTAGGGAACACCTCTCCCCGTCAGCCAGGCGGCGAACGAGGGCCACGCGCACACCGCCCGTTCGAGGACCCAGAACGGCGCGCCCAGCGAGGCGCGCGCCGGGAAGACGTCGCGTCCCCCCGCCCTCCTCCTGCCCGCTTCGGCGAGCAGGACGACGGCCCCGGCCCCGGCCGCCACGAGCCCGGGAGAGCGCAGGGCGGCGACGCCCGTGAGGGGCAGCAGTGACAGGAAGAGCGCCATGCGCGCGGGCTGGGCCGTGTCGTCGTACGCCTGGCGCGGCCTCTGCGACCAGAAACGGGACGCCCGGGGCGGCAGACGGCGGACGTACAGGCCGGTCGCCAGCACCTCGGTCCCTCCCGCAGCCCGAACCGTGCGCACCAGTTCGAGGTTCTCGAAGAGCGTGTTCCCGTCGTAGCCTCCGATGCCCAGCAGCGCCGACCGCCGCAGCCCGAAGGTCCCCGGATAGTCCTGGCCCACGGACCTGTTCAGCAGGGTGCGCCCGGTGTCCCACACCGCGTGCCAGGGCGCCGGGTCGAAGTAGTTCTGGGGTCTGACCAGGTGGGCGCCGTCCAGGAGCCGGGAGACGTGCCCCAGCGAGGGCTCGTCGTACCTCACGTCGTCGTCCGCGATCACGACCTTCTCGCGGGTCGCCGCCGTCACACCGGTGCGGATGCCCGCCACCTTGCCGTTCGCGCACGCTGCGGCCCGGTCCGGGGGGATGTGGCGTACCCCCGTTCCGCGCCAGAGTTCTGCGTGCCCGTCGAAGAGGGCCTTCGGGGAACCGTCGACGACGACCACCTCGTGGACCACGCCCGCGAGGAACCGCAGGTAGGCGGTCAGGTCCTCCGCCTCCCCGTCGTCCTCCCACTTCAGCGGGACGACCACGCTGAGTTCGGCCGGGGCGCTCATGTGGCCGCGGCCTCCCGGGCGTCCGCCGACGACAGCGACGACTCCCCCTCCTGCCAGCGGCCCAGGACGTGCTCCGCCCACAGGCGGTCCAGGGTCAGGCAGGCGGCGGCGCCGAACAGCACGTCGGGCACCAGGTCGGGGTGGTCCGCCGCGAAGGAGCCGCACATGTCGCGGGCGGCGATCTGCTCGTGCGCGGCGTCGGCCTCCACGTGCTCGTCGAAGTAGCGGCGCACCTGGACCGCCACGCCCAGCCGCCGCAGCCCCAGGGAGAGGTCGCGGTTGGGGCCGGTCGAGGTCATCTCGAAGGCCGCCAGGTGTCCCAGGAGCGCTCCGCGCAGGCGCCGGTGGAGGCCGAGGAGCGACATCGTGTTGTTCAGGGCCAGCGTCACCGCGGGGACCGACTCCAGGTAGGCGCCGTAGGCGGTGTCCAGGCCGAGGCCGCGCATGGTGTTCCGGAAGAGCTCGGAGTGCATCCTTGCGGCCTGCCCCTGCCCGTACTCGTCGGCCTGGATCTCGATGAGTGCGGCCTTGGCCCTGCCCTGTACGCGCGGGATCGCCCAGGTGTGGGGGTCGGCCTCGCGCAGGTGGTACAGGGAGCGGTGCTTGACGAACTCGCGGTACTGGCCGAAGGTGGCGTGGCGCCGCATGAAGGCCGACAGGGACGGCCCCCCGGCGGCACGGATCATCCCCGTGAGCCTGGTCGGCACCTCGCACGGCAGCGTGTCCTCCTGCCCCTGCCGCCCGTGCCCCAGGGTGGCCTCGCGCAGGGCGCGTTCCAGCTCGCCCTCCAGCTCCGCGCGCAGGGCGAGCAGTGCGGGGTTCCACTCCCACGTGCCGTCCACCCCCTCCAGATCCGAGTAGTGGAGCTGGTAGCAGGTGAACAGGGACAGCTGCAGGTCCTCGTCCTGGAGCGGGTCGGCGACCGCCGGCACGCCTCGGGGAAGCGTCGCCTCCCCCTCCAGGGGCGGACGGGTCAGGGAGAGGAGCAGTCGCTCACTCAGCGGGCCTCGGGGCTCGGGAAGGATCATGGGCGGCCTTTCACGGTTGGGGAGCGCTCTTCGCGGGGTCGGCGTCCGGGACGACCGGGGCCGGGCCGGGTACGCGCCGTGGGGCGCCGGCCCGGCCGCGCGGGGGGTGCGGACACCCGTCCCGCTGACGGCGCGGCGGTGTCCACACCCCTCTCGGAAGTCTCACTCCAGGGCGTCCTTGACCTTGTCGGCCAGGCCCTTGCCGCCCTTGGTGGCCTTGGAGGCCCCCTTCGCCGAGCCCTGGCCGCCGGGACCGGCGAAGGTCCCGTAGAGTTTGGGATCGGGCGGGGGCACGGAGGCCGGTCCGCCGAGCGGGTCGGGCTGGTCCAGGTAGCGCAGTTCGTGCTCGCCGTCGGGGGCGGGCCGGGAGGCCCAGCGGCCCTGGGCGGCGGCCGTTCCGTCCGACAGGCCCCAGATGGTGTTGGCGTGCTCCTGGTTCTCCACGTCCATGAGTGCGTTGGGGGCGATCTCGCCCTCCAGTCCGTCCTCCTGGAGCTCCTCGATGGCGGCCAGCCACATGTTCTGGTGGACGGTGTCCCGGGCGAGGTTGAACTGGAGCATCTCCTTGACCCCGGGGTCGTCGGTCATGTTGTACAGCCGAGCGGTCTGCAGCCTGCCCTGCGCCTCGGCGGCCACGTTGGCGCGGAAGTCCGCGAGCAGGTTCCCGCTGGCGACGATGTACTTGCCGTTCCACGGGGTGCCGGCGGAGTCCGTGGGCACGGCCCCGCCCCCGGCGATGATGGCCTGCTGCGGGTTCATCCCGCCCACGACGGCGGCGACGGCCGGATCCTTCACGGCCTCGGCGACGGTGTCCGCGGGCGCCCCCTCCAGCAGGCGTCCGACCATGGTCGCCAGCATCTCCACGTGGCCGATCTCCTCGGTCGCCACGTCCATGATGAGGTCCTTGTACTTGCCCTCCATCCGGCAGTTCCACCCCTGGAACAGGTACTGCATGGTGACGGTCATCTCGCCGTAGGCGCCACCGATGAGCTCCTGGAGCTTCATGGCGTACAGGGCGTCCGGAGCCTCGGGTTTGGCTTCGCACTGGAGGTGCTTGGTGTGTCGGAACATGCTCTGACCTGCCTCCTCGTCACCGTTCCGCTCAGGAACGTGCGACCCCACTACCCGGGGTCCGCGAATCGGACACCCTTGTCCGCACGATTGCCGTCCCCCGCCCCGGCAGGCGCGGAGGGGCGGGCGGGTGCTCCCGGGCGGAGGACCCCGTCCCGAATCCGCACCCGCGCCGCCGTGGCCCCGCTTCGTCTCCTCAGGGGGCGGCGTGGGCGCCCGGCAGCGCACGGACACCCCTGTCAGCGCCTCTACCAGGTAGAAGTCCACGCGGACGGGAACGGTGGTGGTGTGGAGAAGGTTTCGAGGAACCGACAACCGAGGAGCACCCATGCGAGCCGTCGTCATGCACGGTCCCGGGGACGTCCGCGTCGAGGACGTCGAGAACCCCGCGATCATCGAACCGACCGATGCCGTCATCCGCGTCACCGCCACCTGTGTCTGCGGTTCCGACCTGTGGCCCTACCGCGGCGTCGAACAGCAGGACGGCCCCGCGCGGATGGGCCACGAGTACATCGGCGTCGTCGAGCAGGTGGGGGCCGGTGTCCGCTACGTCGGGGCGGGCGACCTCGTCGTGGGCTCCTTCGTGGCCTCCGACAACACCTGCGAGATCTGCCGGTCCGGCTTCCAGTCCCGCTGCGTCCACCAGGTCATGATGGGCGCGATCGGCACGCAGGCCGAGTACGCCCGCATCCCCCTCGCCGACGGCACCCTTGTGAAGGTGCCCGGCGATCCGACCCCCGAGCAGGCCCGAAGCCTCCTGGCCGCCTCCGACGTTCTCGGCACCGGCTGGTTCGGGGCGGTCGCCGCGGACGCCGGGCTCGGCAAGTCGGTCGCCGTGGTCGGCGACGGCGCGGTCGGGCTGCTCGCGGTCATGGCCGCCGAGCGCCTCGGTTCGGAGCGGATCATCGCCATGTCCCGCCACCCCGACCGGCAGGCGCTCGCCCGGCGGTTCGGCGCCACCGACATCGTCGAGGAGCGCGGCGCCGAGGGCGTCGCGAGGATCAGGGAGCTCACCGACGGGTACGGCGCGCACTCCACGGTCGAGGCCGTCGGCACCCAGGAGTCCATGACGCAGGCCATCGGCGCCACCCGCCCCGGCGGGCACGTCGGCTACGTGGGCGTCTCGCACGGGGTCGAACTGGACGGCCTGGAGCTGTTCTTCGCCACGGTGAGCCTCCTCGGCGGCCCGGCCCCCGTGCGCCGGTTCCTGCCGGAGCTGGTCGACCTCATCATGAGCGGCCGGATCGACCCCGGCGTGGTCTTCGACCTCGCCCTCCCGCTCGAGGAGGCCGCCGAGGGCTACCGGGCGATGGACGAGCGCCGCGCCACCAAGGCGCTCCTCACGCCCTGACGGGCTCGTGCGCCATGGACGATCCTGCGCGCGAGCCGGGGGATCGTCACCGCCTCGATCGAGACCACGTCCTGGCACTCGTGCCCGGCCGACTCCGTCAGCCGGGAAGGGCTCGGTCCGACTGCTCCACGTCCTCGCGGTCAGCTCTGGATCAGGCGGCTGTCGAACCCTGAGGCGACAAGGGACTTGTAGGCCTCGCCTACTGGGCCGGGAACGTCCTGTTCGACGGCGAAGCCCAGCTTGGGATACTCCATCACCCGCTGGAGGTCGCGGACCATCATGTCGATGACGAGCCCGGCGTCCCCGATCTCCTCGACGTAGTCGCCCAGGCTCAGCGGCGCGGAGGCGCACACCACCTCGACCTCGGGCCACAGCTTGCGGGCGGTCGCGAAGGCGCGCCGCTCCATGTAGGGGTGGTTCTCCCGAACGCCCGCCAACAGGACAAGTAACCCGCGAGTAGCTACGGCGTTGGGATGGGGCCCGGCCGCCCGACAACTCGGGCACGTGCTTGTACAGCGTCGACCGGCTCACCCCGAGCAGGCGGGCGATCGAGAAGCCACAGTGGCGTCCGGCTGCGTCAGCAGGGCCCGCGCGTGGCGCACCTGCTCAGGGGGCAGCGCCGGGGGCCGCCCCAGCCGCGTGCCGCCGACGCGCGCGGCCTCCAGGCCCTCACGGGTACCCTCCACGATCAGCTCCCGGATGAACTCCGCAAGCGCGGCGAACACGTGGAACACCAACCTGCCGCCCGGCGTGGTGGTGTCGAGCGACTCGTGCGGGGAGCGTGGGCGGGTTGCTGCTGGAGTACTTCTCCTGGCACTCGGCGTTCCTGGTCAACGTGCCCTGCATGGCCCTGGCCGTGGCGGCGGGTCTGCTGCTGCCCGAGGCCCGCAACCCCCGGCCCGGCCGGTGGGACGCGCTGGCCACCGTGCTGTCGATCGCGGGGATGGTTGCCCTGGTCTGGTCCGTCAAACGACTGGCCGAGGAGGGGCTGGCCGACGTGCCCGCCCTGGCCGCGCTGGCGGTGGCGGCGGGCGCCCTCACCTGGTTCGTCCTGCGGTGCCTGCGTCGTGACGAGCCGCTGCTGCGGGTGCGTCCGTTCGCCTCGCCCACCTTCACCGCCGGTGTGCTCGCCGCGCTGTTCACCACGCTGGCCTTGGGCTCCACCCTGCTGCTGGCGGCGCAGTGGCTCCAGCTCGTCCAGGGCCTGACCCCGCTGCAGGCGGGTCTGCGGCTGCTGCCGATGGCCGTCGCAGCGACCGTGGTCTCCCCACTCGCACCCGCCCTGGCTCAGCAGGTCGGAGCCCGCACCGTGCTGGTGGGCGGCCTGGTGCTGTTCGCCCTGGGATTCGCGGTACTGACTCTGGCACCCACGCCGCTGACCTGCACGCCGGTGGCCATCGCCCAGGTGCTGTTCGGCGCGGGCATGGGGTCCTTGGCCATCGCCTCGGCGATCATCATGTCGGGCAGCCCCGCCGAGCACGCGGGCAGCGCGGCGGCCATCGAGGAGACCGCTTATGAGCTGGGCAGTGTGCTGGGCGTGGCGGTCCTGGGCAGCGTCGCCGCCGCCCTCTACCGCGCCGAGCTGCCGACGCCGGTGCTCACCGGGGCGGGGCTGGACGCGCAGGGGGTAGCCGTGGCGCAGGAGTCCCTGGCCGGGGCCCTGCAGGTGCTCGCCGCCCTCGGACATCAGGGGGCGCAGGCCGCGGCCCTGGCGCAGGAGGCCTTCGTGCACGGCCTGATGCTCGTCAGCGGTGTGGGCGGGGTGACCATGCTCGTCGCGGCGACCGTGGTGTTCTTCCTGACTCCTCGCACGCTGGATGTGACCAAGGGGCACTGACCTCCTGCCGCCGGCTGGTGGCTCCCCCCGGCGGTTCCGGCGCCGACGGCCGGTCGACGGTCGTGTGGGGCTGCCCGGGCTCCACCGGCCGGCGGGGCACTCCTCCTGCTGGCGTGGACACCAAGGGGCGGCGTCCATGAGGGATGCCGGACGGCGCAGGAGGCAGAAGGCTTGCCCGAGGGAAGAGGTGCCGCCCGCGCGTCCGCTCCCGGATCCGCCCGGGGCGCACCACCGCCAGGGGGTCCGCGCTGCGAGCGCGTGCTCAACAGCCGCTGATCGCAGTCGTGGATGTGTGATCCGGGATGTGACGAGACGGCTCAGGTGGTGAAACACGGTCGGACCGGGCGAGGGGTGGCATCGTCGTCCTCGAACCCCCGTGGAGGGACGGCTGCGAGGGCTCCCGACCGTTCCCGGGTGCTCGGGCAGCCGCCCCCTGTCCGTCCAGGGCCCGCCTCCCGCCGGCTCCATGCCCTGAAGCCGATCGGGTGCGGTGGGGCGGACAGGGGGCGTTGCGGGCCGAAGGCAGAGTCGGGGCCGTTACCGGTCGGCGTGCAGTCGTTCGGCCACTTCGGTCGCCGCCCGCCGACCCGACAGGATCGCGCCGTTCATGGTGCCGGAGGTCTCGTCTGCGGTCTCGGTACCCGCCCAGTGCACGCGCCCGACCGGCTCACGCAGGTACCGCCCGAAGGACGTCCACGCCTTCGGCGCGACCGCCGGGTTCGGTCCGCCGGGCGCGAACGTGTCGTTGGCCCAGGAGAAGTCGGTGTAGTCGGTGCTGTAGCGCGCCGCCTCCCCGTACAGGTGGACGAGGTGCTCCATGACGCGGCGGCGGCGCTCACCCTCGTCGTAGGCGTCGAAGCCGCGTCCGTCGCAGAAGGCCATGAGGATGCCGGGGCCATCGGCGTTGGGACTGACGTCGAAGGTCAGGAAGACGGTCTCGTCGTCGGACATTGCCTCCCCGGACAGGCCCCGGTCCCGCCAGAAGGGACGCTCGTAGGCGACGAAGGCCTTGCTGAGCGATCCCAGCCGCCAACTGCGGGAGAGGCCGGAGTGGGGCTCGGGGAGCGCGGGGGTGAACTCGATGGTCGAGCGGTGTACCGGCGAGGCCGTCACGACGACGTACCGGGCCTGGATCGTGTGCTCGCCGGCCTCGACAGTGACGCGTTCACCGGCCGTGGTGATGCGCTCCACCGGGGAGCCGACGATCACCTCCGCCTCCAGGGTCTCGGCGAACCTGCTGACCAGGGAGTACATCGATGCCAGCATCCTGTCCTGCTGGTCGCCGCCCTCGACGGAGAGCATGTGCTCGATGCCTCCCAGGGTCTTGATGTACCGCATCACGTTGAACAGGGACACGTCGTCGACGGGTGCTCCCCAGTGCACCAGGCTGAACATGTTCATGAACTTGCGGGTGTCCTGCAGGGCGTGCTTGGAGGTCAGCCATTCGCCGAAGGACATCGAGTCGAGCTGGTCGGCCCGGGGGTGGACCCAGGGGGAGGAGAAGGGAAGGCCGTCGACCGTCTTCTGCAGCACGCCCATGATCCGCGCGAGGTCGAGCATCGACCAGGGGGCCAGTGCGGTGAGGCTCTCGACCCTGCGCCTGCCTCCGAAGGAGATGACCCCCTTGCCCTGGTGGAACTGGGGGGTGAACTCGTAGCCGAGTCGGCTCGCGAGATCGCGTACCGCCGTGTGGCCCGGCGCCACCCAGGTCGCTCCGGCGTCGACGGGGACGCCGGCGATCTCGGCCCCGCGGACCCGGCCGCCGACACGGTCCCGGCCTTCGACGACGACGGTGTCGTACCCCTCGCGGGCGAGGTGGTCCGCCGCCGTGAGGCCGGCGAGTCCGGCACCGACGACGACGACGTCGACTGATCGGGTGCTGGCACTGTTCATGGTCGTGCTCCGTTCGTGTTCGTTCTGGCTTGTCATATGCCAATTACTATACTGACGCGTCAGTACAGTTCCAATGGTGTGGGTCATCCCGGGTAAGTGCCATGGGGAGGACCCGTGACGAAGATCCCTCCAACGGCCGCCACTCCTCGGAGGAACACCCGGTTCGGGCCTCATCCGGGGCCCACCGGTGGCAGTGGACCGCGAACGTGCACCCCCGGTCCCTGCCGGGGCGCTCGTGTCCTTCCCGGTCGCCGGGACGCGAGCGCATCCCGGCGTCCGTACACCGCCACCGACTGTGGCAGGGATCGCCTCCTCGGCCCGCACACTCCTGTCCCCCAGCGGACGGTGTCCACACCGTCCGGGCGGTCACCGGGCCGCCCCGCGCGTGACCACCTCCCGATGAGGAGCCACGGCAGGTTCACCCGGCACTCGGGCGGCACCGAGCCGGAGCCGCCGACGCGTACGGCGCGGTGCTAGGAGCCGGAGACGGTGAGGTTCTCCAGCTCGGTACGCAGGGCGTCCAGCTCGGCGCGATCGGGCTTGAGCCCCCATCCGGTCATCATGCCGACCCCGTCGACGGCACTGAGGATGACGGCGCGGGCCCCCAGGGAGATTCCGTCCTCGGCCATCTCGGCCTTCCAACGGGCCCCGTCCTCCGTCAGGATCTCGGAGATCCCGGGAGTGACGGAGAGGGCGGCCAGCAGGAACAACCGCTCGCCGACGGCATCGATCCTGTCGCCCTCCAGCGAGGCGCGGATGAAGGCGCGTGCCAGGCGCCCGGGCGCCCTGCCGTCCTCCAGCTGCTCGTGGACCGTGCGGTGGAACTGGGTGAGCACGTCGTGGGCCAGGGCCGTCCACAGGGCGTTCTTCGAGCTGTAGTGGTAGATCACAGCCCCGCGACTCAGCCCCGCCATGGCGCCCACGTCATCAAGGGTCGCCCGGGCCCCCTGCTTGGCGACGACGCCTCGCGCGGCATCCAGGATCAAGCGCTTGGTGTCCTCGGGCTCTCGTCCTGCTGTGCGTCCCATCGATTCCTCTCTCACGTACGGTGGCGGCCTCGTCAGATGACCGGGGGGCGACCTCATGACCGCCGTCGGTCCGCCGGGGCGGGGCCTCAAACCCGACGCACGGCACTCCTGCGGCTGTTGAATCTTGCCAGCCTCGCCCCGAGGGTGCCCACAAGGTCTCCGGCACCTCCGAGCAGGGTGGCCGCCCGGCCGCCTCCCGGTACCCCGGTGCTGTACTCGACCGCCCGAGCCGTGATGCTCTGCGCCGTCTGGGCGAAGGGCCTCATCTCCGCCTCGAACCGGGCAAAGGCGACCGTGAGGTCATCCGTGCTCCGCAGGGCCTCGGCCAGCGCCTTGGCCCCCGGCAGGGACGCGTGCGCACCCATCCCGGACACCGGATCGATGCAGTGCGCGGAGTCGCCCAGAAGCACCACCCGGCGTGTGTACCAGCGCGGCAACCGCACCTGCGAGAACCTGGTCAGCTTGACGTCCTCGGACTTGCGCGCCGCCACCGCGATCGCGCGCATGTCCGGCCCCAGCCGCTCGATCACGTCACAGACCCGATCGACCAGCATCCGCGTGTCGGGCACGGTCGAGCCCGGAACGGGAACGACAGCCATAACCGACGTCTGGTCGGTGTCCAGGAACGGGTAGACCATCGACAGCATCCCCTCGCGGGAGCCGATCACCGCGCGACCCTCGGGCATGGGCACGTCAGCGTTGATCCATACGTGGCTCCGGCCGTTGAGGTACACACTCTCCGTTTCGGACGCCAAGGTCAGCCTGCGCACCGTCGAATGCACGCCGTCCGCCCCGACCACCATGTCGAACGCCTCGGCAGAACCATCGCCGAACCGGGCCAGGACATCCTCGTCACGGTGCTCCAGGGCCTCTACCCCGACGCCCATGCGTGTCTCGACGGTGGCCGGCACGTGGGCGAACACCCTCTTCAGCAGCGCCGCGCGGCGAGCGATCCGCCAGTCCTTCCCGCCGTCGACCTTGAACTCGCGAACCCCGCGGGAGCCCCAGCGCACCGACATCTCCGGTGCCGGGAAGGTCACCTCGTTGATGATCTCCTCGCCGCCCATCAGCCGCAGGACCCTGACCGCCTCTGCGTCCAGCTGCAGCAGGTAGCTGCTGGGGTAGGGCTCGATCTCCTTGTCGACGAGCACGACCTCCCATCCTTCGTGCTCCAACCACCACGCCGCCGCGCACCCGGCCATCCCGGCGCCCACCACGAGCGCCCGCCGCTGCACCGAACACGGTGCGTTGTCCGTCTTGTCGGATCCCATGCCCACCCCAAACTAGTCTGACGAGTCAGTACAGTTTAAGGAGTGGGGCGATGCTCCTGTCAAGACGGATGTCCTGCCCCAAACCAGCACGAGGAGGCGATCCTCATCGGAAACGAGGTCGGAGGAGCGGCGGCTCGCGCTGAAGGCCGGGAGGGCGGTCGGAGTATGCCGCACTGACACCGTGGGCAACACAGGCACAGCAGCAGGCGCCGGTGCAGCGCCGCTTTGGGGATCGCCTGGCGGGTGGCCACCGACGCGAACTCCTCGCAGAACCCGGTGAGCAGTGCGGAGTCCTTGAGGATGTCGAGCAGGTCCAGGGTGCCCCACCGCTTGAGCACCTCGCCCTTGAGCGCGCGCAGGTTCTGGGGATCGGGCAGCGCCTCCAGCTTCGGGACGCCGATCCAGGGCCGGCCCTTGCGGGTCACCACCCGCACCCCGCCGGTGGTGTCCTTGGCCATCGCCCCACCGAGCCGGTCCAGGGCCTGGCGCATCCGGGTGCGGACCCCGTACACGAAGGTGTTCGGCTCCACCGGCTTGTTCAGGGCGGCGTAGTGCACGTCGCGGTTCTCGGCGAAGTCGGAGGGGTGCATCCGGGCCGCCCGTGAGCGCCGGGCGGCCACGATCTTGTCCGAGACCCCGGCGAAGGGCTCGTCCGGCAGCCCCAGGGCCTGCACGGTCCTGAGCTTGTCGATCTCGGTGAGCAGGGTCTCCAGCCCCAGCGGGCCGGGGTCGGACTTCACGGCCAGCAGGACGCCCTCGGTGCCCAGCACCCGGCTCTGGAGCCGTTCGCACACCCCCGGGCCCAGGTGGGCGGTGACCTGGGTGGTGAAGGCTTCCTCGAAGCGGCGCCCGGCCGAGGCCACGATCCGCTCGATCTGTCCCGGGCGCGGGGGTTCGATCTCGAGGGTGTGGCACCGGTTGACCACGGCCTGGGCGAGTTCGGTGCGGTCGACCTGCACCGGGCACACCTGGTCGGCCAGCCACTGGGCGAGCTGGTCCCCTTCGTGCTCGGTGGCGGCGTGGGTGCCGTACTCCTGCCGGATCTGGTGCCGGTGCCGTCCCGGAACCCGGGTGTTCCACGGGTGCTTGCCGAACAGCGCCGGGTCCACACCGATCTGCTGGGCGACGAAGCCCACCGCAGCCGACGGGATCTCCTCGACCTAGGAGGGGAAACGGCCCTGGAGCTGGAAGAACTTCAGCTTGAGTGCGAATCCGAGCCGGGTGGCACCGCTCTTGTCCCCGATCAGGACACGGTCGCCCTCTTCGAGGGTCCAGTGGTCAACGAGCTGTTCGGGGGTCCGGTCCTGGCGTGAGGGGGCGCTCCCAGATCGTGGCGGTCGAGGTCGACAGCGCACACGATCGCGGAGCGGGGCACGGTTACCGGCAGGTTCGGCTGATCCGTGGCCTTGGGCCGACCCTGAAGTTACTCACGGGTTACTTGTCCTGTTGCCGGGCGTTCGGAAGAACCACCCCGAGTTTCTGGTGGGCTCCTGCCCAGTCGCCCGGCTCGGCCAGGTCCTCGGATTTCCGGATCGCGGACTGGACGACATACGCGGCGTGGCCGTACTCGCCGAGTTTGCTCAGCGCGGTGCCCACCCACAGGCGGGCACGGGCCCGATCACGGTGGTCGAGCCTCTCGTCCCCAGCCAGGGTCTCGTACCGGCGGGCAGCCGCATCCAGCTCGCCGGACATCTCCGCGACCACCGCGAGGGACAGCTCGAGGCGGCCGACACGGCGCGGGATGCCGAGCTGGTTGAAGAGTGCTCGCGCTTCGGAGCAGGAACGCCGAGCCGAGAGCGGCCCTGTCACGGCACCCTGGTCCCTCCGGATGTCCCCGAGCAGAGTCGTGGAGCGAGCCGACAAGTACAGGCCCCTGTCGTCCGACTCCCCGGGTAGGGATCGGGAGGACCAGCGTCCCAGAAGGGCCTCGGCGAACGCGAAGTCCTGCCGGGACAGGGCCATGACGACGCGGTCCAGGTCGTCCACCCACGACTCGTACTGATCGCCCCGTGTACCGATCGACGGCCGGGGCCGCCCCGTCTCCGCCAGCGGGTGCGCAGCCTGGGACTGGTTCGCTTCGAAACGCAGACAGGTTGCGTCGTCCGCTCGCGCGAGAACGGTGTCCAAGATGGCCTGGGTGTCAGGGCGGGGAACCGTCGCCGCCGGGAGAGCCGCGGGAGAGGCCCGGGCCTCCGGGACGTGGAAGGGGTCGGAGAACCCCTCCCTCAGCGCCCGCAACGGCTCTCGGAATCCGCGCCGGCGGCGCCGCGGTCCCGGTCGTCCTCGTCGGTGGCGGCGAGGGTGCCCAGCAGGGCGAGGGCGTCGGCCGAGGGGGTGCCCGGCTCGACGGTGTAGGTGACGATCCACAACCTGTCCTGCCCGGTCGGCTCGAACACGTCGAAGTCGACCTCGACGGGGCCGACGTCGGGGTGGCGGAAGGACTTGGTGCCGGTGCGGTGGCTGTGGACGTTGTGGCGGGCCCAGTCCCCGGCGAAGTGGCTGCTGTGCGCCGACAGCTCCCCGATCAGCGCGGTCAGCTCCCTGTCGAGGGGGTTGCGGCCGGCTTCCAGGCGCATCGTCGCCGCGGTGGTGTGGCGGGCCAGGGGCCAGTCGGCGTAGTAGTCGCGGGCGCGGGGGTCCAGGAAGATGAACCGCGCCATGTTGGGCGGCCGCTGGTCAGTGTCGAAGTGCGGCGCGTACAGGGCCCGGCCCAGCCGGTTGGCGGCCACCAGGTCCTGGCGGGCGTTGTGGACGATGGCCGGGGTGTCCATCGCGTCCAGCATCCGCTGCACCGAGGCCCGCACCCCGCCGGGGGGAGGCGAGGCCGCGCGGGTACGGCTTCCGGACGCGGCGCGGGCGAGGTCGAACAGGTGGGCCCGTTCGACCTCGTCCAGCATCAGCGCCCGGGCGATCGCGTCCAGGACGCCCTCGGAGGCGCCGCCGATGTTGCCGCGCTCCAGGCGGGTGTAGTAGTCGAGGCTGACGTCGGCGAGCATCGCGACCTCCTCGCGGCGCAGCCCCGGCACCCGGCGGTCGCTCCCGTAGGCGGGGATCCCGGCCTGTTCCGGTGTCACGCGGGCGCGCCTGCTGACCAGGAACTCGCGGACGGTGTTCTTGTCCATGCCCCCAGGCTAGGCGGAGCGTGCACGGGGTGGCAGGCCCTGGCGGACCCCCTCACCGCCGGGTGCGGCAGGGCCCGCCCCCGCGGCCGTTCCTCACATCGTCCGGCGGCTCCCCCGGACCGGGGTCAGGACCCGCCCAGGGTGGAGGCGTCGATGACGAACCGGTACCGCACGTCCGAGGCCAGCACCCGCTCCCAGGCGTCGTTGACCGCCTCGGCGGCGATGACCTCGACCTCCGGGGCGATGCCGTGCTCGGCGCAGAAGTCCAGCATCTCCTGCGTCTGGGCGATGCCGCCGATCTTCGACCCGGCGAAGGAGCGGCGGTTCTCGAACAGCGTGAACAGGGTCACCGACACCGGCTCGGGCGGGGCCCCCACGCTCACGATCGTGCCGTCCAGCGCCAGCAGGTTCAGGTAGGCGTCCAGGTCGATGGGCGCGCTGACGGTGTTGACGATCAGGTCGAAGGCGCCGGCCAGCTGCTCGAAGGTGGCCGGGTCCGCGGTGGCGTGGTAGTGGTCGGCGCCGAACCGCAGCCCGTCCTCGCGCTTCTTCAGGCTCTGGGAGAGCACCGTCACCTCGGCGCCCAGGGCGTGGGCGATCTTGACGGCCATGTGCCCCAGGCCGCCCAGCCCCACCACGGCGACCTTCGTGCCGGGTCCGGCGTTCCAGTTGCGCAGCGGCGAGTACGTGGTGATCCCCGCGCACAGCAGCGGGGCGGCCTTCTCGAAGGGGATCGTGTCGGGGATGCGCAGGACGAAGTGCTCGTCGACCACGATGCCGGTCGAGTAGCCGCCCTGGGTGGTGGTGCCGTCCCGGTCGGTGCCGTTGTAGGTGTCGGTGAACCCGCGCAGGCAGTACTGCTCGGCCCCCGCCACGCAGTTGGCGCACTCGCGGCAGGAGTCCACCATGCACCCCACGCCGACCCGGTCGCCGACCTTGTGGGCGGTGACCTCCTCGCCGACCCGGGCGACCACGCCGGCGATCTCGTGCCCGACGGTCAGCGGGTAGGGGACCTCGCCCCAGTCGCCGCGGACGGTGTGGATGTCGGAGTGGCAGATCCCGGCGTAGGCGATGTCGATCAGGACGTCCTTGGGGCCGACCTCTCGGCGCTCGACCGTGCCCGGGGTCAGGGGCGCGGTCGGCGAGGTGGCCGTGTAGGCGGCAACGGTGGGCATGCTTCTCCTCAGCGGTGTTCTTCGGAACCGCCTCGTCGACGCCCGGGCGCGGCGGAGCCGCCGTGCGCGGGCGGGGCGAGGCGGGGGCCGTGACTTCCGGCCTCCTGTCGCAGTGAAACATCCGCGGGAACCCGTGTGGGAGGCCCTGCCAGGACCCGTCACCACCGCGCGGAGCCCCGTGGCCCGCGGGTCCTCTCCGCGCGGAAGGGGGGGCGGCCCCCCGGGCGGGGGGCGCCCCCCCCGGCAGGGGGCCGCCGCGCGGCGGGGGTCAGGCGGCGCCGCTCTCCCGGATCCGGTCGCGGATCCACTCGCCCGCGGGCTTGAGGGAGTCGGTGCCGGTCCAGGGCCCTCCGGCGGCGCAGGTGCCGGTCTCGAAGACCGCGCCGGAGCGGAAGTCGTCGGAGAAGTTCCAGTTCACCCAGCTGATCTGCTCCTCCTCCATGAGGTCGAGGTAGGCCTGGGCCGACGCGAAGTCGTTGGGGCCGTCGCCCGTGGCCTGCTGGGTGCCGAACTCGGTGACGAACAGCGGGAGCTCCTGGGCGGCGGCCCGGAACGCCTCCCGGTAGGAGCCGTGGGTGGCGGCGTAGAAGTGGAAGACGTACATGATGTTGTCGGCGTCGACCGGGTCGGCGGTGATCTCGGTGTGGTCCGAGCCCTCGGACATGCCCAGGGAGGACCAGGCGCGGGTGCCGACGAGCACGACGGCCTCGGGGTCCTCGGCGCGGATGACCGGGATGATCTCCTCGGCGTAGCCCTTGATCGCGTCCCAGGAGACCCCGTTGGGCTCGTTGGCGATCTCGTACAGGACGTTGTCCTTGTCGGCGTGCACCGAGGCGATCTCGGAGAAGAAGGTGCGGGCGCGCTCGGTGTTGTGGTTGGGGTCGCCGGGGGTGAGCATGTGCCAGTCGACGATGACGTACATGCCGCGGGCGGTGGCCTCCTCGATCAGCTCGTGGACCCGGTCGGTGAACCCGCGCGGGTCGGTCTCGTAGCCGCCCTCCTGGATGTACATGGACACGCGCAGCACGTCGGCGTTCCAGTCGTGGGCGAGCGCGTCCAGCGATCCGTCGGTGAGGCAGTCGCTGTACCACTGGAGGCCGTGCGAGCTCATCCCGGTGAGCTGGACGGGGTCGCCGTTGCTGTCGCAGAGCTTGACGCCGCAGACGGCGAGCTGCCCGTGGGTGTCCGCGGGGCCCGCGGCGGACTCGGGGCCGGAGGGCGCCCGGGTCTGCCCGGTCGAGGCCAGGGCCGCCCCCGTGGGGCCGTGCGCCCCCGCGAGGACGAGGAGCGCCACGGCGAGCAGGAGCGCTCCCACGAGTGCGGCGCCGGCGGGGGTCCGGCGTGTGCGGGCGGGGGACGGGGGGTGGTGCGCCACGGGCTTCCTCCAGCGGGGTGGCGGCCCGGCGCGGTCCGGGGAAGGACGTCGCACCGAACCGGAAGGAGTCTTTTCTTTTCTCGCAACCTAGACTTCGGTCACGGAGCGGTCAATCCCCCTTACGCGACGAATACGCACCCTTCCCGTGCGCCCCACCGCCCGGGCCCGCCGCGCTCCCCGCGACCGGCCGCGGCGACGGACCGCGGACAGCGCGGAGCCCGCGGGCGCGCCGGGAGCGGCGCGTCCGCGGGCTCGGCCACCGGGCCCCGGCCCCTCCCGGGACCGGCCCGTCATCAGGCGGGTTCGGGCTCGGGTTCCGGGCCGGGCGGCTCGGGTGTGGGCGCGGGCCCCGGGGGCTCCGGCAGCGGATCCGGCGGGGACGGGGGGTCCGGCATCGGGGTCGGGGGGAACGGGTCCGGCGGCATCGGCGGCATCGGGTCCGGGTAGCGCACGGCAGGGGCCGGAGTGCCGTCACGGGTGCGTGCGTTCATGTCTCCTCCTCACTGGTCGTCCTTGCGGGCCCGACGCGCGGGCGGGCCGCCCGCGCGTCGGGCCGGCTCAGCCCCCGGCCCTGAGCCGGGGCAGGACCTCCTTCCGGTAGAACTCGAAGAAGCCCTCCTGGTCGTCGCCGACCTGGCAGACATACACCTCGTCCACCCCGGACTCCAGGTACGGCCTGATCGCGGCGAGGTGCGCCTCGGGGTCGGGCCCGCAGGTCACCTGCTCCGCCGCCATCTGCTCCGTGACCAGCCCCTCGGTGAGCTGCCGGAAGTGGCGGGGCAGGGGGAGGATCTGGGCCGCCTCCCCCTGGAGGGCCTCGTTGGGCCACCGCTCGTGGACCAGGCGCCGGGCCCGGGCCTCGTCGCGGTCCCAGCAGACCTTGAGCCCGCCCTGGACGGGTTTGCCCGCACCCCCCTCGGAGCGGAACCTCTCGACGGTCTCCGGGCTGGGGGCGACCTGGATCAGGCCGTCCGCCTCCCGCGCGGCCAGCGCGGTCGCCTTGGGGCCGAACGCGGACATGTAGACCTTCGGCGGCTCCTCGGGCAGCGTGTACAGGCGCGCGGTGTCCACGTCGTAGTACTCGCCCCGGTGGGTGACGAGCTTGCCCGTCCAGAGCTTGCGCATCACCTCGACGGCCTCCTCCAGCATGGCGATGCGCTGGGCGGCGGGCGGCCAGGGCAGTCCGAGGATGTGCTCGTTGAGCGCCTCCCCCGTGCCGACCCCCAGCGTGAACCCGCCCCTGACCAGGGCCGCCGAGGTGGCGGCGGCGTGCGCCACCACCGCCGGGTGCATACGCGTGGTCGGGCAGGTCACCGCCGTGGTGACCGGCAGCGACGTGGCCTGGCCGATCGCGCCGACGACCGACCACACGAACGGGCTCTCCCCCTGGGAGTCCAGCCACGGGTGGAAGTGGTCGGAGATCCACAGTGCGTCGAACCCGGCCTCCTCGGCCCCCTGCGCCTGGCGGACCAGGCTCGCGGGACCGTGTTCCTCGCTGGCGAGAAAGTATCCGAAACGCGTCACGTCGCCATCCCCCGATCGCCGTCGCGGCGGGCCGGGCCCGAGCGCCGTCTGCGGCGCGGGCCCGCACCCGGCCGCCTACTCCCGTTTCTGGTTGAGTCTCCTGGTCGCGCGCTCGTTGAGCGCGGTGGGCGCCTTGAGCGCCTGGTTGACGAGGCCGTGGTCGGCCTCCCTGCCGGGCCGCTCCTCGACATGCTCGGGCGGGGCGGGCAGGAGCCGCGCCATGATCCCCATGGCCCGCTGGACGAGGGCCGGGGAGAGCCCGCGGGCGACGATGACCGCGCGGGCCAGCGGGGTGAGCACGAGGTGGCTGCGGCCCCGGGCGGTCGCCTCGGCGATCCGGGCGGCCGCGCGCTCGCCGCTCACCGAGACCAGCGGAAGGCCCGCGCCCAAGGAGAACCACGAGTACTCGCGCTCGGGGTCGCCGGTGAACACCGCGGCCTTGTGGGACCCGGTGCGCATGAGCCCGGGCACCACCGTGGTGACCTTCACGCCCCGGCCCGCCACCTCGGCGCCCAGCCCCTCGGAGAGGGCGACCTCGGCGAACTTGGCGCACGAGTAGGGCAGCAGGTGCGGGACGCTGAGGTGGCCGCCGATCGAGGTGATGGTGACGAGGCGTCCCCCGGTCCTCTCCAGCGGGCCGAGCGCGGCACGGGAGATGTGCAGGGGCGCCCAGAACATCGTCTCCATGGCGTCGCGGAAGTGGTCCTCGGTCAGCACCGACTGCGGCCCGACCTGGATGATGCCCGCGTTGTTGACGACGATGTCGAGGCGGCCGAAGCGCGCCGCCGCCTCCTCGACCATCCTCTCGGCCTGCCCGGCGTCGCGGACGTCGCACCGGACGCCGTGCGCCGTGACCCCCCTGCGCACCAGGTCGGCGACGGCGCGGTCGAGCTCGTCGCGGTCGCGCGCGCACACGACGACGGACGCGCCGCGGGAGCCGAACTCCCGGGCCATCTGGAGGCCGAGTCCGCGGGACCCGCCGGTGACCAGCACGACGCGTCCGGTCAGGAGCGTGGTGCGGTTCCGGCTCACGGCGGCGGCGGTCAGGCCGACCGCGGCCCCGGCCACCGCCCACGGCACGACCCCCCGGCGGCGGCGCGGCCGGGGCTCGTGCCCGCTCCGGAGCCGGGACACCGCCCACCGGGTTCCGGCCAGGGCCAGAACGGGCTTCCAGCGGATCACCGGGCCCTCCCCCCGGGGTCGCCGGTCTCCGTGGGTGTACGTGGCACCACCGTCATGTCACTCCCCGTGTTCGCTGTACGCCGGTCGGGGGATGTGGGTATACGGCTACCCGCCGCCCCTCGGACGAAAACCGCAGGTGGGAACCCATGGGAAAAACCGGGCTCTCGCCTTGCGGGCGCGGGTGCGGGCCCGGGGGCGCCCCCGCGTCCCCCGGACCCGGGCCTCTCGCGACCGCCTACTGGTTGCCGGGCTGGTAGTCGCCCTTGGGCTTGGCGGGCTGGGCGGGCACGCCGTGCGGCGGCGGGCTCGCCTGGGGCGCGACCGTGTCCGTGTTCACGGGAGACCCCCCGGCGGCCGGCCCCGGCCGCTCCGGCTGGAACTGCTGCGACCCCCCGGACGGCTCGGCGCCCTCCTCCAGGCCGTGGAGCCGGTTCTTGAGGATCTCCAGTACGCCGGTCCGGTCGGCGTGGGCCTCCTCGTAGGCGATGAGCCGTCGCATCTGCTCCGCGTCCAGCGATCGGACCCTGTGCTGGAGCGTGGCGATCGGCAGTCCCTCGTAGCCCTCGATCGGGGGTGTGTCCTCGTTCACCGCGTTCACTCCCCTTCTGCTCGACGATGGGGTGTAGGGGTTCGGCTACCCGGGTCGGGGCGCGTGAAACCGGTGGGAGGGCCGCGGAAAGGCGCCGGAGGACGGGGACGGGCGGGCCCCCGACCTGGGGAAGCGGCGCCCGGGGCGGGACGGGGCGCCCCCTCGCGGAGGGGCCCTTACGGGCCGCGGCGCACGCCGCGGCCCGGCCGGTCAGCGCAGCACGAACTCCCCCCGCGGACCGCGCAGGACCGCCTCCAAGAGCGGCGCGGGACCGGTCGCGACCTCCAGGTCCGCGCCCAGGGCCCGCAGTGCCGGCTCCAGCGAGCCGGGGTCGGGGTGCTCCGCGCGCAGGGAGACCAGTTCGAGGGCGGGAAGGTCGCCCAGACCGGGCTGCGGGGTCCGCCCCCAGTCGATGAGGAACGGCACCGGTGCGGGATAGGCCGGCAGTTCGCGTCTGGCGAGCAGCCAGCGCAGGACCGTTCCCCCGGGAGTGGCGCGCGACCACGGCTCGATCCCTCCGGGGTCGTGCCCGACCGCGCGGGCCCGCTCCACCGCCGCCTCCAGGCCGGCGTCCACGCGGACCGCGAAGGCGGCGAGGCGGGGCCCCTCCAGGCCGGCGATGCCGAACACGCGGACCGGGCCGGGGTCGTCGCGCTCGGGGTCGGGTCCGATGATCTCCAGGTAGTACGGCGCGCGGGCCCCGTCCACGGTCAGCGCGACGAGCGCGTTCGCCGTCCCGACCGGGTGGGAGCCGCCGCGCGCGGGGGCCACGCCGGTGCGCGCCTCGAACGCGGCCGCTCCCCCGGCCAGGTCGGGCACGGTGTACACGAGGTGGTCGAGCGTGGGTGGAAAGCTCATCCGCTGGTCCTTCGTCGTCGTCGGCCGGGTGTTCCGGCCCCCAAGGACACCACGGCCCGCGGGAACGGGGTGCGGGCGGCACCGGGATGTGCGCGGTCGACACGGTCCCGTGCCCGCCGGGGCCGCCCGCGCGGTCCCGGGCCGACCGCGCTCCCCGCACACCGAAGACCGGCCCCGCCTCCGGGGAGGCGGGGCCGGCCGTCATCGGGACGGCCCGGCCGGGAAGCCTCCGCTCCGGCACGGGCGCGCCCCCGGTGTCACCTGGCGCCGCTGCGGACGCCGGAGACCCCGGCGCCCTTGGGACCGGCGGTGTAGGTCACCTTCTCGTAGGAGACCCTGCCGTCGTCGGTGACCACACTGCGGACCACGGTGATACTGGCCCCCTTCGGCCCGGCGAAGGCGTCCTGGCTGTGGAATCGGGCGTCGGCCGAGGCCACCGCGGGCGCGCCCAGGGCGATGCCCAGGGCGAGGGCGGTCGTGACCAGGGCGCGGGACGAACGAAGCATCGTTCCTGCCAATCATGTTCTGAGACGGAAAAAGGCTCCGGCGCGGCGCTCTCTCGTCGCCGCGCCGGAGTTCACCCGGGTCCGGCCGCGGGCCCGAGGGCCCGCGGCCGGGGCGCCCTAACCGGCAGCGCTGACCACGCCGCCCTCGGAGGCTCCGTGGGGGCCGGCCTCATTCCACTTCTTGATGTAGAAGCTGCCGCCCTTGCCGCCCTTGCCGTCCTCGTGGTCGCCCCCGTGGCCGCTCGTGGCCCCGGCGATGACGCCCGCCTGGGAGGCCCCGTGGGGGCCGGCCTCGCTCATGCCGGCAGCGAAGAAGCTGTCCGCCATGGCCGCCGCCGGGGCGCCGAAGGCGAGGGCGGGGGCCACGATGGCGGCGAAGGCGAGGCGGGTCACGGTCTTGCGGTTCATACGAGTTCCCTCTCGTTGTGGCCTGGCGCTCCGACATGTCGGCGGAGCGTCGCAGGAGCCGGATGCGAGGGCCGGATTCGGTGAACGGCCCCCGCGGAATAGATGTCCACGACGCCCGACTGGTAACCGTATGCACTCACAAAATCACTCAAAGTAGTCTTGGGGGTGTTTTGGCGTCTCTTGGCCCGCGCGGACGCGCTGCGCGCTTGCCTCGGACCCGCTCGCGGACACCCGTCCGCCGGCGTTCGAGCCGCACCGGCGCCACCACGGCCCCGGGCCGGCCCTCCCGGACGGCGCCGGACCCGCCACGCGGGGGGGCGCTCGCGCCCGGACCCGCGTCCGCGCTGTAGCCTCCGCACGCCGGACGAGCGGCGTCCGGCCACGAGAACGGGGAATGACCCATGACCTACGTCGCCGCCCCCACGCGGTACGACTCCATGCCCTACCGGCGGGTGGGGCGCAGCGGTCTGCGCCTGCCCGCCCTCTCCCTGGGCCTGTGGCACAACTTCGGACACGACCGCGACCTCGCTCGGCAGAAGGAGATCGTGCTGCGGGCGTTCGACCTGGGCGTGACCCACTTCGACCTCGCCAACAACTACGGACCGCCGCCGGGGGCAGCCGAGGAGAACTTCGGACGGATCCTCGCCGGGGACCTGGGCCGGTACCGGGACGAGATCGTCGTCTCCACCAAGGCCGGGTATCTGATGTGGCCCGGCCCGTACGGCGAGTGGGGCTCGCGCAAGTCCGTGCTGGCCAGCCTGGACCAGAGCCTGGGACGCATGGGCCTGGACCACGTGGACGTGTTCTACTCCCACCGCCCCGACCCGGACACGCCCCTGGAGGAGACCATGGGCGCGCTCGACACGGCGGTACGCCAGGGCAAGGCCCTGTACGCGGGGGTGTCCAACTACTCCCCCGAGCAGACCCGCGAGGCCGCCGCGATCCTGCGGGACCTGGGCACGCCGATGCTGATCCACCAGCCGTCGTACTCGATGTTCAACCGCTGGGTGGAGGACGGCCTGCTCGACGTGCTGGACGAGGTGGGCGCCGGTTCGATCGCCTACTCCCCGCTCGCCCAGGGCCTGCTGACCGACCGGTACCTGAACGGCGTCCCGGAGGGCTCGCGCGCCGCCGGGAGCAGTCCGTTCCTCAACGCCGAGGGGGTCACCGGGGACGTCCTGGAGCGGGTGCGCGCCCTCGACGCGATCGCCGGGCGGCGGGGCCAGACGCTGGCGCAGACGGCGCTGGCGTGGGTGCTGCGCGGCGGGCGGGTGACGTCGGCGGTGATCGGCGCGAGCAGCATCGGGCAGCTGGAGGACAACGTGGCCGCGGTCGGGAACCTGGACTTCGACGCCTCCGAACTGGCCGAGATCGACCGGTACGCAACCGCCGTCTGAAGAGCGCCTCGTCACATTTCGGGTTTGTAACGGTTCACACGGGTAGGCGCACCACCAGCATCATTTCCCTGATGAGAAAAGGTGGTGCGCCCCGTGAAGAACGTCTTCGTCGTCGGACTGGACGAGCGGAACCACGAGATCCTGCGCCGGACCCCCACCGGACGCGACTGCCGTTTCCACCAGCTGCTGAGCCTGGACGAGCTCCAGTCCGGACAGGTCGACATCGACCAGCTGATCGACAAGGCCGAGAAGGTCCTCGACGACTTCCCCGACACCGTCGACGCCATCTGCGGCTACTGGGACTTCCCCGTGACACTGCTCGTGCCGATCCTGTGCGAGCGCCGCGGCCTCCCCTCCGCGAGCCTGGAGTCGGTGGTCAAGTGCGAGCACAAGTACTGGAGCCGCCTGGAGCAGCGCAAGGTCATCGACGAGTACCCGCCCTTCGCCCTCGTCGAGCTGAACGGCGACCCCACGGTGCCGGACCCTCCCGGCTACCCCATGTGGCTCAAGCCCGTGAAGTCGGCCTCCTCCGAGCTCGCCTTCCACGTGCTCGACGAGAAGGACTTCGGCGAGGCGGTCTCCGAACTGCGCGAGGGCATCGACCGCATCGGCCGCCCCTTCGAGCAGATCCTCTCCCGGGTGGACCTGCCCCCGGAGATCTCGGAGGTGGGCGGACGCACCTGTCTGGCCGAGGGGGCCCTGCACGGCGTGCAGGCCGCCGTCGAGGGCTTCGTGTACCGGGGCGACGTCGTCGTCTACGCGTCCCTCGACTCGGTCGACTACCCCGGCAGCCCCGCCTTCCTGCGCCACCAGTACCCCTCGGGGCTCTCCGAGGAGGTCCGCGGGCGCATGGCCGACGTCTCCGAGCGGGTCATCCGCCAGGTCGGGCTGGACAACTCCACGTTCAGCGTCGAGTTCTTCTACGACCCCGTCGAGGACGGCCTCAACCTCCTGGAGGTCAACCCCCGGCACTCCCAGTCCCACGCCGAGCTGTTCGAGCTGGTGGACGGGGTCTCCAACCACGAGCGCATGCTGCTGCTGAGCCTGGGCAGGGACCCCCGGATGACCGCCGAGGCCGGGGGCGAGTTCGCCGTGGCGGCGGAGTGGTACCACCGGCGCTTCGGCGACGACGGCGTCCCCGTGCGCGTGCCCACCGAGGAGGAGGTGGCGGAGCTGGAGCGCTCCCTGCCGGGTGTGAGCATCGAGATCGTTCCGGAGGAGGGCCGGCGGCTCTCCGACATGGGCGCCCAGGACAGCTACACCTACGAACTCGCCAAGATCGCCATCGGCGCCGAGGACGAGACCGCGATGCGCGCCAAGTACGAGCGCTGCGTCGAGGCGCTGAGGTTCGAGTTCGCGGAAGAGGACATGACGCCCGGGCGGGGCACCGACCAGGGCACCGATCGCTGAGGAGGACCGTACATGCACGTGGTGAGTTCCCTGCCGCACGCGGTCCGCTCCGACGAGCACTTCTGGATCCCCATGTCGGACGGGGTCCGGCTGGCCGCGAGGATGTGGCGCCCCACCTCCTCCGACGCGACCCCGGTACCGGCGGTCCTGGAGTACATCCCCTACCGCAGGCGCGACCTGACGGCCGTGCGCGACTCCCAGCACCACCCCTACATCGCGGGGCACGGCTACGCCTGCGTCCGCGTCGACCTGAGGGGCACGGGCGACTCCGAGGGGGTGCTCGTCGACGAGTACCTCGAACGCGAGCAGCAGGACGCGGAGGAGGTCCTGGCCTGGCTGGCCGAACAGCCCTGGTGCGACGGCAGCACGAGCATGCTGGGGCTGTCCTGGGGCGGGTTCGCCGCCCTCCAGGTCGCGGCCCGGCAGCCGCCGAGCCTGGGCACGATCGTGATCAGCTCCTTCACCGACGACCGGTACGGCGACGACTTCCACTACATGGGCGGGTGCCTGCTCTCGGACAACCTGGCGGAGGCCGGGACCATGTTCGCGTTCGGCACCTGCCCGCCCGACCCCGCCGTCGTGGGGGAGAGCTGGCGCGACATGTGGCGCGAGCGCCTGGAGGCCACCGAGCCGTGGGTCCTGGAGTGGCTGCGGCACCAGCGCCGCGACGACTACTGGCGGCACGCCTCGGTGTGCGACGACTACACGGACGTGCGCTGCCCGGTCCTCGCCTCCAGCGGGTGGGCCGACGGCTACTCCAACGCCGTCCTGCGCGTCCTGGAGAACCTCGACGTGCCCAGCCGCGGCCTGATCGGCCCCTGGTCGCACCGCTACCCGCACATGGGCGTGCCCGGCCCCGCCATCGGCTACCTCCAGGAGGTCGTGCGCTGGCTGGACCACTGGCTCAAGGGCGAGGAGAACGGCATCGACGAGGGCCCCTCCCTGTGGGCGTGGATGCAGGACAGCGTCCCGCCCTCCACCTCCTACCAGGAGCGCCCCGGCCGGTGGGTGCGCGAGGAAGCGTGGCCCTCCCCCGGCGTCGAGCGGACCGGGCTGCCGCTGGCCAGGTACCGCATCGGCGCCCCCGGGGAGAAGGTCAGCGCCGAGTCGCTGACCCTGCGGTCACCGCTGACCACCGGGCAGTTCGCCGGCAAGTGGGCCTCGTACAACGCCCCGCCGGACCTGCCCTACGACCAGCGCGAGGAGGACGGCGGCTCCCTGGTCTTCGACAGCGACGTCCTCACCGAGGACGTCGAGATCCTCGGTGAGGCAGAGGTCGAACTCGAGCTCTCCGTCACCGAGCCGGTGGCCATGGTCGCCGCCCGCCTGTGCGACGTGGCGCCCGACGGCAGCGCCACCCGGGTGACCTTCGGCCTGCTCAACCTCACCCACCGGGACGGGCACGAGACGCCGCGGGCGATGGAGCCGGGCGAGCGCTGCCGGGTGAAGGTCACCCTCAACGGTGTCGCCCAGGTCTTCCCGGCGGGCCACCGCATACGGCTGTCGCTGTCCACGTCGTACTGGCCCCTGGCCTGGCCCCCGCCGCGCCCGGTGCTGATGACCGTCCACCCCGAGGGGAGCACGCTGCACCTGCCGGTGCGGCCCGTGCCCGAGGACGAGGAACTGCACCCGCAGCCCTTCGGCGAGCCCGAGGGGACACCGCAGATCGAGACCACGCGGCGGGAGACCCCGGACCACCGCTGGACCGTCCAGCGGGACATGGTCGACACCCGCTCGTCCCTGGAGATCGTCAAGGACGGCGGGATCCTCCACTTCGAGGACATCGACCTGGACGTCGGACGGCGCGCCTACGAGCTGTACGAGTCGGTGGCGGACGACTTCACGTCCACCCGGGGCCGGTCCACGTGGACGATGCGGTTCGCCCGCGGGGACTGGAGCACCCGTACCGAGACCCATACCTCCCTTGAGTGCACCGAGACGGAGTTCCGGGTATACGCGACCCTGGACGCGTTCGAGGGGGACGAGCGGATCTTCTCCAGGGAGTGGAGCGAGAGCGTGCCCAGGGACCACATCTGACGGGGATCCGGGTCCGGAACGAGGGGAGGGCCATGACGCCGGGGAGCGACCGCGCGGAAACGCACACCGCAGGGGGCGAAGTGACAGGGTCAGGGGGCTCGCGGGACCGCGGCACCGGGGAGGACGCGCAGGGCGGCGCCGGAACGGCGCAGGCACTCGCGGCAGAGGCGGGGACGGCGAAGGGCGCCGTCGAAGCGGAGTTGGGCGGCCCCGACGCCGCCGAGACCGCGCGCGTCCTGTCGACGGTGCTGCTCCCCACCCTGGCGCGGGGCGTGCTCGTACGGCGCCCCCTGATGGAGGGCCTGGTCAGCGCACTGGAGGCGGACCGGGGGATCGTCTCCACCCTGCGGGGCCTGCGCGAGAGGCACGGCGACGGGCCGCTGCCGCTGCGCCTGGCCGGCAGGGACGCCGCCCTGGTGCTGGCCGCCGACGACGTGCGGACGCTGCTGGAGGGCACCCCGGACCCGTTCTCGTCCGGCGGGCGCGAGAAGCGCGGCGCGCTGTCGCACTTCGAGCCGCACGCGGTCCTGGTCTCCGAGCCCGAGGAGCGGCCGCACCGGCGGACCTCCAACGAGCAGGCCCTGGCCACCGGCCGCGTACTCCACCCCGACGGGGACGTGATCGCGGCCCAGGCCGACGAGGAGGCGCGGGCCCTGCTGGCCGCTCTGGGGGACGGCGGCGTCCTCGACTGGAACCGGTTCTCCGCGTCCTTCGACGCGCTGGCCCGGCGGGTGGTGTTCGGCGCCTCCGCGGCGGGGGACGTCCGGACCACCGAGCTGCTGCGCCGGCTGCGGGCCCGGGGCAACTGGTCGTACGCGGCGCCGGTGCAGCGGACCGTGAGGGCGGAGTTCCTCGACCGGGTGGGCCGCGCCGTCGACCGGGCCGAGCCCGGCAGCCTCGCTGCGGGCCTGTCCCGGGAGGCCGGGTCCCACCCGGAGGACCAGGCGGCCCACTGGCTGTTCGCGTTCGACGCCGCGGCGATCGCCGCGTTCCGCTCCCTGGCGCTCCTGACGTCGTACAGCCCGGGGGCGCACGCGGCCCGGGAGGAGATCCGGGAGACCGAGGGGCTGGACCTGCCGCTGCTGCGCGCGACGGTGCTGGAGTCCGTACGGCTGTGGCCGACGACGCTGGCGGTGCTGCGGGAGAGCAACCGCGAGACCGTGTGGCGGGACCGCGTGTTCCCCGCCGGGACGGCGTTCGTGGTCATGAGCGCCTACTTCCACCGCGACCCGTCCCGCCTGCCGTACGCCGACGAGTTCGCGCCGGAGGTGTGGATCGACGGCCGGGCCGAGGAGGACCCGGGGATCCTGCCCTTCAGCTACGGCCCGGCCGGGTGCGCGGGGCGCGAGGTGGTGCCGCTGACCCTGTCGCTGTTCCTGCGCTCCCTCGTGCGGGACCGCGACCTCACCCGTGTCGACGCGCGCGGCCCGCTGCCCGCGTCGGGCCTCCCCGCCTCGCTGAACCACTTCGCCCTGCGCTTCACCCTGCCCGGGCGCGGCGTCTGAGCTGACGACGCACCCGGACGGGCCCCTCCTCACCCGGTTCCGAGCACGACCGAGACCGAACCCGCCCGGGCGCCGAGCCCGGGCGGACCACCGAGGAGGGGCCATGAGCACCGTCGGACAGATCCTGTACACCCACCCGGAGGACCCCGAGGGGGTCGGCGTGAAGATCACCGCGTGCGTCGAGGCCTGCGGGGAGTGCGCGCAGGTGTGCACGGTGTGCGCGGACGCCTGCCTGGGCGAGGAGACGGTGGCCGACCTGGTCGCCTGTGTCCGCACCGACCTGGACTGCGCGGACATGTGCGCCGTGACCGGCCGCGCGGTCTCCCGCCGGACCGGCGAGGAGGACGACGTCCTGCGGCTCCTGCTGGAGGCCTGCGCGGAGGCGTGCCGCAAGTGCGCCGAGGAGTGCGAGAGGCACGCCGGGGAGCACGAGCACTGCCGCCTGTGCGCGGAGGCGTGCCGCCGCTGCGAGCAGGCGTGCCGGGAGCTGCTGGCCGCTCTCTGAGGCCGCGGACGCTCCGACGGAAGGGGAGGCGATGGACGGGCCGATGCCGACAGGGGTGGCCGTGGTCGCGGTGGTCGCGGCCCTGCCGGTCGTGGTGTTCTTCTTCGTGCTGTGGGTCATCCGCTGGGACACGATCCGCAAGCAGCGGGCCGTACGCTCGCCCGACTACTGGAAGGAGCGGCCGGACGGCCGGCGCTACCCGACCGGTTGGGGCGAGTCCCGGGAAGGGGGTCCTCCGGAGGAGGGCGGCGGGGCCGACACCCCACCTGGGAGCGGCCCGCCGGGACGGGACCCGGGTGAGGGCGGGGAGCCGCCGGGAGGGACCGGGGGGACGGAAGGACCTGAGGGTTCCGGGCGCGGAGGCGGGCCGGAAGGCCCCGAGGGGCCCGGTCGGGAGGGCGGACCGCCGGAACGGTAGCGGTCCGACACGAGGGGCCTGGGCCGCCGGGTCAAGGCACGGAGGGCCGCGCGGACACCGTTCCGCGCGGCCCTTCGCCGTGTCAGACGCGGTCGGCGGGGAACCCGCCGGTGGCGACCGGGCCCCAGCGCCTCGGGGTGATCCGGACCAGGGCCTTGCCCTGTCGGCGCATCGCCTCGCGGTACTCGTCCCAGTCCGGGTGCTCACCGGAGATCACCCGGAAGTACTCGACCAGGGGCTCCACCGCCTCCTCCCCGTCGATGACCTCGGCGTCGCCGTCGATCTGGACCCACGGGCCGTCGAAGTCCTCGGAGAGCACCACGATGCTCACCTTCGGGTCGCGGCCGGCGTTGCGGGCCTTGGCGCGCTCGGGGTAGGTGGAGACCACGATGCGGCCCTCGGTGTCGACCCCGCAGGTGACCGGCGAGGCCTGGGGGCCGCCGTCGGCCCGGCGGGTGATGAGGAGCCCCCGGTGGCGGGGGCGGGCGAACTCCAGCAGACCGTCGAGGTCGACCTTGGTGTTGGTGGCGATCGAAGGGCTCATCTTCTCGCTTTCGCTGCTCAGGGTGTCCGCGTTCCGCTCACGAACCGGGTCAGCCTAGTGCTCCGCCGAGGGGCGAACCAGGCCCTGACAGGCCGTGTCACGGGGCTGTCCGTCCGGGGCGCGGTCCCTCACGTGGCGGCGGCAGCGGTTCCGACCGACCCCCTAGGCACGGAGGAACCAGTTGTAGATCCGCCTGTCCTCGTCGCTGATGAAGAGGTACATACGCAGATCACCGCCGTCCCGGTCCAGCCCGAAGCCCCACGAGTACGATTCCGAGGGGCCTGTACGCCAGCGCTCCCTCGTGGGCACCCGGTAGGGCGAGTCCTCCGGAGCCTCATCGGTCGCGGTGGTCTCCACCAGGGTGAGCATGACCCGGGGGCCGATGTGATCGGTCTCGTAGACTTCCCACTCCCCCGTGCCCGTGACACGCCACCCCTCATCGAAGTCCATGCCCCCACCGTCGAGCCTGTGGAGTTCGGCCTCCCCACCCTCGTGGAGGGTGACACTGCTCCCCTCCCAGCCCAGCCACGTACCAACCAGCTCCTCCTGGGTGACCTCGCGTACCTGAGGCACCGGGAAGTAGCGGTAGACGAGCGTGCACCCGGTCGTTCCGAGGGACAGGGCCGCCATAAGCACGGCCGCCATCGTCACCCTGCGTGATACACGTGGCATGGCCCGATCCTCCGCGTCGACTCACCGTCCCCCTCATCCTTCACCAGGGTTCCGGAGCCGGACATCCGGGGTGGTAGGAGTTGTGGCCCACGACTCCGGGCCCGGCGCGGTCGGCCGGGCACACTCAAGCCGGGCAGGCGGAAACGGCACCGACCCCCGAAACGGCTACCCCGAGTCAACTCCAGGACCTCTCCGTGCCGCCGGGCCGCAGAGCGCGCGGAAACGGAGCCGGGCGCCCCGCGTGCGGGGCTCCGGCGGCCGGTGGCGCGGCCGGAAATCAGCCCCGGACGCGCCAGTCCCGGCCCATCCGGTCGACCAGCTCCCCCGCCGCCTTGCGGAGCGGGCTGCCGCGCAGCCACACCAGCTGCACCGGCATGGCCAGGCCGTTCCTGAGGTTCTCGAACTCCATCACGCGCACCGCCCCGGCCGCGGCCCTGCCCCGCACCACCGGCAGCGGCAGGTTGGCCCAGCCGACCCCGCGCTCCACCAGGCCGAGCGCGGTCTCCACCGAGTTCGCGCGCCAGTAGGCGTCCGAGACGACGAGCCGCCGCTCCGTCAGCTGCCGCTCCAGGCTGGACACCACGATCTGACGGGCCCCGGCGAGGTCCTCCAGGCGCCGCAGGTCGGCGGGGATCCCGAAGGTCTCCACGGAGGCGGACGCCACCGCCACGAACGTCTCCTCCGCCACGTTGAGGAACACCTCCTCCCGGTCGTTGCGGGTGCGGGCGAACATCAACGCCAGGTCCACGGTTCCGGAGTGCAGCTGCTCCCGGACGTCGTCCTGCGGGGCGTCGGCGATCTCCACGGAGAGCAGGGGGTGGCGCGCCGCGATCTCCGCCACCGCGTCCAGGAGGGGCCGGTGGTCGACCCCCGCCGACACCCCGACCGTGAGCGTGCTCTCCAGGTCGTCGGAGAGCTCGACCGCGTGGGCCTGGAGCAGGCGCAGCCTGCTCGCGACCAGCCGGGCGTGCGGCATGAGGGCCTGCGCCCGCGCCGTGGGGACGGGCTCGCGCCTGGAGCGGTCGAACAGCGGATAGCCGAGTTCGGCCTCGATGTTAGCGATGCCCATGCTCACCGCCGAGGGAACCCGGTTCAGCGCGCGTGCGGCGGCCGAGAAGGAGCCGTGGTCGACCACGGCGAGGAAGAGGTCGATGTTGTCGCTGGAGAGGCCCACGTTCTGTCAACCGATCTGAAAGAAGCTGACTTTTTCCATCACCGTAGCTGACGTTAGCGTCGGACCCTGTTGCATCCGGAAGATCCCGAAAAGAGTGCGAAGTGCAAGGTCTGAAGCGCAAGCTGGTGTACGTGGGCGGCTACGAGGTCATCGGCTTCGCCGTCGGCACCGCCGTGATGACGGCCCTGACAGGAAGCGGCCCCGGGACCACGGCCCCGCTCGCGATCATGATCGCCACCGTGGCGGCGCTGTGGAACATGGCCTTCAACTACCTGTTCGAGGCGTGGGAGCGCCGGCAGGTCAGCCGCGAGCGCACGGTGGGGCGCAGAATCCTGCACGCGGTCGCGTTCCAGCTGACGCTGGTGTGCTACCTGATCCCGCTCATCGCGTGGTGGCTGGACATCAGCCTGGTCCAGGCGTTCCTGCTGGACCTGGTGTTCATCGTCTACATCCCGTTCTACACGTTCGGCTACAACTGGGCCTTCGACAAGATCTTCGGGCTGCCGTCCTCCGCCATCGCGGAACCTGTTCCGGGGTCGGAAGGTGTGGCGGGAGCCGGGGACGGGGTTGCCGAGCCCGCCGAGGAGCCCGCGCCTGTGGCCGAACGCTCCTGAGTTCGGCCGAGGCGATCGCCGTCCCCGCAAAGTGCGGGGAGCAGGCGCACCTGCTCGTCACCACCGGCGGGTGGGCGGGTCCATCCCCGCGCGTGCGGGGAGCAGAAGCGCGCCTCCGTGGTCCTGGCGTCGTAGTCAGATCCATCCCCGCGCGTGCGGGGAACAGCGGGTCAAGCCCGACGCGGACGTGGCCGAGTCGGGTCCATCCCCGCGTGCGCGGGGAGCAGTTTCAGTTTTCTCCGGCCCGCAGGGGCCGGACAGGTCCATCCCCGCGCGTGCGGGGAGCAGGTCTGCCAAGTGTGACCGAGCATGGGCGGGTACGGTCCATCCCCGCGCGTGCGGGGAGCAGACCTGGTTGCACACGTCTCAGTCTTTTAGAGGGGGTCCATCCCCGCGCGTGCGGGGAGCAGGGGCCCGGCAAGACCCGCGCCGACGCCCCCCTGGGTCCATCCCCGCGCGTGCGGGGAGCAGTGCCTCGGTGTCGGCCGCCGCAGCCAGGAGGTGGGTCCATCCCCGCGCGTGCGGGGAGCAGCCCGGCCTGCAAGCAGGGGTGGGGCCGTCGTCGGGTCCATCCCCGCGTGCGCGGGGAGCAGGGGGCGCTCACAGGGGCACCAGCGCGGGGGGTGGGTCCATCCCCGCGTGCGCGGGGAGCAGTCGACCGTGTACACCGAGTTGTCAGCGATGAGGGGTCCATCCCCGCGTGCGCGGGGAGCAGATCGACGGCGAGGTCATGAAGTGGCCGGACCCGGGTCCATCCCCGCGTGCGCGGGGAGCAGGCGCTGCCCGTGAGCAGTCCGGTGTGGGTGTGGGGTCCATCCCCGCGTGCGCGGGGAGCAGAGACCGGATTCAATCGGTGGTTGCAACACCGGCCTGTTCCAGTAAGGCTAGCTGCTCATCCAGAGCCTCAGCCGGGGTCTTCCACCCCAACGTCTTACGCGGCCGGCCGTTCAAGGCCGCGGCAACGGCCTGAAGGTCCTGCGCACTCCACCGCGCCAGATCCGTGCCCTTGGGAAAGTACTGCCGCAACAACCCGTTGGTGTTCTCGTTCGTGCCCCGCTGCCACGGACTGTGCGGATCAGCGAAATACACCACGATCCCGGTCTGGACCCTGAACCGCACATGCTGAGCCAGCTCCACACCCTGGTCCCACGTCAACGAACGCCGCAACTGCTCGGGCAGCACCACCATCTGCGCGGCCAGCGCCCGACGCATAACCCCCGCGCCCGATCCGCCCGGAGGACCCCACCCGGGCAGATGGACCAGCATGGTGAACCGGGTGGTGCGCTCCACCAGGGTGCCGATCGCCGACCGGCCCGTCCCTATGATCAGGTCCCCCTCCCAGTGGCCGGGCACCGCCCGGTCGGCGGCCTCGGCGGGCCGCTCGCTGATCATCACCTCCGCGGACACATGGCCGCCCGCGCGGCCACGGGCCCGCGCCCGCGGCACCCGCAGCGCACGACCGGTGCGCAGGCACGCGACCAGCTCGCGTTTGAGCGCGCCCCGACCCTGCACATAGAGCGCCTGGTAGATCGCCTCGTGGGAGATACGCATGGACTCATCATCGGGGAAATCCCTGCGCAGCCGCCGGGAGATCTGCTCCGGGCTCCAGGACGTGGCCCACCGGCGGTCCTGGCGCCGGGGCCGGCTGCGTCCCTTCCACGGGGCCGCCGGGGGCCGGGCACCGGTGTCCCGTCGATCCGCCGGACCTGCCCGCACAACCGTTCCTGCACGTACCGGCGCAACGGCTCGCTGCCCAGGAGCTTGGCCGGTTTGGGCCGCCGGGCCCTGCGCTCGGCTTTCTTCTGGGCGATGAACGCCCGGTAGTAGATCAGGTCGCGGTGGACGGCGCCGTTACGGCGCAACTCCCGGGAGACGGTGGCCGGGTCGCGGCCGATCCGGCGGGCGATCCGCCTGACCCCGACGCCTTGGGCGTTGAGCACCGCGATCTCCTCGCGCTCGGTGAAGGACAGGTAGCGGCCCTGGAGCGGGGTGCGCAGGAAAGTGGCCATGCCGCCACGTTCGCGGAACCACCGGCTGCCGGCCGCGCGCGACGCACCGGCCGCGACAGCGGCGTTCTCGCTGGTCATGCCATGGGCGATGTGGTGCCAGAACCGGCGTTGCACCTCGCGGCGCTGAGAAAACACCCCCAGCGACCGCAGGGGCGACGGGCCCGGCGGCTCCCGGGTCCAGCCTTGTGGTTCGCTCATCGACACCTCCAGAATCGAGGTGTTGCGACAACCGATTGAATCCACCGAGTCGATGAACTGGGAACTTACCAGTGACAAGCGACCGTTTTTCCAACTTCTCGAGAAACAGACACCAAACCCACAACACCCATACCGGACACGAAGCTCACCTTCCCCCGAAACGCCGCCGCTTCGACGCCTTGCTCCACCCGGTCTTCGGCACCTGAGCGGCCTCGACCGCAGCCTTCCGCGGGCGGTGTATGAGGGTCAGACCCTCGTGGTCCACCGGCTGCCAGTGGTGCTCGAAGGTCTCGAAGGTGAACCCCTGCTCGGAGTCGTTGCTGTACGCCAGCAGCGCCCTGCCGTTCCCCGCGTACTCCTTCACCTCCGCCCACAGCGCCTCCCTGACCCTCCTCGACGGGTTGCCGATGAACACCCCGGCCGAGATCTCCAGCAGCCACCGGGTGAGGAACCCTCGCAGCCCCGGCGGGCACTTGGTGAGGACGACGACGGTCACCAGACCACCTCGTGGGAGTAGTCGCGCCCGGCCTCGAGCAGCTCGCCCCGGTCGCCCACCAGCCCGACCGCGTCCGCCTCATCCTCCCGGCCGTCGTCCACGTCGTGCCCCTGGCCCAGCAGGAGCCTCTTGATGTCGTCGACGCACCGGTCCAGCAGCTTCTCCTGGTTGATCCGGTCGCGCAGCAGCCGACGCGTCACCCCGTCCACGTCCTCCTCGCCCTGCGCCGCCGCGTCGAAGGCCACCGGGATGCCGATCTCCACCTTGTACAGGTCCGCGACGTCCATCACGAACCCCCGTTCATGCCCCGAGTGGACGAAGCCCAGTCCCGGGCTGCACCCGAGCGCCGTCGCCACCGCGTGCGCCACCCCGTAGAAGCACTGGGCGGCCGACGTGATCGCCTTGTTCGGCGCGTCGGAGTTGTCGTGGTGTCCCGGCGTATAGCGCCGCCCGTGCCAGGGCACACCCGTCCGCTCCGCCTCGGCCCGGTAACACGCCTGGACCCTCTTACCCTCCTTGCCGAGGAGTTCCTGGCGGCCGAACCGCTCCACGTCCAGGTCGGGGAACCGCATCCGGTACATCGCCCGCGCGACGTCGAGGCGGCTCTGCCGGTTGGCCCAGGCCTTCGCCTGGGCCTCCACCAGGTGCGATGAGCGCGTCAGCCCCCGGCCGGCCGCGTAGAAGCGCACCCCCTGCTCGCCCACCCACACGACGCTGGCCCCGCACTCCCCCAGGACGCTCATCGCCTGGTGGGTGACCCGCGTGCCGGGCCCGAGGAGAAGGGTGCCGATGGTGGCGCCCGGGATGTGCCGCACGCCCTCGCCGTCCTCGGCGGTGATCGCGTTGTCGTCGCGGTGGACGACGCACCGCTCCAGGTAGACGAAGGAGAGCCGTTCGCCGACCCTGGTCAGTTCGCGCGGCGTGGACGCGCGCCGCTTGCTCACCGTGGTCATCGGCCCACCTGCGCCAGGGTCATCAGGCCGCAGCCGTACGCCTTGGCCCGCCCCAGGCCGGCGCACAGCACGCGGCGCAGGGCGTCCGGGTCGGTGACGGTCAGCCTGCCGTCGAAGGTCGCGGTCACCAGGGGGACGCGCATTCGGGACCTCCCCTTCTTCTCGGGCCGGGGATCGGCCTTGTCGAACCCTGTTGCGTCGCGACCGTGGACGACCAGCTCGTGTTCGTCCTCACCGGGAATCAACTGCTGGTCGACCGGCCTGCGCACGATCTCGAACCCGTTCGCCTCCTGCCGCTGCAGCAGCCACCCCGCCTGGTGCCGGGGGGTGACGTGCGCGGTGACCTTGGTCGGCTCCCCGTCCTTGCGCCGGATGCTGTGCACGGGGTTGGCGGTGAGCCGGAATGCCCACGTCTGCCCCGCCTCCAGCCTGCCCAGGAAACCGGCGTAGTCGTGGGTCTGCCATCCGTCGCCCTCCGCCTTGGGCCACCCCGCCTGCTCCACCAGGTGGGTCAGGTCGGGCGCGGCCGGGCTCACGACGTACAGCAGCACCTCAGCCCTGGCGTTGCGGTCCACCCGCCACAGCACGCGCGGCGCCCCGGCGACACCCTGGTTCCCCGGGTCGCCCGGGAGCAGGTCCGGGAAGCCGCCCAGCACGGCGGCGTGCACGGCCTGCGGCGAGGACAGCAGCTTCCTGCTCCCCGGCCTGTTGGTGTTGAACCGGAATCGGGTGAGGTACATCAGCTGCCTCCCAGTGCGGACACGGGGTCGTGGTCGGGGGGTGCGGCGCGGCGGACCAGCGGGTTCGGCACGCGAACCGCCCCCGGGGTCACCGCCCGCAGGGCGTAGCGCCGGTGCAGGGGGTTGAAGCTGAGCGGCAGGTCGCGCAGGGTGTCGGCCCGGGTCTGTCCGGGGGCGGCGTCGACGAGGGTGCTGAGCTCCACCTGCTCCTCCCCCTTCCAGCGACGCTGACGCTGGAACCAGCGGGCGGCCTGCCAGGGCGTCCGCTCCAGGACGTCCTCGACCGTGCCGTCGACGGGGGCGCCCAGGTCCACGGGCCTCGCGGGCGGGCACGATCGCCGACCCAGGTAGGGCAGGTACACGGGTTCGCGGACGGCCCGGTACAGGTCGGCGACCAGTTCCGCGTCGCCCTCGACCGCCGCCACGAACACCGCGTCGGACAGGTAGAAGCGCTCCGACACCGGCATGGAGACCCCGGTGACCAGGTGCTTCGCGGTCTGGTAGTCGCGCACGCGCACGCCCGGCTGGTCCACGCGCACACCGAACCGCAGCGCGGCCAAATCGGACAGGTCGGCGGTCCGGTCGCGTCCGAGGGCCGCGGCGAGCAGGCCGACGACCCCGCTCTTGGTGGGGGCGTTCTCGGTGCCCCGGCGCGCGAACCGGGACGCCGACCCCCACGCCTGGAGGGGGCCGGCCAGGACGAGGGGCAGGGCACTCATGCCGTCGGCGCCTGACGCTGCGCGACGGCCGCGCCGACCTGGGTGACCAGCTCGGGGAGGGAGACGACGGAGCCCAGGCCGGAGAGCTTGGCGGTGCGCTCCCCCACGTGCACGACCCAGGTGTCCACGCCGTCCTCGGCCCCGTAGGCGCGTTCGACCTGGGAGACGTGGTCGGCCAGGCGCGCGCTGGCCTCGGCCACGTGGCCGGACCCGGCCGTCACCGGCTCCTCGAACGCGCCCACGAAGCTGATCGGCCGGGAGTCGCGCAACTTGACGACAACCGCGTCGGGCAGGGTGTGGTTGCCGAAGGTGTTGATCTTGCCGGTGGGCAGCGACTCCACGAACCCGCGCACGAACGCCTCGACGGCGCGGCGCAGCGGTTCGGTGACGGGCTCGTCCTCGCGCAGCCCCTCCCCCAGGTTCTTCTTGAGCAGGTCGACGTCGACGGCCGCGTACCGGTACAGGGTGGCGGAGTTGAACTCGACGGTGCCGATCATGCCCGCCCCGGTGTCCTCCTCCGGGTTCCGGTCGTCCACGGCCGTGTAGTAGTCGGACTCGTTCTCGACGGCGTGGACGCTGATGGCGTGGGCGACCTGCGCTGCGGCGTCCACGTTGATGTCGGCGCCGTCCGCGACCATGCGTCCGAACAGGGCGATGTCCACCGAGTGGCGGGTGTCGGCGACGGACTTGGCGCGCGCCTTGTTCTCCTTCTCCTTGAGGAACGCCTTGATGTCCTCGCGGCCCTCCAGCGCGAGTGCGGCCAGGCCGTCCCGCTGCTGGGCGCTGAGGAACATCAGGTAGGCGGACTCGGGGGCGGGCTCCTTCTCGCCCTTCTTCTTGGCGGCGTCGGCCTTGCGCTTGGGCACCTCGATCTTGGATCCGGTGGCCGTCTGCACGGTCTCCGCGGCGAGGACGAGCGCCTCGGCCTCCTCCACGGAGGGGTCGAGTTCACGGATGCGGGCGGCGATCAGCTCGGCGACGCGCTTGGTACGGGTGCCCAGGTCCTGCGGGTCGAGGAGGGCGTCGAACGCGAGCCGGGTGGCGCGCTTCCACGCCTGGCTGGAGACGCGGGACCGCTTGACCCCGCCGTAGACGGCGGTCTTGGGGGCGCCGGTGTCGTCCCGGTTGAGGTTGCTGGGCGGCACGGTCTGCAACACGTGCACGTCGAGAATGGTGCGGCTCATGGTGGTGTCCTCGTCGTCTTGTCGGTGCCCGTCAGGGCACGTGGGAGGGGCCGGCTGACAGCGCTGCCGGGGCAGCGCGAGGGGTCTGCTGGTCGCCCCCGGCCCGTGTGGTCCGCCGGGGGCGGCGGTGTTCAGCTCTCCGGGGCGGCGTCCGGGCTGTCCCCGTCCGGAGCCTGGTCCGAGGCGGCGTCGTCAGTCCGCTCGGAGCGATAGGCCTGGAAGCCGCGCCCCCAGGCCCGGCGCACCCGGGCGGCTCCCGCCGGCGTGCGGGCGTCGTGGAGCTGGTCGGCGAGGAGCCCGTAGTCGAGCGGGATGTCCTCGGTGCGCAGGAGGCTGACGATGCCGCGGAGCCGGTCGAGGCGGGTGGCGTGGTCGGCGGCGCTCCCGGCCTGCACGAACCTCTTGCGCAGGGGCTCGTCGATGTCGCCGCCGGGCATGAGTCGACGCACAGCCCCGCCGAGCCCGCTGCCCCGCTTGTGCATGCCCCGCTCCCTCTTGGACTGCTGGTGCAGCGCGTAGAGGGTGAGCGCCTCGTGGGCGGCAGCCTCGGCCGCCTCGGTGCGCGGGTCCTCGACCGGGAAGGTCTCGTAGAAGCGGTGGTCGAGGGTCAGTCCCACCAGCTCCGGGACCGCCTCGATGGGCTTGCCCGCGCCCCGGCGCAGCTTGGCCAGGGTGGAGACGGCTGCGGAGAGGTCCTTGAGGTAGCCGCCCTGGAGCGCGCGGACGCGCTCGTCCACGAACGTGCCGACCTCGCGGAGCTTGGGCACGTAGGCCGTGTTCGCGGCGGCGCCCTTGGGTGTGGGGCTGGTTGTGCTGGTGGTGGTCACTGCGGTGTCTCCGGGTCGTCGGGGGTGGCCATGGGGAGCGCCCTGCGCAGTCCCGAGCGGAAGCGCAGGTCGGCGCGGGAGGCGCTGAGCCAGACCGAACCGTTCTTGGTGGCGACGACCCGCCCGGTCCAGGCGGCCTCACCGGCGGATACAAGGAGGTCGTCACCGATGCCGGACACGATCTGGCGTGCCGTGAGCTGCCACTGGCGGCGCTGTTCGGCCGGGTAGAGCGGGTTGTCGGAGGGGCGCAGGTCGCGCAGCCACTTGCGGAAGGGCTCGTCCAGCGCGGCGAAGCCCCGGTCGCGGGCGGTCGCCCGGGGCGCCTCGGTCTCCGACCCCGCCGCCTCGGCCAAGGCGGTGGCCAGGTCCCCGAGGACCATGACCGCCTCCTCTGCGTCGTTGACGGCGTCGACGGCCGTCTGGCCAAGCGTGCTGTCCTGCTCGTTCAGCAGGACCACGGGCATGGCGACGGTGTCGTCCACGATCTCGTCGATGACCGACTGCTGGGTGCCGTAGACCGCGCCGACCAGGCGCGTGCGGAGGAGGAAGCCCTTGTCCAGGAACCCCTCCACGGTCAGGCGCGCGATCCAGTCGAGCACCCGGGGGCGCACGACCTTGGCGGCCTCGCGGCGCTGTTCCGCACCCCGGACACGGCCGGTGACCAGGGCGGCGAGGCCGCGCCAGGCGCTGCGGGCCGGGTCGTGGTCCCGGGGCAGGTAGACCTGCTCCTCACCGAGCTTCTTCTCCTGGGCGGGGCTGCGCCGCCAGGCGGTCATGGGTTCGCGGTCGTGCTTGTTGCGCGGGGTCAGGGGGTCGCCGTAGGCGAGCAGGACGCCGTGGACGGCTTCGCCGTCGTGGTGCAGGCGGACCCTTCGGCTCTGCCAGGTGTAGAGGTCGCGCAGGCCGTGGGGACGGGTCTGGGCCTCCGCTCCCCCGAGTGCCTCGGCGGTGGCCGGGGGCCGGCGCCAGGCCGGGAGGTCGTCGGGACGCGAGCGCAGGTTGTCGGTGTCGCGGGGCAGCAGGTTGAGGAGGAGGGTGGCGCGCAGGTCGTCGCCCTCCACGTAGACCCCGCCGAGGTTCCCGGCCCAGCCCACCCCTTGCGGGTAGACCTTGCCGCCCTTGACCCGGGGGTCGCCGACCACTCCGGACTTGATCCCGGAGGTGTCGTAGGCGTGGGCGTGCAGGAGCCAGCGGGCGGCCTCGGCAAAGCCCAGGCGTTCGGCGCCGCGGGCGCGCATGGTGAAGAACCGCGCGTTGTTGGGCACGTCGGCCACGATCGGATCGAGGGAGGAGTACTCGCCCTTGGCCGTGCGCAGGTCCGGGACCTGGAGAAAGGGCGTGGTCGGGTGCAGCAGGTCGAGGCGGTCGCGGTGCTCGTGGAGATAGTCGCGGACGCGGTCCGCGGGGAGGTCGCCCTCGCCTCCGTTCCACAGGTCGGCCCAGTCGTCGATGTCCTCCGGGCCGTCGATCGCGTCGTGCAGGACGGCCAGGAGCAGCCGCAGGAGGGAGAAGTCCTGGGTGGGCACGTCGCCGACCAGGCGCCGGACCTGCGGGGCCTGCTCGAAGACCTCGGTGAGGGAGAGTTCGGCCTCGGTCCCGTCGAGCCGCTGGACGGGGATCCAGGGCCGGCCGGTCAGGTCGAAGGAGGGCGGGGGCGTCGGTGGGGACGCGTCTGGCGAGGGTGACGCTGGCCCGGAGGCGTCAGTCGGCACGGTGGACCTCCAGTCCGTCGGTCGGGGTGTAGTGCAGCCGGAATCCGGCGAGTTCGGCGCGGTCGTCCTCGTCCAGGAAGAGGACGAGCTCTCCGGCGATCCAGTGGGCGTCCTTGGTCTGCCAGGCGAGGACGAGGTCGGTCTCGAGTTCGGCGATGGCCTGGTCCAGCTCCTTGGGGAACGTGAACTGGTAGGGCAGCCGGAGCGCGGAGGCCGCCAGGGCCCGCGCAGAGGCAGGCGGCGGCGCGCTGTCGGTGGGCAGGTCGAGCCCGCCGCGTTCGTCGGCCAGCCAGGGAACGGTGGTCACTGTGCCGTCGGCTGAGCGGCGGGCGACCAGGACCTCCAGGCTGTCGCGGGTGTCGCGGACCTGGGCCTTGCCGGCCTGAGTGTCCTCGGCGTCGCCGACCCCGGCCTCGATCCAGCCGATGAGCGCCCGCCCGTCCCGGGCGGCCGGTTTGAGCAGGAAAGTCTGGGCCTTCTCGCCCTTGCGCGCCTGCTCGGTCTCGTGGGCCCTGAGGGCCTGGGCCATCGCCTCGTCCCAGGTATCGGGGGCGATCGACCCGTCGCCGTAGGCGTCCTGGACCAGGGGGCTGATGTCGTCGGGGAGGCGGACGGTGCGGGCGGTATCCGCGTCTGCGGACTCCGCCTCCAGGCGAGTGCGGAGCACGGCGAGCGCGCGCAGGAGGGCGTGTTCGCCGTAGACCGTCCGCGAGCCCCGGACCGGCGTGGGCGGCGCTTCGTCCCAGTCCACGCCGGTGACCAGGCAGCGGGCCCGGCGCACGCGTTCGGGCCGGTCGGACTGGTCCTGTCCGCGCGGGTGGCGGTGCAGACGTCCCATGCGCTGAAGCATGAGGTCGACGGGGGCGAGGTCGGTGACCAGGAGGTCGAAGTCGACGTCCAGAGACTGCTCCACGACCTGGCTGGCGACCACGATATGGCGGGCGGGGCGCTCTCCACCGAGGTCGGCGACCTTGGCGGGCGGCCCGTAGTCGGCCACCAGGGCGTCGTCGTTGGCGGCGCGGTCCAGGGCGAGGAACCGCGAGTGGGTCACGGTGACCGTGTCGCCGCCGAAGTGGGCGCGCAGGTGCGCGGCGGCCTCGTGGACGCGCGCGACGGTGTTGCGTACGACCAGGGCGCAACCGCCGTCCGCCAGGGCCTCCTCCAGACGTGTGGTGAGAACGCCCAGGTCGTCCGCCAGAGGCTCCACGACGACGTCGGTGGCACGGCCGGAAGCGGCGGGGGTGTGCAGGCGGGGTACGGCGCCGGTCTCGGCCGTAGTGATCAGAGGGTAGGCGCGGGCCTCCCCGATCTCGTCGTAGCCTTCCCCCGACGTGCCGGTGTAGGCCTCGGCCAGCTCGCGCCTGCGCCGGGCGGGCAGGGTCGCGGAGAGGACGACGACGGGGACGCCGTACCTGCCGAGCCAGGAGAGGGCTCGGTCGAGGTAGGCGTTCATATAGGTGTCGTAGGCGTGGGCCTCGTCGATGACGACGACCTTGCCCGCCATGGCGAGGTGCCGAAGTGCCAGGTGCTTGCTCTTGAGGCCGGTGAAGAGGAGCTGGTCGACGGTGCCGACGGCGAAGGAGGAGAGCATTCCCTTCTTGCGGCCCCGGAGCCAGCGGTGGGCGGTGAGGGCGGCCGGGGTGCGGCGCTTGTTGCCGGGGCCACTGTCCTCGGCGTCGCGGTCGGTGTCGCTGGCCAGGCGGCGTCCGCCGCCCATGAGCTGCGTGAACTCCTCGTTCAGGTGCGCCTTGGAGTGGGCGAGGAACACGGCGGCCGCTTCGTCCGGCATCCCGGGAAGGCGTTCGAGCCAGGTGAGGTAGCGCTCGAACATGGCGTTGCTGGTGGCCATGGTCGGCAGGGCGACGAAGCAGCCGCCCGCGCCGGACCGGGCCGCGAAGATCTCCGCGACGGCGAGGGCGGCCTCGGTCTTGCCCTCGCCCATGGGCGCCTCGACGATCATCAGGCCGGGGCCGGACATCTGCCTGACGGCCGCGACGGCCTGTTCCTGGACGGGGCGGACGGTCGCGTCCTCGGGGAGGTCGAAGCGTTCCGAGAAGAGTTCCGCCGCGGTGCCCTCGGGCTCCTCGGCCTTCCACTGCGGGGGGAGGGCAAGGAGGCGCCAGGCTTCGCGGGTGCGCTCGGGGTCGGTGCTGCGCTCGCCCGGGAAGTAGGGGAAGAAATCGGAGTTACTGGCGATCCAGTCCGCGACGATGACCAGCGCGCTGAGGAGGACCTGCACGGTCTGCGGGAGCTTGAGCGACTTCCAGTCGGAGAGGCGTTCGGCCGCTCCGGTGATCCGGGCGGCGGTGTCGAGGAGTTCGGTCTGGGCCGTCGACCAGGCGGTCTCGTGGCCGGGGGTGCGCAGGAGCTGGGGGTGCCGGTCAAGTGCGTCGATGGCCGAGTAGCCGGGCTGCACGCCGTGGTGGCCGCCGGCGACGATGGTGAGCTGGTGGGTGTCGCGGGGGTTCCAGCCGTGGTGGTCCACGAGCCAGTCACGCAGGATGAGCTGACCGGCGAGGCCGTGGGGAGCGAGGTTCCGGTCGGGCATCTGCTTCTGGAGGGGCATCTCCAGACCTTGACGGCGCATGTCGTCCGCGAGGTGTTCGACCTGGCAGGCGAAGGCGGGCGTGGCCTTGCCGATGTCGTGGGTGGCGGCGAGCCAGACCGCCAGGAGGCGGGCGTCGTCGGGGCCCTGCGGGAGTGCGGCGCTGACGTGGTCGCGCACCTGGGCGGGCAGCCATGCGTTCCAGAGCTTGTCCGCGACGGCGGCGCTGTCGGCCATGTGGCGGTACAGCGGAAGCCAGCCGTCGGACTCGAAGTCGTGTTTGGCCCACACTGCGCGAGCGGCAGGGGACAACGTGGCAGCCCAGGTCAAGGGCTGTCCGGGAAGGGTCATGCCGGTATTCAACCGAACCGGCGAGAAGTTTCGTGGGCTTTCTCGAACATTAGTCCGACCAGTTTTGGCCAATTGCTACTCGTGGGTTTAGCCACGGAATCGGGACTCTTGTGGTATCTGGTCCCGTGGTTGTCGCATGCGGCAGGAGTAGCCGGGGTGGGTGGTGGGGGCGTGGGGCCATCCCCGCAGGTTCGGGGAGCAGGCATCATCGCGGGTTCCGATTCGTTCGGTAGCGGGTCCATCCCCGCGTGCGCGGGGAGCAGACTCGATGACCTGCCTACCGACCGGTGGCGCGTCTCCCGGATGAGCGACGAGACCGTGCACCTGGTGCGCGTGGCCACCGCCACCGAGTAGCCACCAGACCACGAAAGGCCGCCCACCCCTTCTCTGGGGTGGGCGGCCTTTCGTGTTTCTCAGGCAATCGCGTGCGGTCAGACCTCTATCGGGTCACCGATGCCAACCAGGCCGCCCACTCGGTGCGACCGAACGCGAGACCACCGAGTTCGCGGTTCTGGGTGTCGCGCACCGCGCGGTCGGCACCGACCTCGCCGACCTCGACGCACCCCGAGGAGCGTTCGCTGTAGGTCGCCTTGCGCCACCCCCGAGCGGTCGCCGACGGACGATTATGGAGTGTGTTCTTCATCTGCTGCGCAGCTCCCTCGCTATCTGCCGGGCCATTTGCTCTGACCGGACCGGATCGAGTGCCCGGCGCCAGAGATCATCCCAGGCCGCTCGATACGCCGCGACCTCGTGGGGCTTGTCCAAGTACAGCTCACCGGCGAGCTGCTCTACGTACACCGTTGTCGGTTCCGGCGAGCCATGGGGCGGTTGGGGAAAGCCCAGGACGGTGAACCGGCCCCCGTTCATGGCGAGGTAAGGGCCACCCGTGAACGGCACGACGCGGATGTCGACGTTCGGCAACTCCATGAGCTTGGCGATGTGGTCGAGTTGTTCGGCCATCACCGCGCGGCCGCCCACGATCCGGCGGAGAACCGCCTCGTCCAGCACCATCCTCAAACGAGGGGCCGCTGTGGGGCGTGTGAGCAGACGCTGCCGTGTCAGGCGCAGTTCGGTGAACCGCTCCAGGTCCTCTTCCGTTCGCGGTGTCATCTGGGCGAGGGTGCGCATGTAGCCGTCGGTCTGGATCAGGCCTGGGATGGTCTGCTGCTCGTGCCACTCGATCCGGTCGGCGGCCGACTCCAATCCCAAGTAGACGGAGAAGCCCTCGGGGATGACATCGCCGTAGGAATTCCACCAGCCGGGCGTTTTGGCCTGCTTGGCCAACGCCACGAGGGCCTCGGTGAGTTCGTCGTCGGCACCGTAGACCTTGCACAGTGCCTCGACGTCGACCCAGCGGGGGGAGATGAGAGCACCCTCCATGCGGGAGAGCTTGGACGTGCTCATCTCGACAGCCTGGGCGGCCTCGCGCAGGGGGAGAGCGGCGTTGGTGCGTAGCTGGCGCAGGTGCCGTCCGACCTGGCGCCGGGGCACGGTCGAGCCGGGGTTTTCGCTCATCGGAACTGCTTCACCTCCGTTCTGCAACGGATTGCGTTGCGTTCTGCAACGCGACTTTACGTCAACGTTTCAAAAGAACACTATCCCTATCAGGGAATTGCAGAAGCGAGTTTTGCACAAATGCCCCAGGGGGCACCGTGAACACACGAATCACCGAAAAAACCACCGTGACCAGGGTCGATATGGCCGCCCTAGCCGCACTCCGGCGCATCCACGCCGAATGGTCGATCAGCATCGACAGCGCCGGAGCGTTCGTCGCCGTCCGCAGCGACCCTCACGACGTCATCCGCGCCGCCCTGGTGGAAACCCTGGGCAGCCGACTTGCACGCAGCCCAGTGCCCAGGAAGGCGGCCCATGCCGACCAGTACGCCCACGCGGGCCGACCATCTCCAGAGGAGGACATCCTGCTGATGAGAACGGGGCAGATCCGCGCCATCACCGCTGTGCCGCGCGCCCCCGCCGGGGCGGTCGAACTGCACCTGGGGACCACCTGGCACTCCTACGCTCCCGACCAGCAGCTCGACCTCACTGTCAGGGGACCGCGGTGAACCCCTCGCTCGCGCCGCAGAGCGCGACGACTCACACGTGCATCACCTACCTGGGCGCCGCGACCTGGGTGGTCGACGGACAGCACTGCGACTGGGCCGCGAGCTACCGCCACCTGACCCGTGAACGCGGGATGGGCCGCGCCGAGACGAACGTCGCGCTGGTGCAGGCCTACCAGGCCGGCCAAGGCCTCGGGGACGACCATGCCTGAGCCCGGGCGGCGGGTCGCCGTGGTCACCGGAGCGGGGCGGGGGATCGGCCTGGAGATCTGCCGCCAGCTCGCCCGCCTCGACCACACCGTGGTCCTCACCGCCCGGTCGGCGGCCGCCGCTGAGCGGTCCGCCGCCGACCTCGGGCCGCACGTGCACCCCCTCCAGCTCGACGTCACCTCCGCCACCGCGGCCGGGGCGGTGGTCGATGAGGTCGTCGGTCGCCTCGGCCGCCTGGACGTGTGGGTCAACAACGCCGCCGTCGTCGACGACGGCACCCGGCCGAGCACCGTCCCCATGGACACGGTCGCCGCCGTGCTGGACACCAACCTGGTGGGCGCGTGGCGGTGCGCCCAGGCAGCCCTGCCCCACATGCGCCGCGCAGGGTACGGGCGCATCGTCAACGTCACCAGCACGCTCGGAGCGCTGGCCGCCATCACCGACGCCACCGATCCGGCTTATCGAGTCTCCAAGGCGGCCCTGCACGCGCTCACCCGCGTGCTGGCCTTCGAGGCGGCGGGCACCGGCGTCCTGGTCAACGCCGCCTCCCCCGGCTGGGCGCGCACCACTATGGGCGGCCCCGACGCACCACGGGCTGTGGAAGCAGCGGCCGACACGCCCGTGTGGCTGGCAACCCTGCCCCCGAACGGGCCCACGGGCGGTCTCTTCCACGATCGCCAGCCCTTCCCCTGGTAACCCCCGACGAGAAACCGAGGTGGTCCGCATGATCCGCACCGACAGCTACACCGACCAGATCGACACCCGCAGGGACCTGCTCGCCGCGTTCAGCGCCTTCGACCACAGCACCACGGCGGCCCTGGACGACAGTCAGGTCGACACCCTGCTCCTGCGCCTGCTCCTTCGGCTGGGAGCCCTGTGCTCCCTGCACGGCCCCGACGCTCCTCCCGCGTTGGTCCAGGCGGTGGACAAGGCCCAGGGGACGGAGGTGTTCGAGATGGTCAACGCCTTCCTTGAGTGCGGCCAAGCCTCCCAGGATGGCGAGGCGCTGCGGGAGTTGCAGCAAGAACTCGTGCACTTCTCGCGGATCGTGGACCTGGGCGAGATCGGATTCACCGTCCCGGCCCAGGACGGCCTCAAGCGGCTGCGCCGCTCCCACCGCCTGCCCGACTCGCTCAAGGTCCTCTCCGAGCTGTTGATCGTGGTCCGGGCCCGGATGGCCTACCGCGGTGCCGCGGTAGTGCTGCCGCCGTCCCGCCGTCCCGGCCTGGTCCGCACCGAGGTCGCCGACACGGTCATCGCCCACCCGGCCGAGCACGCCGACCACGTCCTCGTCCTCCGCTCCCCGGCGGCCCGCCCCCGCAAGCAGGCCCTGTTCTACTTCCGGGAACTGCTGGCCTACCTCACTCCCCTCGAAGCAGCCACCGCGCTGTGCGCCTACCTGGCCGAGGTTCCCCAGCGCAGCCGGGGCCTGGAATTGGCCCTGCTCTGCCTGGTCCCCTCCGGCCGGACACAGACCCTGCACTGGCGCCCGACCACCGTGAAGGGGAACGTGTTCGAGCGGGCCCTGGCGCTGCTGCCCGACCGATCGGCGGCCGCCGGGGAGTGGACCATCGGCCTGAACGCTGAGGACGTCGCGGCCGCCATCACCGTGGACGGCACCTGCGTCCACACCCTGGCCCTGGCCCCGGCCGGACACCACAGCGTGGACCTGGACACGCTCACCGACCAGGCCGCCGCCACAATCGCCTCCTACCGAGGGCCCCAGATCCGCAGCATCGAGTGCGGCCATGTCCATCTGAACCGCGACCTGGATCCCGACCAGGTCGCCGGCGCCCGCATCGGCGCCGCCGTCCGCGCCCGCCTGACCGGCGTCCAGGACCGCCCGCCCCGGATCACGCCGATGGTCGACGACGACCACGTCCTGGTAAAGCTGCGCCCCTGCGACTACACCGCCTTCCTCCACCAGCACCTGGACGGGGCGCCGTTCTCCCTGATCGTGGAGTCGAGCCCGATCGTGCGAGCGATCGCCTGCGTCCTGTACCAGCGGGTGACCGCCGGTCCCCAGCGCTCGGCGCTGACCCGGCGCGGCGCCAACCTGTTCGTGGAGCTGCCCGGCAGTACCGTCTGCGAGCTGTTCGAGGACATTGCCAACACCGCCGTCACCGGGTGCGTGATGTTCGAGGTCGCACTGCTGATCTACCGCACCGACCCCGATGCGTTCGACGACTACTTCGACCACCGCTTCCCCCTCGACCAGCACATCCACGCCCAGGCCTGCGCGGTCCTGGACGGCGGGCAGGACCACGACGCCAAGGCCGACCAGCTCGCCCGCCTCTACGCCCCCTACGCCCCGGTCACCGACCCTCACACCCCCGACCCCGACTTCACCGCCTTCCTGAAGGCGTTCCTGGCCAGCCTGGCCGCGCCCGCCGGGCACCTGAACGTGCTGGAGGACTACTACGAGGTCCAGCAGGACAAGGTCCGCGCCCTGCTGCGCTTCCTGGACATCCCGCTGGAGCTGGCCACGCTGCACTTCAACACCCACACCGGTCGCACCCACCTCGTGTCCGACCAGGACCAGAGGTGATCGGCCCGCTGCACCTGGTGGGCTCCGCCCCGGCGCTCACCCCCACGCTGCCCCGTCTGGGCCGGGCGCCCGTGGCGGTGGGCGGTCACGACCAGCAGCTCACCGCGCTCGCCACCGTCGAACTCCTGCGCGCGCGAACCCCGGTGCTCTTGACCCCCACCCCGCACACGCACCCGGCGACCAGGGGTCTGCTTTGGGACGGGCGCTGGAACGCCGCACCTTCGCCGGCCCCTCCGGCCCCGGGGTGGGACGTGGCGTTCTACACCTCCGGCAGCACCGGCACCCCGCGCCTGTACGCCTTCACCCTGGACCAGCTCACCACCGTCGTGAACTGGTACGCCGCCATCTACCGCCTCACCGCCGACAGCGTGGTCATCACGTCGATGCCCGCCACCTACAACTTCACCGCGGTGGCCGGGGTCCTGGCGGCCGCGATGACCGGCGCGTCCCTGCACCTGGGCGCCGACTCCTCCGTGGTCCTGGACCACGCGCGCACCCTCGCTGCCCGCCACGACCGGTGCGTGGTCCTGGCCAACCCGGTCGTCCTCCAACACGCCCGCCCCGGCCGACGGCTGCCCTCGAACGTCCTCATCGACTCCGGCGGCGCTCCCCTGTCCGCCACCGCCATCACCCGCTTCCGGGAGACGGTCGCGGACCTGCGCGAGGGCTACGGGCTCACCGAGACCGCGTCCCTGACCCACTTCGACGCCGAGGGCACACCGGATTCGCTCGGCACCGTCGGCGGTCCTCTTCCCGAATGCGCCGCCACCACCGCCCCCTCGTCAGCCGCACCGGTGGTGTCGGTGTCCGGGCCCGCCGTCGGCCGCCAGCTCACCGCCGACGGTGCCCTGGGGCCGACCCAAACCCGTCTGGTGACCACTGACCTGGGGCGAGTCGACTCGGCCGGGCGACTGCGCCTGCTGGGGCGCAGCGACGACCTCGCCGTCGGCGGACTGTGGCCCCGCGAGGTCCTCGACGCGATCGGCCCCGTGCTCGGCACCCGTTGTGCCCTTGTGCGCCACCCCGCCCCCGACCGCATCACCGTGCGCCTGCTCGATGCGGAAAATCCCCTGTCCGTCGACCGCCTGCGCCGTAGAGTCGGTGTTCTGACCGGCCTACCGGCCCACGCCGTGCAGGTCGACGTCGAGCAGCCCCGGTCCCTGCTGCACTCGCACAAACTCCTCCGCCACACCACCGCCCACCCTCCCGGTTCCACGACGACCTAAGGACGCGCGATGGCCAACCCCGCCCACCGGCTCGGCTGGGACGACGTTCCCGACCACCTCACCCAGCAGTTCACCGACCGCTTCGGCGCCCCGGTGACCGACGAACAGCGCCAAGCAGGCGGGTTCTCCCCAGGGCTGGCCTCCCGGCTGCGCCTGGCCGACGGCCAGCGGGTGTTCGCCAAAGCGATCCACACCGGTCGCGACCCGCACACCCCGGGCCTGTACCGGCGCGAGATCCAGGTGACCCGGACTCTCCCCGCCGCCGCCCCGGCCCCGCAGCTGCGGTGGACCTACGACGACGGCGACTGGGTGATGCTCGTCTTCGACGACGTCGACGGCCACACCCCCGCCCAACCCTGGCGGCAACACGACCTGGACCGGGTCGTCGCCGCGCTCGCCGACATGGCCGACGCCCTCACCCCGGCCCCCGCCGACACGGTCCCGGCCACCGAGGACCTGGCCCTCCCCTACGCCTCCTGGAGTCGGCTGAGCGCGGGCCAGGGCCCGGCCCGCACCGAGGCGCTCCCCGCCTGGGCCCGCGACAACCTCGCGTTGCTCACCGACATGGAGAAGGACTGGGCCGAGGCCGCCGACGGCGACACGCTCGCCCACACCGACCTGCGCGCGGACAACATGATCCTCACCCCCGAGCGGGTGGTCCTGGTGGACTGGCCCTACGCCGTAGCCGGGGCGCCGTGGCTGGACCTGCTGATGATGCTGCCGTCCGTGGCCGCCTACAGCACCATCGACCCCGAACAGGTCTGGAGCAACTACCGCCACGCCTCCGGCGTCGAAGTCGACGCCGTCAACGCGGTTCTCGCTGCGATCGCAGGCGACTACCTCACCAACTGCCAACTGCCCGACCCACCCAACATCCCGACCCTGCGCCCCCACCAGCGAGCCAAAGGCGAAGCCACCCTGCGCTGGCTGCATACGCGCCTAGAAATCTGATTCGAGGCTTCCGAAAGGGAAAGGCCCGGCCGATTGGTCGGGCCTGTTGCGTCAGTAGACGAAAGCAGTGGGTTCGCGCCGAGGCCTACCCCGATACGTTCCTCCAAGCTCCAGATGCTGGCCTGGAACTGGTCCACCCGCAGCCGGTGCCCCATCGCCTCGTAGACCTCCAGCGCTCGCCGGTACGCGGCCAGCACCTCCTCTTGCTCCCCGCGTGCGCGGGGAGCAGGCGGCGACCTTCGTGCCGACGTCGTACAGGGCGGGTCCATCCCCGCGTGCGCGGGGAGCAGGTCGGATCGGTGGATCGCCGCCATGGCGCGAAGGGGCCATCCCCGCGTGCGCGGGGAGCAGGACGCCCGCCCGGGGCGCCCCGCCAAGGACCCGGGGCCATCCCCGCGTGCGCGGGGAGCAGGTGTTGAGCGGGGATCCGGGCACGTTGAGGAAGGGGCCATCCCCGCGTGCGCGGGGAGCAGGATCGGCATCGTCCGCTGCCTCGGGTGGTGGGGGGCCATCCCCGCGTGCGCGGGGAGCAGGCCGTGAGCCTGCTGGCGAAGGATGCGACCGTGGGGCCATCCCCGCGTGCGCGGGGAGCAGTCCTCGCGCTGCAGCGCCTTGACCGATCCGGGGGGGCCATCCCCGCGTGCGCGGGGAGCAGCCCGTCATCAGCGTCACGCTGTAGTAGGTGGAGGGGCCATCCCCGCGTGCGCGGGGAGCAGCGAGGCACCCGCAACCGGCGCGAGTGGGCGGAGGGGCCATCCCCGCGTGCGCGGGGAGCAGGTGAACCCGGTGGAGCTCGTGGTCCCGCCCTCGGGGCCATCCCCGCGTGCGCGGGGAGCAGTCGGCCATGGCCGCGGATCGTCCGGACACGCGGGGGCCATCCCCGCGTGCGCGGGGAGCAGCGCGTCTGGCGTGCACGCTCGTGACCTCCGGCGGGGCCATCCCCGCGTGCGCGGGGAGCAGACGTGCGCCGGGCGCGGGTGGACACCCGCCCGGGGGCCATCCCCGCGTGCGCGGGGAGCAGACTCGATGACCTGCGAACTTACCAGCGCCAAGCGGCCGTTTTTGCAACTTGTCGAGAAACAGCCATCAGGAACACCAAAGCCCAAACATCTCCCACGAACACAGAAGGCAACAAAATCGAACTTCAGCCACTCCTACGCACAACACCAACGAAGGCATCCCACTCCCCGGCGGAGACGTTCAACATACCCAAGTCGCGATTCATGCTGTCCCGCATCGCCGTGGCATCGTCCAGGTCAGATACCTCGACACAGTTGGAGGAAGTTCCGCTATAGCTCGACTTGAACCAACTCGACCCACAACCACCGACTCGCACAGCGTTCCCCTCCGACCAAGGAGCTAAAAACAGAAAGAGGCCCGACGCCTTGAGGCGTCGGGCCACATATATGCCCTTAGTCGGGCACCGCGAACTTGTAGTCGAAAACCGCCATGTCACCCCGGATGAGGAACTGAGCCACATCAAGAGGCCCGTCGTCCGTGTGGTAGGTGCGGATGACCTCGAAAATCGGTGTGCCCGGCGGAATCTGGAGTCGTCCCGCCTCCGGGCCGGTGGGCATGCGGGTGCTGATCTCTTCCTGAACCTCGTGCACGGGGCTGATCGCGTTGATACGCGCGATGTGTCCTCCCGCACCCTCTCCAGCGATCAGAGCAGGAGAGCGCTCGCCCGTGCCAAGGCTGAAGTAGCTGTCAGCGGACTGGTTGATGGTTCCGTCAAGCTTCGTGACGCGCTTGCGAACATAGACGAGATCGCCCACGTTGACGTCCGGCAGGCGTTCGGCCACGAAGACCGGAGCAGGCACTTGGCTGGTCTGAGCTTCCTGTTCCACGGCCTTGCCCTGCTCGGCGCCCTCCGCACTCAGTAGAGGCTGAGGCTTGGCACCGGCCCAAACGGACTTGCTGTAACGCTGGATACCGTATCGGCGCACCTGCTTCTGCTCCCTTACGTAGGTACCACTGCCCTTCCTGCTACTCAGGATCCCCTCCTGTCGCAGCAGGTCGATGGAGCGACGGGCCACCATCATGCTCACCCCGTACTCAGCAGCGATCGTGTTGAGCGTAGGAAGCTTGTCGCCCGGGTTGAGGTCACCCCGTCGAATCTGGTTGCGCAGGTCATCCGCGATGCGGACCTGCAACGGGCGGGCATCTGTGGTCTCGTCACTCATGTCTCTCACACTAGCGGCACGCATGTTTGTATACAAACCACTTGCACATGGGCCCGCCATGCGCTCTAATCCTTGTAAGCAAGCATACAAACTTTACTAACTCCCCTTGTGGTCGCAGGGACACCGCTGTGCCCGAAGGCGGCCACGGAGAGTTGACCAGCCCATACTCAGGAGGAGCGTCATGGCAGTTGGCAGGACTGAGCATGCGACTACGAGCGGAGATGGCCCCGTCTCAGGGTGGGAACGGTACGGGGAGCGGGTGCGGGCGGCACGCGAGCGGCTCGACCTTTCCGTCGAGTACGTCGCTCAGAAAGCCCTGACGTACGCGAACATGGTCCGCGACATCGAGGCCGGCACCTCCGAGCCGGACAGCACCGTCATCCGCCACCTGGACAAGGTCCTGGAGGCGGAGGGCGTCCTGTGGGACGCCTGGGCACAGATCTTCCTCAGCTCCCGGCTCCAGGCCGGGGCGACCGTGGCCGACCTCCTGTTCCACACCTACCAGGTACGCCACTACGCACCCCTGGTCCTGCCCGACAGCTACCTCACCGAGGGGTACGCCCGTGCCCTCCTTCAGGCGGAGCGCCCGATGGAGTCGAGTTCCTTTCTCACCGACCGCCCGGCAGTGCGCGAGGTCTCGGGCCTGTTCTCCGGAGCGCCCTACTACTGCCTGATCGTCGACGAAGCCGCCCTCACCCGCCCCGTGGCCCCGCCCAAGGTCATGCGCGAACAGCTCACCCACCTGCGCAGGCTCGCCATGACGGACAGCGTCACCGTCCACGTCATCCCGGAGGGAACGGCTCCCCACCCCGGCCTGCGCGGCGCGTTCTGGACCCTGTCCTTCTCACCCCGGCACAACCTGGCCTACACCCCGCTCCCCCACGGCCCCGGCCACCTCGTCACCGACGCCACCCAGGTCAAGAGCTACAGCGACCTCTTCGCCACCCTCCAGGGTGTATCCCTGCCCGCCGCAAGTTCCCTGCGGATCCTGGACGAGGCCATCGAACGCTTCCCGGACAAGCCCAGGCCACGCGCGATCACCACCGGTCCTGGCTCCGGCGACATGGCCACGGCACTTCGTCCCGCGCCAAGCACAGTCGCACCGGCCTGACCGCCGTTCCCCCACGTGTCCCTGGCCGGACACACAAATGCCCCGGCGGGTGTTGAACTCACCCCCAGGGCTCGGCCAGCACCCACAACCTCTTAACCAAGGAGATGCCGACATGACCATTGTGCCGCAGCCCTCTACGGCCTCCCCCACCCCGGCCACGCCCGGCCCCCGCTGGGAACCGCGCCTGTACCCGGGAACCCTGGCCACCACCAGCCGGGTCCGCTCCGACCTGCGTACCGATCTGGCCCGACTCGCCGGGATCGGACCTGACCTGGTGGAGACCGTCGTTCTCTGCGCGAGCGAGATGTTCGCCAATGCCGTCGAGCACTCGCGGTCGGGCGAAGACGACGGACGGGTCATCCGCACCCTGTCGGTTCCCGCCGCCTCCCTGGCCGGAACCGCCCTGCGCCTGTCGATCATCGACGACGGGGCCCGGGTCTCCCGCCCCCGGATTCCGCGCCAGCGCACCCGCGAGGAATGGCAGGAAGCCGAGCGCGGGCGCGGCCTGCTCCTCGTCGACCACCTGGCCACGGCATGGGGAACCCGCGCGGTCGTGGACTTCCCCTTCTGCGAAGGGCTGGGCACCGTGATCTGGGCCGAGTTCACCCTCAGCCCCTCTTCGTGGATCGGAGACGCCAGGTGAGCGCCTTCCTGCCGTTGCCGCCCGCCGAGGCCCCCTCCGCGCTGGACGCGCTCCGAGACCGACGGCTCCCCCGACCCCGACACGTGCGACCCCGGGAACAGCGCCTCCTCGACCAGATGCGGGACAACCCCCGCGTGGCCTACCGACAGCGACACGGAGTTCTGCCCGCATGGATGGAACTCCACCATGCGCGCCTCGTCCCTGAGACCGGGGGCCCACGGCCAGCTGCTCTCCCGCCCAGCCCCCGTACCCTCTCCCATCGCAGGTCCCGCGAGGGTGAAGGCCCCGGTCTCACGCTGTGCTGCTACGTCCTCGCGGCGGCGCTCGGGGCCTTCGCCCACCACGTGCTCTCACCCCTTCTCTGACGGCCCACCCCGTGTCGGAGGTGGGTGGCAGGGGTCTGCGCCTCCGGCTCCTGACAGGGGAGAAAAGCCTGCCGCTGCTAGAATCCACACCGACGACAAGGCCTCCCCGGACCGGACACACCTCCGCCGGGGAGGCTTTTTTCATGCCCGGGATCGACGATTCGGGGTGTCAGCTCTTTTTCCGGCGCTGTTCCCGACTACGGGTGACGCCGACGGGAAAGGGCTGCCGGTCAGCCATCCATGCAGAGGAGTTCCATGTCAGACGTCTCGGTGCGCCTCGCACACACCGCCGATCACCTCGTCGTGGAGCGGCTGTGGCTGATGTTCAGCCATGACATGTCGGAGTTCCGCGGGCTGCTGCCCGGCCCGGACGGGGCCTTCCGCAGCGAACGGCTCCGGGCGGCCTTCACCGACTCCGACTGGGCGTCGTACGTGGCGACGATCGGCGATCAACCCGTCGGCTTCGTGTTCGTGCGCGGGCTGGGCGGACCGGAACATGTGCTGAACAGCTTCTTCGTGGTGCGGGGCGCGCGAAGGTCGGGGGTCGGGCTGCGTATGGTCCGCGAGGTCGTGGCCAGACATCCGGGGCCGTGGGCGGTCGCCTTCCAGGACGCCAACGCGGCCGCGGTGCGGTTCTGGCGCCGGGCCGCCACGGAGATCGCCGGTGACGCCTGGTCCGAGGAGCGCCGGCCGGTGCCGGGGCGGCCCGAGCTGCTGCCCGACGTCTGGATCTCGTTCGACACGTCCGCCCCGCGCAGGGCCTGAGCGAGCGGAACGGCTGGGGCCCGTAAGTGGCAGCCCATCCCCGCGTGCGCGGGGAGCAGCTCCGCCGCGGAGACGGGGCGGAGCCCGAGGTGGGTCCATCCCCGCGTGCGCGGGGAGCAGACAGAAGGGTTTTTTGTGACCGAGACCGACGAGGGTCCATCCCCGCGTGCGCGGGGAGCAGACACAGGGGCGGCCCCTCGGAGAGAGGCAGCTGGGTCCATCCCCGCGTGCGCGGGGAGCAGCCCCGACGGCGGGACGGGTGCACGTTCCACCGGGGTCCATCCCCGCGTGCGCGGGGAGCAGCAGTTCCGCGGAGATCCGGCCATCGTTGCCGTGGGTCCATCCCCGCGTGCGCGGGGAGCAGATGCCCTCGATGAGGGTCGGCTCCTGGGCGAAGGGTCCATCCCCGCGTGCGCGGGGAGCAGACCTCCGCGATGGCGGCCACGGTCCGTTCGTGGGGTCCATCCCCGCGTGCGCGGGGAGCAGACGTCCTGGCACGAGCGCGCCGTCGTGGCCGGGGGTCCATCCCATCCCCGCGTGCGCGGGGAGCAGTCGTCACCGAGCCGGTTGCAGAAGTACTCCTCGGGTCCATCCCCGCGTGCGCGGGGAGCAGTGGGCTATCCGGCTTTCCCGCTGGTGAGGTTGGGGTCCATCCCCGCGTGCGCGGGGAGCAGACGACGCCAGGCTACGCGGCCGTGCGCATCTTGGGTCCATCCCCGCGTGCGCGGGGAGCAGGTCGACCGCGGGCGCGCCGAGCGCCCCGAGCTGGGTCCATCCCCGCGTGCGCGGGGAGCAGCAGGCTTGCGAGGGGCCCATGTGCCGCCTATGGGGTCCATCCCCGCGTGCGCGGGGAGCAGAACGGTCCCGGAGCCCGCTCAGAAGACGCCGAGGGTCCATCCCCGCGTGCGCGGGGAGCAGAGTCGATGACCTGCGAACTTACCAGCGCCAAGCCGCCGTTTTTCCAACTTCTCGAGAATTAGAAACTCGGAACGAAAAGCAAGAAATGCCTATTGTCACCCAAACGCCCACATAACACCCCAGCATTCCCATGCCCACACCTGAAGCGGCGCCACAGGGAACTCTCCCATACGTCGCGAACAGTTCCAGGCAGCTTCCTGCCAACCCATTCCCCGGTGAGCGCCAGAAAACGACTCCGCCCACCGGCGAACACCAGAAGCACAGACCACACGCCAGAGCTCAGCCGTCACCAGGTTCAGCAGAAGGGGAGAGCCGCCCCTCCGCCAGATCGCGCAGCGCCGCCAGATGGCTGTCGAAGGCCCGCTTCCCCAGGGAGGTCAGGGACACCGTCGTGGTCCGGCGCGCGTCCCCGCGGGAAGCCGAAGCGGACTTTGCTGTGCGCACGTAGCCCAGGTCGACCAGACTGCGGATCGTCTTGGACAGGTTGGCTTCGCTCAGCCCCAGGGCCGAACGGAGAACCGCGAAGTCGGCACTGTCGACAGGGCGCAGCAGTCCGCAGATGCGTAGGCGATTGGGCGCATGGATGGCCTCGTCGAAACGGGGATCAGCGGCCACTGCGCAGCTCTGTGTCGTAGAAGCGGTCATAGACACGGCATCCGGCCAGCACCAGGACGAAGGTGAGAACGGCGACGGCGGCCACCCATGGCCGCATGTCCATGAGCGCAAGCGCCTGGGAGAGACCGAGGAGCACCACGATGGCCACCCCCACCACAATCAGCACTCCGAGGCTCCGCGGACCTGCCGTGCGGCTGATCGCCAGGCCGGTCCGCTTCTGGTAGGCGAGCACCAGAAAGATCAGCGAGACGCTTCCCGCGACGACGGCTGCGCTCTGCACAGAGGGCGTGGGGGCAGCGGGCGAGGCCACGAAGGCAGTAGTGATGGCCGCGAGCGCCGGATAGAACCAGGGCGGCGTGACGATGTGGTCCGCCAGCGTCGAGCGGTCGGCGTTCAGTGTGTCGAGGGCCGCCTGGGCGGCGTCGGGGGTCCTGTCGTGGGGCGACTCATGACTTTCCATGGGGTTAAGTGTTTCACTTGCCTCCAAGTTAAGCAAAGTGATGATGGACTCAGGCTGCTCCCCCTCCCGCCTCCTCGACAACCGGAAGCGCACTTCCTTCAGGGCATGGCCGCCCTCTCGCCTAGACCTGGCGGGTGTGCCGGTCTCCGACCATCAGCGCCCCGTCGGAGCGGGCGCCCGCCATGCGGAGCGCGACCCCGAACAGACGCGGGTCTGGCTTCTCGGTCCCCTGTTCACAGGAGAGTGCGTAGGCGTCCACGTAGGCGCCGAGGCCCGCGGAATCGAACCTGGGACGTATGTCGACGTGGATGTCGCTGACGATGACGGTTCGGACACCGAAGGCTCGGGCGCGGAACGGAAGGGCGTCCTGGGCGAAGCGGTCGTGTCCGGGGTCGGATTCCACACGGTAGAGCGCCCCGGCGAGCTCGTGGTCGAGCCCCGCGTCGGCCAGGACCTTCATGAAGACGCGCCGGTGCAGGGCCGGGTCCGCGTCCATCCCGGGGGTGAGCAGGCGTTCGTCGGCGTTCACCGCGTCGAGGCGCGCGAGGATCGGGGGCGTCCGCGCCCCCGGGGGCCTGCCGAACGGAGAGCCGTGGAGCACGGTATCCGTCCGGCAGGGCCGCCCGAGACAGGTCTACGGCACGGTGTACCCGGCGGCGCGGAACACCTCGTACCACTCGGGCCGGGTCAGCGGCACGTCCGAGCCCTGGGCCGCCGCGGTGACGCGTTCCGGCGTGGTGGTGCCGATGACCACCTGCATCCGCGCGGGGTGCCTGGTGATCCACGCGGTGGCGATCGCGAGCGGCGGCACGTCGTACTTCGCCGCGATTCGGTCGATGACCGCGTTCAGTTCCGGGAAGCGCGGCGAGCCGAGGAACGGCCCGTCGAAGAAACCGGCCTGGAACGGGGACCACGCCTGCAGAGTGATGTCGTGCAGCCGGCAGTAGTCGACGAGGCCGTCGTCGCGGCTGACCGACTGCTCCAGCCCCTGCATGTTCGCGGCCACACCCTGGGCGATGAGCGGCGCGTGCGTGATCGAGAGCTGCGCCTGGTTCGCCACAATCGGCTGCCTCACGTAGCGGCGCAGCAGGTCGATCTGTCTGGGCGTGTGGTTCGAGACACCGAAGGCGCGCACCTTGCCGGCCTCGGCGAGGTCGTCGAACGCGCGCGCCACCTCCTCCGGTTCCACGAGGGCGTCCGGCCGGTGCAGCAGCAGGATGTCGATGTAGTCCGTGTCGAGCGCCTTCAGCGATCCGTGCACCGTCTCCATGATGTGCTCGTAGGAGAAGTCGAAGTACGGGCCATCGGTGACGATCCCGGCCTTGGTCTGGATCACCAGCTGTTCGCGCTCGGCGGGGCTCAGCCGCATCGCCTCGGCGAAGCGGCGCTCGCAGCCGTGCGGCTCACTGCCGTAGATGTCGGCGTGATCGAGGAAGGTGATGCCCGCGTCGATCGCCGTGCGGACGAGAGTGCGTACCTCCTCGTCGGTCTTCTCCTGAATGCGCATCAGACCGAGCACCACGTTGGGTGCGGTGATCTTGGTACCGGGCAGAGTGAAGGTCTTCATGCGCAACTCCCTATCACGGGCGGAAGTCGGAAGGGCGTGCCTGGGTGCGGCAGGACCGGGGTGCCGTGTCGGAGCGCACGCGGCCGGGGGCGGGGCGGGTGGTGGGAGCCGTCCGCGAGAGGCATGGCCCGACCCGCGGGGCCGCCTACCCGTGCCGAAGCGGACACGAACCGGAACCGGGAGAGGAGTCCTGAATCTCTGGGCGGGTCACGGCGCCACCGCTGCCTCCTGTGGTGATCCCTCCCCCTCGATCAGGGGCGTGAGGCCGTCGAGCAGGTGCTTCATGCCGAGCTCGAAAACCCCGTGCACGTCGGGCGGCCCCGAGATGCTGAATGTGAGGGGGTACCGGCCCTGTTCGGCGAGCCGGAGGAACTCCGGGCCCCTGGACCGCCACCAGTGTTCGGCGTCCATTCCGAACTCGTAGTCCTCCACCACCGCCCGCGTGGCCTGGAGCGCCATGCCCGATGTGTAGGCGGACACGAAGGTGAGCACCGCCATGGCCTCGTCCGGCGAGCGCCCCTGGGCGCTGACCACCCTCATCATCCACTCGGCGTTCTCCAGGAGCTGAGGGGACTGGACCGCCCCGGCGAGCATGGTCAGCCGAACGGCCCAGGGGTGCCTCCGGTAGATGCCCCACTCCGTGCGGAGCGCCAGTTCGAGGGCTTCCCGCCAACCGGCCGGCGGTGGTTCGGGCAGCGCGTACTCCGTGTAGACCTGGTCAATCATCGCCGTCACCAGCGCGTCCTTGTTGGCGACGTGGCGGTACAGGGCCATGGTGCTCACCCCCAGCTGGGTGGCGACCCTGCGCATGGACAGCCCGTCGAGGCCCTCGGCGTCGGCGATGGTGATGGCGGCCCGGACGATGGCCTCCCTGGTGAGGGCGGTGTCGGCGGCCGGGCGGCGTTCCGTCGGCTCCGCCGGACGCGGGCGTTCCCTCGGAAGCCGGTATTCCCGCTGGCCCTGGGGGGCACGTGGGTCCGGTGCGGAGGCCGGGGCCTGCTGTACGAGGGTCCCCACCCCGCGCACCGCTTCGACCAGGCCCTCCTGGCGCAGGGCCGCGAGCGCCTTGGTGGCGGTGGCCATGGCCACCCCCCACTCGCGCATGATCTCCCTGGTCGAGGGGACCCGATCCCCCGGCCGCAGCTCCCCGGCGTCGATACGCGCGCGGATGTCGGCGACGACGCGCGCGTAGGGCGGCAGCTCTTGTTCCGCAGTAGTGGACATCACAGACCCCTCGATCCTTCTCCGCTTCCCCAGAGTGTACTAGTGCACAACGGAGCATCGAGTACCTCGACAAAGACGCCAGGGCGATCCGAGAAGCCCTTCAATTCCCCCAGTGCACTAGTACTGAACGACGGAAAGAGCCTTCTATTAAAGGCTTTCTTGAAGCCAGAGGGTGTGTACTCTGTACGCAAGGTGCGCCACTCAGAGGCGTACACCTCAGCGCGTACACCGTCCCCCGGAAATCGACGGCCCTTTCGGAGGCCACCATGACCCACACATCCACTGCCGGGCCCGGCACCGCGTCCGCCCCGGACCGACCGCTCCCGCTCGACCGCCGTTCCCTGGCCCCGGACCTGGCACGCGGCGTCATGCTGCTGTTCATCGCGCTCGCCCACACGCACCTGTTCACGGTGTTCATCGGCGGCCCCGAGAACACCGCCACCGTCGCGGACCAGCTCACCGTCGCGGGCACGACCATGTTCGTCGACCTGCGCAGCTACCCCATGTTCGCGGCCCTGTTCGGCTACGGCCTGGCCCAGATCCACCGCCGCCGCAGCGAACAGGGATACGCCTGGCCCCGAACCCGCGGCCTCCTGCGCCGGCGCGGCCTGTGGCTGATCGTCTTCGGGCTGGCGCACACGGTGCTGCTCTTCCCCGCGGACATCCTGGCCGTGTACGGTCTGGTGACGCTGCTCCTGATGGGTGTTCTACGGCTGCGCGACCGGACCCTGGTGGTCCTGGCGGCGCTCTGGCTCCCCGTGGCCGCCGCCGTCCACGCGCTGGTCGCCAGCGACAACGCCCTCACGGGCGGGGGCATGCCGCTGATGCCCGACGGGTTCGCGAACGAACTCCTCTTCCGTCTGACCCTGTTCTCGGTGCTGGCCGTGGTCATGTTCATCAGCACCCTCGTGCCGTTCATGATCGGCGTCCTGGCGGCCCGGCACCGCCTCCTGGAGCGGCCCCACGAACACCTGCGCCTCCTGCGCACGACCGCGTTCGTGGGCATCCCCCTGGCCGCGCTGGGCGGCCTCCCGCTGGCGCTGGACAAGGCGGGGGTGTGGACCGGCGCCACCGCCGGGGACGTCCTGGTCACCAGTGCCCTGCACCAGGTGAGCGGTTACGCGGGCGCTCTGGGCTACGCGGCTCTCATCGGCCTGATCGCGGTCCGCTTCACCGGTCGGCAGGGGCCGGTGACCAACGCCCTGGCCGCGCTCGGACAGCGCTCCATGACCTTCTACCTGGCCCAGTCGGTGGCGTGGACGGTGCTGTTCTCCTCCTACACGCTGCACCTTCAGCTGACGTCACCTGCCCTGGGCGTGGGCATCGCGGTGGCCGTGTGGCTGACAACGGTGCTGCTCGCCGACCTCATGCACCGCCGGAGCGTGCGCGGTCCGGCCGAGGTGGCGCTGCGCCGCCTCACCTACGGGGGCGGATCGGGCACCGGTGGAGGCGGCGGAAGCAGTCGCGGGTAGGTGGTGGTCGCCCCCGACAGGCGCGCCGGTCCGGGCGCCTGTCGGGGGCTGACGGGTACGGGTCGGCCATGAGGCGGCGGACCAGCCCCGCGTGCGCGGGGAGCAGGGGCCATCACCGAGTCCATGGTCTGGGACCAGGGGTCCATCCCCACGTGCGCGGGGAGCAGAGGCGCTTGGCCTCCCGGCTGATGGTGATCAGGGGTCCATCCCCGCGTGCGCGGGGAGCAGTGGATATTACGGCGTAATAATCGCCCTCCCTTGCCTGCTCCTGGGTCCATCCCCGCGTGCGCGGGGAGCAGTGCCGGGCGGCGGTCAGCTCGACCATGAGGGGGGGTCCATCCCCGCGTGCGCGGGGAGCAGCCGCTCCCGGGGAAGTGGGGCGGCGCCGACGGGGGTCCATCCCCGCGTGCGCGGGGAGCAGGAGCCCGGGGAGGAGCCGGGGGAGCCCCTCCCGGGTCCATCCCCGCGTGCGCGGGGAGCAGGCGCACGCCCGCGGCGAGATCACCGCCCGCGAGGGTCCATCCCCGCGTGCGCGGGGAGCAGTTGGAACCGTCGCAGGTCAGGGCATGACGTGAGGGTCCATCCCCGCGTGCGCGGGGAGCAGCATATTCGCGCGCGCCAGAGCCACCACCGTGTGGGTCCATCCCCGCGTGCGCGGGGAGCAGTCGCTGTAGCCGGTGTCGCGGGACAGCCGCGGGGGTCCATCCCCGCGTGCGCGGGGAGCAGAAGGCCGCTGCGGTCACTGAGCTGATCCACCAGGGTCCATCCCCGCGTGCGCGGGGAGCAGCAGAATGGCCAGTGGCAGGAAGAGCCTGCCCAGGGTCCATCCCCGCGTGCGCGGGGAGCAGCAAGGTGGTGGACCGGGCCGCCTGGCGGGCCTGGGTCCATCCCCGCGTGCGCGGGGAGCAGCAAGGTGGTGGACCGGGCCGCCTGGCGGGCCTGGGTCCATCCCCGCGTGCGCGGGGAGCAGGTGCTCACGAACATGCCGGCCGAGGAACCGTCGGGTCCATCCCCGCGTGCGCGGGGAGCAGGCCGAACGGCCGGTGCCCCTGGACGACGGGAAGGGTCCATCCCCGCGTGCGCGGGGAGCAGACGGGCCTCAGCGGCCCCGGCTGCTGCCAGCTGGGGCCATCCCCGCGTGCGCGGGGAGCAGCGAGTAGAGCCGTCCGGCCGCGCCGCTGACGCCGGGTCCATCCCCGCGTGCGCGGGGAGCAGACTCGATGACCTGGCAACTTACCAGCGGCAAGCAGCCGATTTTGCAACTTGTCGAGAAACAGACACAGGGAACAAGAGCCCCAAAAGGGATACCGGCGCCACCAGCCGACACATCAGAGACTCAACCCTTCCCCGGACCAGCCGCAGACTTCACGAAGCGTCCGACTCCTGGAGCCCCCGGAGAAGCAGCGCGACCAGCCTGCGCGGATCGTAGCGCGGGTCCCCGTCGGATCCGATACAGAGGTTGCCGACGCCGCGCATCAGTTCGTAGGCCTCGACCCCCGACCCGACCTCACCCGCCTCAACCGCAGCGTCGAGCAACTGCTCGGCAACGGGCAGCAGACGGTCGAGGAAGTACGTGTGGAGCGCGGCGAAGCCGCTGCTGTCCGGTTGCGGCGCGTTCGCGAGTCCGTGCTTGGTGACAAGGAAGTCGACGAACAGGTCGATCCACTGCCGCAGGGCCTCGAACGGCGAGTCGGTCTCGGCCAGCAGTCGCGGGCCGGCTTCGGCGCAGGCTTCGACCTGGTGGCGGAAGACAGCGACCACGAGGTCCGCGCGCGTCGGGAAGTGACGGTAGATCGTCCCCATCCCGACCCCCGCCTTGGCGGCGATCTCGCGGATCGGCGCGTCGACGCCTGAGGCCACGAAGACCTCGGCCGCTGCGGTGAGGAGCTTCTGCTGGTTGCGCACCGCATCGGCCCGCTTGCTCGGCCCCGAGGCCTTCCCTGCCTTGTCCGATGCGGGCATCACGCCCTCCTTCCTCCAGCCGCCAATGAAGCAGAGCAGTGTTCCACTTGCAAAACGGAACATTGCTCCGTATCTTAAGCGGAGCAGTGCTCCGATTGCTTTCATCCTACGCCGGACGCCGCCCGACCGCCCTCACGCGCCACCGGCGCCACGAGAGCAGCAGCGAAGGCTTCCAGCACGAACCGAAGGACAAGGCACACCATGAGTTCAGCGGCCTCCACCCGCGTCACCGTCGTCCCAACCGCCCCCGTGCTGTCGTTCAGCCCCGTGGTCCTGCCCGTTCCCGGACGCCCCGTGGACATGCAGGTCCGTGTCACGGCACCCCTGAACGGGACCGACCTGCCGGTCGTCCTCCTCTCCCACGGACACGGCTTCTCCAACAACCTGTCCTCGCTCAACGGCTACGGCCCCCTCGCCAATCTCTGGGCGGCGCTCGGCTTCGTCGTCGTCCAGCCCACCCACCTCAGCTCCGCAACACTCCAGCACGCACTCGCGGACACCCCCACGGAACCCATGTCCTGGCGCTCCCGCGCCGAGGACATGACCCACATCCTCAACCGGCTCGACACGATCGAGAACACCGTGCCGCAGCTCGCCGGACGCGTGGACCACGGCAGCGTCGCCGTGGCCGGGCACTCGCTCGGCGGATTCACCGCCGCCCTCCTGCTGGGCGCCCGGGTCACGAACCCCGACACCGGGGAAGAGGTGAACCTCGTCGAGCCCCGGATCGGGCAGGGGGTGCTGCTGGCCGCACCGGGCAGAGGCGGCGACATCCTGACCGGGCCCATGGTGGAGCGGATCCCGGTCCTGCGGAGCATCGACTTCTCCACGATGGCCACGCCCGCGCTGGTCGTGGCCGGCGACAAGGACGACCCCCAGCACTTCACGGACATGGGGCCGGACTGGTACGCCGACCCCTACCGCCTCTCCCCCGGCCCCAAGACCCTGCTCACGCTGTTCGGCGCCGAGCACGGGCTCGGAGGGGTCGCCGGATACGACGCCGATGAGACCACGGACGAGAGCCCGGAGCGGGTCGCCGCGCTCGGACGGCTCTCCGCGGCCTACCTTCGCAGTCGGTTCCGCCCCGGCGACGACGCGTGGCAGGAGGTGCAGGACGCGCTGACCGGCGGCCCCGAGGGCTTCGGACGGGTCGAGTCCAAGTAGCGCACGGCACCAGCGGGCCCCTCCCCCTCGTGGGGAGGGGCCGCGGCTCCCAGACGGGCCGGGGCTGCGAAGGTGACGCCTCTCAGATCCAGCCGTGCTCCTCCGCGATGCGAGCGGCCTCGTGGCGGTTGGCCGCGTCGAGCTTCGCGATGGCGGCCGCGAGGTAGTTCCGCACGGTCCCCCGGGACAGGGAGACGCGCCGGGCGATCTCCTCGACGGGCGCGCCGTCGCGTGCGAGGGCGAGCACGTCGGCCTCGCGCGGGCTGAGCGGGGAGTCGCCGGCGCCGATCGCCTCGGCCGCGAGTTCGGGATCCACGTACCGGCCTCCGCCCGCGACCTTGCGCACGACCTCGGCGAAGGTGCGCGAGGAGACGGTCTTGGGCAGGAAACCGCGCACGCCCGCGGCGAGCGCGGACTTCAGGTAGCCGGGCCGCCCGTGCGAGGTCACGATGACGCAGCGGCAGTCCGGCAGCTCGGCCGCCAGGCGCCGGGCCACCTCGATGCCGTCGGGCCCGGGCAGCTGAAGGTCGAGCAGGGCCACGTCCGGGCGGACCCGCAGGGCCGTCGCCAGCGCCTCGTCACCGGACGCCGCCTGGCCGACGACCTCGAAGTCGTCCTCCAGGTCGAGCAGCCCGGCGATGGCGTCGCGGATGAGGTGTTCGTCGTCGGCGACGAGGATGCGGGTCATGCGGTCCCTTCCTCCGGGAGCGGGATCATGGCGTCGAGCAGGAACCAGTCTCCGTCGCGGCGCGCGATGACCTCCCCGCCGAGCGCGCCGATCCGCTCGGACATCGCGCGCAGTCCCGTTCCCCCGCCGGCGCCGGTTTCCCCCGGCTCCTCGGATCCGGCACCGTCGTTCGCGATCGTGAGGTGCACCTGCCCGCCCTCCACGGCGGTCGCGAGCGTGACCTGCGCCGCGGCCGAGTGGCGCAGGACGTTCGTGACGCCCTCGCGAACGACCCAGGCGAGGTCCTCGGCGCGCCCTTCGGGCACCGGGTCCCCGGTCACCGTACAGCGGATGCCGGCGGACTCCAGCAGGGACCGCGCCCCCGCCAGCTCGCTGTCCCAGGTGGTGCGGAGCTCGCCGCGCACGACGTGGCGGACCTCGGTTCCCGCCTCCTCGGCCAGCCGCCGGACCTCGCCGAGCTCACGGGCCGCCCTCTCGTCTTGACCGCGCAGAACGAGTTCCGACGCCAGTGAACTCTTGAGCGCGATCGTCGCCAGGGTCCGGCCGAACACGTCGTGCAGGTCGCGCGAGATACGCAGGCGCTGGTTCGCGAGCGCCAGCTCGGCACGGACCTCGTGCGCCTTCTGGAGTTCGAGCAGTACCCGCAGCATCCACGAGCACGACCAGCAGGCCCACATGGCGCAGCTGATCACCACTGCTCCGACCAACACCAGCGCGATGTCCTCGACGCCCACGAGCGGGACGGAGAGGACGACGGCCGCGACGTTGAGCAGCAGGGCCCGGCGCGCATCGAGGACGGGGACGAAACTCGCGGCGGCCGAACCGATCGCCGCCGCGACCGTCATGCCCATCGCGGGAAGGGGAATCAGGAAGGTCACGGAGACGAAGGCGACGAGAACCAGCGCCCATGCAATGACACCGCCGGTAAGAAGCCGCCGTTCGCGCCCGACGAGGGTGTCGATGCTCCAGTTCACGACCAGGATGTTGCCGGCGAAGAGGACGAATGACAGCACCAGGGCCGTGACCAGCGCGGCGAGGGGCGCTCCGGTGAGCCCGTCGGCCTCGATAGCGCTCCGGAGGAGGGTGCCCATCGGGATCGAGACGGCGAAGTACGTGGACCAGCGCATGTAGGCCTCGAACCTGCGTGCGCCGACCAACGGCAGATCACTCATGGTCGCCATTGTCCCGCGACACCCGCACCGGCTGCGGGTCCGCGGGGGTCAGGGCAGGGCCCCTCCTGCGTGTGCGCAGCCACACCACCGCCGTGATCGCGACAACGGTGAGGGAGGGGATGAGCAGGGCGGCCGACTGGGAGCCCGCCGACCGCTCCAGCGCAGCGTTCTGGTCTGCGTGCAGAACGGTGAGCAGGAGGAAGGTGAGCGTGTTGTTCAGGGCGTGGATGACAACCGCGATCTCGATGCCGCCGGTGCGCCAGGTGATGACGGCCAGACTGACGGCGAGCGAGAAGCACCAGAGGTTGAACCACGGATCGGTCGAGAGGTGGACGGCCGTGAACACCACGCTGGAGACCAGGACACCGATGACCAGTGCCGTGCGCGGCCCGCGGTTCCAGCTCGCGGCGACGCGGAAGACGAGTCCGCGGAAGCCGTACTCCTCCCCGGCCGACTGCAGGGGCGTCAACAGGAGGGTGGCGGTGAATACGGCGATCAGGTCGGCGCTCGACCAGTGCACACGTTCCAGAGGCAGGAAGTTCAGGGCGACGAGCGAGAGGAGCAGCCAGACGGGACCGATGAGCAGGAGCGCCCGGCCGAACACGTCGAACCGGAAACACGAGACCACGGAGTGCAGCGAGGCGCCCCTCACCCCGTAGAGCCACCGCTGGAGGACCATGCTCCACGGGATGAGCAGGGCGACCGAGGCCATGTTGGCGGCGTGGTAGAGCGGCGTGTAGTCGGTGCCGCCCAGCGTCGGATTGGTCCTGCCCGCCTGCGCGTCGACGAAGGCGGCTGCGAGGGCAATCAGGATGTTGAAGGCGAACAGCCCGCCGACCAGGAGCACGATCGCGAGGATGCCGCGCCCGATACGGCGCTTGTCGCCGGCGAGCACACGGTGGTACTCCACGCCCGGCGGGACCTGGCGGGGGCCGCGACGGCGCGGGGGTGGCGGGGCTTCCACAGAGTTGCCGTCCCGGGCAGGAGGGGTCGGCGGAACCGCTGGTCGTGGCGGCGTCGTCGGGGCGGAGAAGTCGTCGTTCCGGCTCATGCCACGAACGTATTTCCGCGCGATCCCGTAACCGAGTGCCACCGATCACGGGATTCGTCTGCAAGGTGCACGGGTCGGGCATGACAGATGTCATGCGACGTCGGGGGCGCGACGTCGGTATGGAGGGTGGATCCCCGCAGAGGTGGGGAGCACGGAGTCGCGAAGGTCTTCGTGACCCCTGTGATGGGACCATCCCCGCGTGCGCGGGGAGCAGAGCAGCCCCTGCTCCAGCTGGGCCCGCGCCTGGGTCCATCCCCGCGTGCGCGGGGAGCAGCCACGCAGGTGTCTCGCTCGTCCTGGTAGGCCGGGTCCATCCCCGCGTGCGCGGGGAGCAGTTGTCCCCGCAGTGCCGGCACCGGTCCGGGTCGGGTCCATCCCCGCGTGCGCGGGGAGCAGGGTGAGACGATCACCATCCGCCGCCCCGCAACGGGTCCATCCCCGCGTGCGCGGGGAGCAGTCCTCATCCCGGTCCCGACGCACCGCCAGCTCGGGTCCATCCCCGCGTGCGCGGGGAGCAGGAGGCCGACGAGACCTTGGACGGCCTGGTGTCGGGTCCATCCCCGCGTGCGCGGGGAGCAGCGGTTCACCGCGTCTCGCAGGCTCGCACCCGAGGGTCCATCCCCGCGTGCGCGGGGAGCAGTAGGCCGGGCAGCCACCCGATCTTGCGGGCCCGGGTCCATCCCCGCGTGCGCGGGGAGCAGACGGGCGAACCGAATGCCCAGATCATGCCGTTGGGTCCATCCCCGCGTGCGCGGGGAGCAGTCGGTGGGCAACCTGCCCGAGTCGGGGGTGGTGGGTCCATCCCCGCGTGCGCGGGGAGCAGTGGTCGTGCTCAACGAGCTTCACGTCGGCGACGGGTCCATCCCCGCGTGCGCGGGGAGCAGCCGACGTCGAGGCCGACACCGAGGGGGAAGGCGGGTCCATCCCCGCGTGCGCGGGGAGCAGTACCGGCACACCACGCACACCTCGGGCGAGTCGGGTCCATCCCCGCGTGCGCGGGGAGCAGCGATGGATGTCGAGGAGGTCGAGCCCGTGGCCGGGTCCATCCCCGCGTGCGCGGGGAGCAGAGCGGATGACCAGGGAACTTACCAGCGGCAAGCAGTCATTTTTCCAACTTCTTGAGTTTTGGACACTCGACTCAAGAAGGCATAGAAATGCACTTCCGCCAACTTAACTCCCACAAGGACACAGAACGTCTTCTAGATCGACCCGTTATGAGCCACTGATGTCCGTCACACCCTGGACTCTACATACGTCGCGAAGGACACGCTCGCCTCCAACGCGACTCTCTGCCACTCCAGATAGGAAGCCGGGTCCTCCTCCACGACCTCACGGCTGATCTGCGTACCGTCAGGACAGTAGTTCAGGCGAACGATACGCTCCCTGTCGAACATCCAGAAGTCGTAGTCCGGCAGCCCCAGATCTTGCTCGGTGAGGTCAAGGATCCGGATGTCCTCACCCGCTGCGATGTTGCCCGGGATCCCCCAGGCGAACTGGTAGCTCTGATAGTCGGTCAACGGCCGACGCACAACACGTACGCGACCGACGTACTTCCCGTCAGACAGATACCCCTTGACTCGTTCATGCCACCTTGAGTTGTGACCCTCCGGCTTCGGTTTTCCTCGAAGAAAACGGGAAAGGCTGTCAACCTCCCCCGGCATGGTGTAGGTGGGCTGAACTTCCAACCTCCAGGCCTCCGCAGCGAAGCCGTCGAAGAAACTTCTCCACTGCACACCGTCCAACAACATGCAAGACCTCCTCAGGATCTTGAGGGTCGAACACGAAGGCCCGCCCTCGACAGGTGGAAAACCTTCGTCACGTTCCACGGAAATATAACCCCCGCCTCCGGGAGGGGCACAAACGGGGAAGACCACAAGCCTTCGGACAGCGCACCGAACAGCACAGGAGGCATCTCTCCGCCCGAGCAGACTTCAGAAACTTTCAACCAACAGGGTCCGGCATGAAAGCAACATCGCGCAACACTGTTGCCGGACAGCCCAGTATTGAGTTTCCATGGATGTCGAGGCACCGAGCACATAAGCCGCTCGCCAACCTCACCCCATCGGACAAACCCTGATTTGAGGAGGTCACCGTGAACGACGACGGAAACAACTAGAAACAAAACCAGTGGGACGAACTTCGCGTTCGTCCCACTTTCCGTTTTCACGGTCCGGTCTCCTACGTGCCAGGATCAACCTCGGCATTCCTGATGCGCTCGGCGATGCCGGCCAACCACCCGTCATCGGCGCGGACATGGTCGTGCGAGGAGAGATACCCCTGATAGCGATCGAAGTAGCCGTCGATGGGCGAGACCACCTCCCGCCAGTTCTCGCCGGCGTTGCCCGCGGTGCCGTGCATCGGGAACAGCTTGGCGTGGGCGTGGTCCACCCCGTACCCCTCGTACATGATCCCGGTGCGCGCGACGTCCGGGAATGCTCTGTCCAGCCGCTGGGCAACCTCCCGAGCGGCGAGGTGCAGCGCCGTGTAATCCTCCGGTTCCATCTCGACCACGTAGCTGGGACTGTGCGCCTTGGGAATGACGACGGAGAAGCCTTCGGTGTTCGGGAAGATCGACAGAAAAGCGAGGTGGGTGCCGCTCTCCCAGATGCGGTGGGCAGGCGAATCCCCCGCCACGATCCGGCAGAAGACACAACCGCTCTCAGCGGACGAGGTACTCACAGGGCTCCTAGCTCTCGTGTGTGACGTGGGAACACGTGGGGCAAGACAGATCCCTCTGGGCGGACTGCCCGTCGAGCATGAGTTCGTGCGACCAGACCCCTATTCTGCGGTTCAGCGAGGCCGGCACTCCGAAACCACCCAGGTGGCGTAATGCGTCCAGGGCCGCGAGCGACGAAGCCAACATGTTCACCGGGCCGTTGGACGGCGCCTGGTATCGCGCGTTGACGTCGGCGATCAGAGCGGCAAGCTCCGGATCTTCCTCCGGGGCGGACGCAGCCAGTGTCCGACAGTCCCAGCACCCCGTGAGCCCTGGAACCACGAGCGGTCCCCACACCGCTACGTCGTTGACGTAGCACGCGTTCATCCAGGGCCGGCCGGCGGCGACACTGTGGGAATTCACCAGCCGTGTGAGGCCGGAGGAGTCGGCGGACAGCAGGATCAGATCGCTCTCCGGCAGACCTCGGAGGCCGGCACGGTCTTCCACCAGGACCGGGAGCGAACGAATACGGCACTCGGAGTTCCTTCGGCCGATCTCTCGAGCGAGGACCTCGCACTTGAGGGCTCCGACGTCCGCTTCGGTGAACAGGAACTGGCGGGTCAGGTTGCTGGTCTCGACGCGATCGGCGTCGACCAGTGTCAGCGCCCCGACTCCAGCGGTGGCGAGGGTGACGGCCACCAGATTGCCAATGCCCCCGCAGCCGATGAGGACCACATGGGAAGCCTCCAGTCGCGCTTGCACATGTTCGGGAGAGGCCCCCGAGAGAGCGTAGAACAACGAGTGCCTGCTGTACCGGTCGCCGGGATCGTAGGCCCGTGCCGGGATCAGGCAGTGACCATGCTCCAGCATCAGCAGCGACGCCTGAGCGGTCGACTCGTCCACGTCGCAGGTCACGCGCAGGAACGACAGCGCTTCCGCCCTGGTCCGACCCTGGCGGAAATGGTCGGCCAGACGGACCAGGGGATGCCACAGCTTCCGGTCGAGGACGGCTTGACGGATCGAACCGAAGCCCAGGAAGAGCGTTCCGTCCTGGACCCCTATGCGGATGTAGGGGGCGAGCATGAGAAGGTCGTCGTCCGGCACTGATCAGCCGCCTCTCACACCGGGAGGCGACCGGATTGCGCCTCGTCCAGCGAGAGTAGGTTCGCGCCGTCCGCCAGGACTTCGGATTGCGCGAGATTGCGGCTGAAGCACCCCGAACGGGCTGCCCTTCACCAGGGGGATTCCCGATACTGGATGCACCCCCACGTGGAGGAGAAACATGAGGATCACCAAGCTGGGCACCACGTCCCACGGCGGCAACTGCCCGACCCTGTACGAGACCGACACCGGGGACGTCGTCGTCCAGGGCTACCGGTTGACGGACCGGGAGGCTCTGGCACAGTTGTCGGACGTCCTCCCCGACGAGCAGTTCGTCGTGGTGCCCCGTGAACTTCTGACCCGCTTCGCCCCCAAGGAGTGACGTGCCCGATCTCGTGTCAGGCGAGGCCTTCAACGACCTCTTCCGCGCCTACCGCTACACCGCGTGGCGGTTGGAGACGCGAAGCTTCTACGGAGTCCTGGAGGAGAACGAGCCCTTCCAGAGGTGGCTCACCGGCGACGACTCCGACATCGAGTGGTTCAAGCCGTGGCTGAGCATGATGCGCGAGGAGCTGACCACCGGGAAACGCATGGAGCGGGTCCGCATCATCGACGACCCTCCCTCGGACTACCTGCGCTGGGAGCTGTGGGGCACTCCCTACAACCTGGGGGTGGGAGAGGACATCCGCTATCTCCCCAGGAAGCACTCTGTGGTCGCCTCGCTCCCTGACGAGGACTTCTGGGTGTTCGACAGCCGGACGGTCGCCCGGCTCCACTTCGACGAGGACGGCAACGTGCTCGGCGCGGCTCTGAGCGAGGATCCCGCCGAAGTCGTCCGCGCCCTGCAGGCACGCGATGCGGCCTGGCACCATGCCCTGACGTTCACGGAGTACATGGCGACCAGATCTGCATGACCGATTACCGGACAGCCCGCGTCTCCCTTGGTGCACGCCTGCGTGAGCTCCGAGGCGAGGCCGGGCTGTCCGGACGCACACTGGCGACACGCGCCGGCTGGCACCCCTCCAAGGTCTCCCGTCTGGAGCACGGGCGACAGACCGCCTCCACCGAGGATCTGCGTCTCTGGGCCTCGGTGTGCGGCCGTCCGGACACCGCTGACTCACTCGTGGCGCAGAGGCGGTCGCTGGAGATGCACTACACCAGCTGGCGTCGCCGCCTCGCGGCGGGAAACCAGGCCCGCCAGCAGAACGCCATCGACCTCGAGAGCCGGAGTCGACGTTTCCGCATCTTCGAGACCGTATGCGTTCCGGGAATCCTCCAGACGCCGGACTATGCCAGACACATGATCTCCCGTGCCGTAGGGCTCCACGGCGCCCCGGCAGACGTGGAGGCCGGGGTGCGCAAGCGTATGGACCGCCGAAGGTTCCTGGACGATCCGGACAAGACTTTCCAGACGCTTCTCTGGGAACCGGCCCTTCGGATGAGGCAGTGCCCGCTGGACGTACTCACAGAGCAACTGGACGCCCTGGCCGACCTCGTCAAGGAGGGGAAGGGCGGCATCGGTATCGTCCCGCTCTCAGCCGCCCTGACCGCTTCACCCATGCACGGCTTCTGGATCTACGACGACGACCTGGTGTTGGTCGAGACGATCAGTGCCGAACTCTGCCTGACGGACGGTGACGCGGTCGAGCCCTACCGTCGTGTCTTCGCCGAGCTGTCGCGCACAGCGGTCTACGGAGGGGGCGCCGAGCGGTTTATCCGGGCGGTGCGCCGAGGCCTGACGATCGCGCCCCCGCTCGGAAGATCCCCGTCTCCCCAATCGGAGGAGTGAACACGGCACGGGCGAGGGGCGAGATGCTTCCGACCGTGACCAGGTGGTCATCCCCGCGTGGGCGGGGAGCACTACACGCGGCTCGCCACCGAGCGCGCCGCCGCGGGTCCATCCCCGCGTGCGCGGGGAGCACCGGGGCCGAGGGCCCGGCATCTCCCGGGGGTTGGGACCATCCCCGCGTGCGCGGGGAGCACTTCGTGGGTAAGGACCTCGGGGGTCTGGTCGAGGGACCATCCCCGCGTGCGCGGGGAGCACCCGCTGCGGCGGGCGCTGCCCACCTACCGGCCGGGACCATCCCCGCGTGCGCGGGGAGCACCTGGTCGCGCTCGCTCGGGTCGCCTCCGCGAAGGGACCATCCCCGCGTGCGCGGGGAGCACGACACCGTGACCCCGTTGGCGTCCATCAGGTCCGTGACCCGGGACCATCCCCGCGTGCGCGGGGAGCACAGTGAATGACCTGGGACTCTACCAACGGTGAACGGTCGTTTTTCCAACTTCTCAAAAGTTGGACACCCGACCCGAGAACCGTCAATCAACCCACATGACTGCAAATAACTCCGCGGCCGCACCGGGCCACGGTCGGAACCCCTGACCCCGCCGGGACCCGGCCGGGGGACGCGCCCCCCGGCCGGGTCCCGCCCGGACTACTCCCTGCGTGCCCCCTCGGGCCAGATGACGTTCACGGGGATCCCCCGCTCGGTGGCGAGCCGCACCGCGTCGGCCGTTCCGCCCCCGCCGCCGGACGGCTGCCCGTCCCACACCGCGAAGAGCAGGTCGACCCCGCCGAGCACCGCCTCGTTGGCCTCCTCGTAGGCCTGGCGGCCCGCGGTCAGGCTCATGTACCGCACGTGGTGCGCGCGGACCAGCAGCCGGTCGAAGCCCCCGCGCGCCTCGGGGCCGACCTTGGCCTCGCGGTAGTCGGCGGAGGGGAGCACGACCTCCAGCTGCCCGCCGAGGTCGAGAACCTCCTCGGCGAAGAGCTGGTCCGCGCCGCGCGCGAGGCAGGAGATTCCGACGAGACCGTCCTCGGTGTAGTCTTCCAGTGCGTCTACTAGGGCTTTTCGTACCAGTTCCGCACTGTCAGCGGAGAGGTTCGAGTGGCCAGTGATTCCGATGCGCGTCACTCTGTCCCATTCCTTTCCGTCTACTGGGCAAGCAGAGTACGCGATAACTCGTCACGCGCTTCGGCCACGGTGGGCTGACGGTGGAACGCGGCCGACTCGGTGTACCAGTCGTGTATGCGCCGGCGCACCCTCCCCGAGTCGAGCGAGCGCTGCATGTCCGCGGCCTGCCTGACGACCCGCACCGACTCCTCCGGTTCGTCGAGCAGCAGGTAGGTGCGCCCGAGTCCGACGAGGTCGAAGGCCCTGCTGCGCTTCTTGGCGGGGTCGCGCAGCCTGAGCGCCCGGCCGATGTGCCGCGCGGACTCCTCCGCGAACCTGCGCCGCGCGGCCCGGTCCTCCTGACCTCCCGCGAGGTCCCGGTAGCGCGCCCCCACGACCCCCGACAGCTCGGCGTGGTCGAAGTTGCGCGCCCAGTCCGGCACCTCCCCACCCCCGCCCCCGTCGAGCAGCTCCTCGGCCTGGGAGACGGTGCGCCGGTAGGCCTCGGTCCGGCCCATACGGGCGTACGACCACCCCTCGCGGGTGCGCAGCATCGCGAGGACCCGTTCGGGGGCGCGGTGGGCGTGCGCGCTGTCCAGCGCCAGCCGCGAGATGTCGAGGGCGTCGTCGGGGCGGTGCAGGTCCAGCATCTGGCGGGCCATGTCGGCGAGCACGCCGACCCCGTACAGGCGGTGTTCGGGTCCCGCCTGGTGGATGGCCCGCAACGAGAAGGTGTAGTACTTCTGCGCGGTGGGGTGGTCCCCGGCGTCGTAGGACATGGCCGCGACGATCTTGGAGAGCTCGGCCATGACCGTGAACAGCCTGGCCTGGACGGGTGCGGGCTGGGCCTCCTCGACCAGTTCGGAGACCTCCGACAGTTGTCCGATCACCGCCTTGCGGCGGATTCCCAGGCGCCACCTGTCGTCCCAGTGGCGCAGCGCCACGGTGGCGGCCTCGATCCTCCCCAGTTCCGATTCCCCGATGGTGCTGGGCCCGTGGCCGGAACCGGCCAGTGTGGGAAGCAGCCAGTGTTCCAGCACTTCCGTCAATGTGGCGCCCATGATGAGAGCACCACCGACCGCGAATGCGTCCCTGCGTTTCATCAGATCCTTCAGCGTGATCTCGGCGATGTCCTGCGCTGTTCTCGGCGCAGACCACAATTCGTCCATGCCGTGCGCTGAAGTGCCTGTACCCCGATCCGCGCCGATATCGCCACCGTCCGATTCGGCGAGTCCGAGAAGCCGGCGGGCGTCGGAGGGCATCGACAGCCCGTCGGCGAGGCGCCGCCAGGTGCGCAGGGCCGTCACGGAGCGCCGTCCGGCCATGATCGCGCTCACGTGCGGCTGGGCGAGGTCGGTGGCGGCGCCGATCGCCTGCTGGCTGGCGCCTGTGTACTGCCTGACCAGGCGGAACAGGGCTCCTGCGTCCTGGTCGGCGAGGGATCGGCGCACGTCGGCGCGGGACCAGAAGGTGCGTGGCGGAGTCGGGCGGGGGGTGACCGGTAACTCGGGCATTCATACCGCCGGTGTATATCGGCTCGGAATTCCAGGGGCAGGGGCGGACGTCGTTACATCTCCATAGACATCCTTACCCGGAATCGCTTGCCCCCGAAATGGGCGGAAGACCCTGTTTCCGTCTTCTTCGGCGGAGCGCCGAGGAGCGAGATCATGAACCCCACCCCCCACGACGGGCACGGCAGGAACGGTGGCGGCCACAAGCCCGGAGCCGCCGTTTCCGCCACGTGCGCACTCTCCGTTTCCACTACCTGCGAATACTCCCTTCCGTCTCTGGACGGGGACCCGGTTTCCGGCGGGGCCGACCGATGATCCCCGCGCACCGGAGACTCGTCGCCCGCCTGGCGGTGGACGGCGACCTGTCCCCCGCCTGGCGGGGGGCGTTCGAGGCGGTGCCGCGCCACCTGTTCCTGCCGGACGTCATCGACGGGGGCGGGGGCGGCCTCCCGGTGGACCGGCGCGACGACGAGACGCGGTGGTGGGAGGCCGCCTACGCCGACCTCCCGGTGGCCGCCCGGGTCGGCGGGGGCGTCGGGGACGGCCGGGGCCCCGGACACCCGGTGACGGCCTCCCCGGCCCCCTCGGGGCTGGCCCGGGTGCTGGACCTGTTACAGGTGTCCCCGGGCATGCGGGTCCTGGAGATCGGCACGGGGACGGGCTACGGCGCGGCCCTGCTGTCGCACCGGCTCGGGGACGACGCCGTGACGTCGGTGGAGATCGACTTCGCGCTCGCCGAGAGCGCCCGGGTCTCGCTGATGGCCGCCGGGTTCGCCCCGCTGGTGGTGAGCGGGGACGGCAAGTACGGCTGGGCGGCCAGGGCCCCGTTCGACCGGGTGTTCAGCTGTGTGGCCGTGCGGCGGGTCCCCTACGCGTGGGTGGCGCAGACACAGCCCGGCGGGCGGGTGCTGACCACGTGGGCCAACTCCTTCCACGAGGGGGTGCTGGTCGACCTGGAGGTGGGCGCGTACGGCACGGCGCGCGGCCCGGTGGTGGGGGGCGGGCACGCGTGGGTCCGGCCGGCCCAGGACCCCCTGTCGCTGGTGGACACCTACGTGCGGGCGGACGCGGAGTTCTCGGTCACCCGGACCCGCCTGGGGCCGGAGGAGCCGATCCGGGACCCCCACGGGTCCTTCGCGGTCGGGGTGCGCATGCCCACGGTGGTGCACCGGACGCGGTTCGCCGAGGACCCCGCGGACCCGAGGTACACGGTCTACCTGATCGATCCGCACACGTGGTCGTGGGCCTCGTGGCACATCGACCCCGAGTTCAAGGAAGAGGGCTACGAGGTCCGCCAGCACGGCCCGCGCCGGCTGTTCCACGAGCTCGAGGCCGCGCACGAGCTGTGGGTGGAGGCCGGCCGCCCGGAGCGCACCCGGTTCGGCCTGACCGTGGCCTTCGACCACCAGCTCGTGTGGCTGGACGACCCCCACGCCGTGTTCGCGTCCAGCCGGTGATCCCCGCCGGGGCGGGCCCCTCCGCCCCGGCCCCTGTCAGACAGCCCCGGGCCACGGCCCGCCGCACAGCTCCAGAGGGAGAAGTCTCATGTCCATCACGCCGTACAGTCCACAGACCGCCGCCCCCGGATGGCGGTGGAGCCCCCGCGTGTACCCGCGCGTCCCGACGGGGGCGAGCCGGGTGAGATCCGAGTTGCGCGCCGACCTGGAGATGCTCACGAACGTCACGGAGGACCTGGTCTCGGACATGGTGCTCTGCGCGAGCGAGATGTTCTCGAGCGCGGTGGAGTACGCCGGGCCCGACGCCCGCGGGGGCCGCATGCTCCGCACGCTGACCCTGTACGGCGTGCCCGGCCGGGGGTCGGTGCTGTGCCTGTCGATGGTCGGCGAGGGCGAGCAGAGCACCGTGCCGCACTTCCCGTGCGAGGGTCTGGGCCAGGTGTGGCCGGACGTGGCCCTGGGGCAGGGGCTGGTCCTGATCGACCGCCTCGCGGAGCGCTGGGGCACGCGCCGGGCCCTGTTCCCCGACGAGGGGGTGGGCGCCGCGATCTGGGCGGAGTTCACGGTCCCCGCCGAGTGACCCGGCGCCCCGCCGCTCTCCGCGGGCGCCCCTCACGACCCGAGCTTCCCGGCCCCGTACCCGGCCGGCACGTACGCGGGAGGGGTGCACCTGCACGCGCACCGCAGGCGCACCCGCGCCCGCACGGGGAACACGGCCGTCGTCGCCCCGCGACGGGCCCGGCCGGGCCGTTCCCTTCCGGAAGCGTCCCGGACGGACGGCCTCCCGGGCCGGGCGCGCGGCGGCACCCGCCGCCCCGTCCCGTCCCGGGCTACTCCGCCGGCCGCCCGGCCCCGCGGCCGTACGCGGCGAGGAACACCCGCACCCCCTCCTCGGCGTGGCGGCGCAGCTCCTCCGGGGGCGGGACGGCCTCGTCGCCCAGGAGCATGGCCCGGTTGACGGGCTCGGCCATGACCAGCCAGTTGAAGTGGGAGGCGGCGGTGTCCGGGTCCGCCACGTCGAGGCGCCCGCTCCCGGCCAGGCGCTCGAACAGGCCGGCCATGGCGCGCATCGCGCGCGCGGGCCCGTTCTCGTGGAGGACCCGGGCGAGTTCGGGGAACCTGGCGACCTCGCCGATGACGAGGCGGCGCAGCCGCATCAGGTCGGGGGTGAGCACCACCGTGAGCTGGCGGTACGCGTAGTCGCGCAGGTACTCGGCCAGGTCGTCGTCCTCGGTGGGCTCGGGCAGCCGCTCGTGGACGGTGTCGCCCGCCCCGGAGGTCATGCCGGTGACGATCTCGACGAACAGCGACTCCTTGCTGCCGAAGTGCTTGTAGACGGTCTGCTTGGACACCCCGGAGAGCGCGGCGATCTCGTCCATGTTGGTGCCGAGGTAGCCGCCCCGGAGGAAGACCTCCCGCGCCGCGTCCAGGATGGCGCGGCGCTTGCGCGCGGAGCGGCCCCCGCCCTCGGCTCCGCCCGGAGGGTTCTGTGTGTCCGACACCGTCGCGCGTCCGTCCTCGTCGTCCGTCCTGGTTGACCCATTGGTACTGCACGGTCTAGTTTGCTGCAAGTACAGTACTGGACAGTCTAGTTTTTCAGCGGCCCTCCGCAGAGGTCCCTTCCGAGGAGATGTGACGACGATGCACGTACAGTTCGCCGAGCTTCCCGTGTTCGACCAGGAGCGGGCCAAGGCGTTCTACACCGGCAAGCTCGGCTGCCGGGTGGTCGCGGACGCCCCCATGGGCGACGACGGGTGGCGCTGGATCGAACTCGGCCTCCCCGGCGCCACCACGTCCCTGCACTTCGTCCGGCGTGGCGACGAAACCCCCTCCCCCGAACCCGTCATGGTGCTGGTGGACGACGACGTCGCGGGGACCGTCGCCGCGCTCCGGGCCGAGGGGGTCGAGATCGTCACCGAGCCGCAGGAGGCGCCCTATCGGCCGGGGCTCACGGTCGCCGAGTTCCGCGACAGCGAGGGCAACCGCATGGTGGTGAGCAGCAGCGCGTGACCGCCCCCGCGCCCCGCGTCCGCGCACACCCTTCGAGGAGGAGATTCCGATGTCGCACCACGAGCCCGAGGTCCGCACCCTGAAGGTGCCGGGCGCCACGATCCACCACGAGGTCCGCGGCTCCGGCCCGGTGCTGCTGCTGATCCCCGGGGGGCCGCAGGACGCCGGGGTCCTCGCCGGCCTCGCCCGGCGGCTCGCCGACCGGTACACGACCGTCGCCTACGACCCGCGCGGGAACTCGCGCAGCGCCCTGGACGGCGACCCCGTCGAGCAGCGGGTGGACGTGCACGGCGACGACGCCGCCCGCCTGGTCGAGGCGCTGGGAGGCGGCCCCGCGTACGTGTTCGGCACCAGCGGCGGAGGCCAGATCGGCCTGGCCCTGGCGGCCGGGCGCCCCGACCTGGTGAGGGTGCTCGTCGCGCACGAGCCGGCCTGCGTGCTGATGCTCGACGACCCCTCCGACGCCGTGGCCGCGGACCGGCACGTGTACGACACCTACCTGAACGAGGGCACCGACGCGGCCGTCCGCGAGTTCCTGGGGCTCAACGGCCTGGACGCCGACGAGGGGTCGGAGGGCGGCGGCGTCCCCTCCGACCCCGAGGAGGCCGCCACCTTCGAGCGGGTCAGCGCCAACTTCGAGTACTTCCTGGCCCACGGGCTCCTGCCGATCTCCCTGTACCGCCCGGACGTGGAGGCCCTGTCCGGGAACGGGGCCCGGGTGGTGGTGGGGCTCGGCACGGGGTCCGAGGGGGCGCTCATCCACGACATCGGGCTCGCGCTCGCCGGTCGGCTCGGGACGGAGCCGGTCCCCTTCCCGGGCGACCACCTGGGGTACGACACGCACACGGAGGAGTTCGCGGAGGCCCTGCACGGGGCGCTGCTCGCGGGGTGAGGATCCCGCGCGGCGGGCCCCGGCGGGCCGGTCCGCGGGGGCCCGCGCCCCGCTCGGGCGGGCCGGGCCCGCGTGCCCGGAGCCGGGCCGCTACAGGCTCGGCGCCAGGCCGAAGCGCGGGAAGAGGGAGGTGTCGAAGAACATCACCGTGTGGGCGACCCCCTCCGGGACGGGGTCCAGGACCTGGAGCCCGAACGCCCGGTGGACGCCGTCGCCGCCGCGCATGTACACCGCGAAGGCGGGCTGTCCGTTGGCGCGGGTCGGCAGCAGGACCATGTCGCCGGGGCCGGAGGCCGGGCAGTGGGTGGCGATGAGGCGGCCGATGTCCCGCGCCCCGCGCACCCACGTGGTGTACGGCGGCATCTCGAACACCGCGTCGGCGGTGAACAGCTCGGTGATCGCGGGGATGTCGTAGGCCTCGAAGGCCTCCACGTACCTGGCGAGGATCTCGCCCTGGCCCGGCGGCGGCTCGGACACCGCCTCCTCGGTGGGCGCCTCGCGCGCCAGGTGGGCGCGGGCCCGCTGGAGCAGGCTGTTGACGGCGGGCACGGAGGTGTCCAGGACGTCCGCGACCTCGGCGGCGCTGAACCGCAGGACGTCGCGCAGGATCAGCACCGCCCTCTGCTTGGCCGGGAGGTACTGGAGCGCGGCGACCAGGGCCAGGCGCACGCTCTCGCGCGTGGCCACGACCGCGCCGGGGTCGTCCGCGCCGACCAGGGCGTCGGGCACCGGTTCCAGCCAGGGGACCTCCGGTCGGTCGGCGAGCTCCCCCTCGGGTGCGGAGGGCCCGCCGAGCCCGGTGGGCAGGGGGCGCCTGCGGCGCCTCTCCAGTGCGGTGAGACAGGCCGTGGTGGCGATCCGGTGGAGCCAGGTGCGCAGGCTGGAGCGGCCCTCGAACCGGTCGAAGCCCTTCCAGGCGCGCAGGTAGGTCTCCTGGACCAGGTCCTCGGCGTCGTGCACCGAACCGAGCATGCGGTAGCAGTGCGCGTACAGCTCGCGCCGGTAGGGGTCGGCGAGCCTGGCGAAGTCCTGGTCGGACGCGTTTTCCACCACGGCTGTCACGTTACGCCTCCTGGATGACAGAACACACGTTGCCGAACGGGTCGGCGAACCACGCCACCGTGGGGGAGCCGTGCGCGATCCCCTTGGCGTCCTGGTCGAACCCGTCGTAGCGCAGTGTCCGCACGCCCCGCCGGGCGAGCTCGTCCACGGCCGCCTCGGCGTCGTCGACGACGAGGTTGAGGACCGTGAACACGGCGGGCTCGTGGTCGGGCTTGGGGTAGACGAGGACCGACCGGCCCTCCCCCAGGTCGATGTCGAACAGGCCCTCGTCCTCCATGCCCTCGACGGGGCCCACGGCCAGGCCGAGGGTGTCGCCGTAGAAGGCGCGCGCCCTCGCGGCGTCGGGGACGGCGAAGGACGCGAAGGCCCTCGTGGTGTCGAACATGGCGTTCTCCCTGGTGTTGGCGTTTGCGCTGTTCACAGTGTTGCTGTCGGGGACGGGCGTGTCCCGCTCACGCGCCGCCCTCCATCTCGGCGCGCTGCTCCTCGCTGAGCTGGACGATCTGGACGAGGTTGCCGTCGGGGTCCTTGGCGGTGGCGAACAGGCTGCCGCCGCGGTCCTCCAGGGGCGCGAGCCACTCGGTCCCCGCCCCGTCCATGCGGGCGGCGACGGCGCGGGCGTCGTCCACGTCGAAGTTGAGGATCATCCGGGAGGGGTCGGCGGAGACGGGGCCGGCGTCGTCCCGGCGGTCGATGAGCAGGTGGAAGGTGCCGAACCGCAGGATCCGGTAGCCGTCCATGGAGTCGTCGGCCTGGGGGTCCAGGACGGCGGCGTACCAGGCGTGCAGCCGGTCGGGGTCGGTGGTGGCCAGGAGCATGCTGTCGAGGTTGGGGCGGGCCATGGTGTCCTCCGCGTGTCGTCGGCGCCGCTTCCCCGTGAGGGGCTGCGGCCGGGTGTCGTCCCGGGCGTTCCGGGCTCCCACCCGTACAGACACGGTCGGGGGTCAGGACTCATCGTCCGCCGCGCGAACCCTCGCGGACACGTCGTCCGCCGGCGGCGCCCCGGCCTCGGGACCGGGGCCGGGGCCGGGGCCGGGGCCGGGGCCGTCCCCGTTTCCCCCGACCGCGTCCTCCGCGGACGGTGCGGAGCGCAGGAGCACGAGGGCGACCGTCCCGAAGACGACCATGGCCGCGGCGCCGACCGCCCCGGCCGCGTTGAGGCCCAGGGTGAACGCCTCCCGCGCGGGCCCGAGCAGCTGGGCGGCCAGGTCGGCGGGCAGCTCCGCGGCGACGGCGACGGCCCCGGCGAGGGTCTCCCCCGCCTGGTCGGGGACGCCCTCGGGGACGGCGGTCCCGGTGCGGTAGACGGCGGCGGCGAGGCTGCCCAGGAGGGCCACGCCCATGGCGATGCCGAACTCCCCGCTGGTCTCGGACATGGCGGCGGCGGCGCCGGCGCGCTCCTTGGGCGCCGCCCCGACGACGATGTCGGTGAGCAGGGCCGCCCCGGGCCCGAGGCCGATCGAGGCCAGGAGGAGCCCGGTGACGACGAGGGGGGTGCCCTGTTCGGCGGGGACCAGGAACAGCAGGACGAACCCGGCGGCGCTGACGAACATGCCGCCGCCGATGACGTTGGCGCGCCCGATCCGGGCCGCCAGGGGCGCGGCGACCAGGGTGGCCGCGACCATGGCGAGCGCCGGGGGCACCTGCCACAGGCCGGCCACCAGCGGCGAGTGTCCGGCGACCAGCTGGAGGTACTGGCTGAGCAGCAGGAACGTGCCGCCCATGGCGACGGCGCCGACCATCATCACCCCCAGGGAGGGGGCGAACCCGGGGCGGCGGAACAGCCTCAGGTCCAGCAGCGGCTCCGTCAGGCGCAGCTGGCGGCGGACGAACACCGCTCCCACCGCGAGTCCGACGGCGACGGCGGCCAGGGGCGCCAGGACGGGGCCTCCGCCCGCGGCGGTCTTGAGGCCGTAGACGACGGGCAGGATCGCGGCCAGGGACAGGGCGACGCCGAACAGGTCGGGGCGGCCCGGCTCCGGGTCCCGGAACTCGGGCAGGAGCAGGGGCGCGCAGACCAGCAGCAGCACCATGACGGGCACGCCGAGCAGGAGGACCGAGCCCCACCAGAACCACTGGAGGAACAGGCCCCCGACGACCGGGCCGAAGGCGGTGCCGCCCATGAAGCAGCTCGTCCACACGGAGATGGCGACCGCCCGCTGTCCCGGGTGGGTGAACATGTTGCTGATCAGGGCGAGGGTGGAGGGCATGAGGGTGGCCCCGGCCACGCCCATGAGCGCGCGGGCGGCGATGAGCGCCTCTGCGGTGGGCGAGAACGCCGCGGCGGCGGAGGCGAGCCCGAAGACGGCGGCGCCGATCATCAGCAGCCGCCTGCGGCCGACCCGGTCGCCGAGGGTCCCCATGGTGACGAGGAACCCGGCGATCATGAAGCCGTAGACGTCCATGATCCAGAGCAGCTGGGGGCCGCTGGGCTCCAGGTCGGCCGCCAGGTGCGGCAGGGCCAGGTAGAGGACGCTCATGTCCAGGGAGAGCAGCAGGGTGGGCAGGGCCAGTACCGCGAGGCCGAGCCAGGTCCGTCCGTCCGCGCGCGGGGGCGCCCCGCCGGTCCGTGTCTTGCCGTTCATCGCGACCTTTCTCCTGGATTATTCGTTCATGTGTACGGACCAGACGGGGACCGGGAACTCATCGTCCGGGTCAAAAACAAAGAACGCTTTTCGGGACGTTCATTGACAGACTTCCGCCAACTGCGCTGATAGCGTCAAGCGGCCGACCGGACACGGAGAGTGCCGCACGTGCGCGCCGACGTGTCCCTGTGACAGTTGGGGGAGCGCCCTATGCGAGCCGTGGTCTTCGAGAACTACGAGCAGTTTCCGTCACTCACCGACGTCCCCAAGCCCTCTCCCGGCCCGGGGGAGGTCCTGCTCCGGGTCGCCGGCGCGGGCGCGTGCCACTCCGACGTGAGCGTCTACCGCCACTTCAAGGAGGGGCAGCCGGGGGCGCAGAGGCCGCCGTTCGTCCTGGGTCACGAGAACGCCGGGTGGGTCGAGGAACTCGGCGAGGGCGTGAGCGAGCGCGTGAAGGTCGGCGAGGCCTACCTGGCCTACGGCCCGATCGGCTGCGGCCACTGCCGCAAGTGCGCCAAGGGCCAGGACACCTACTGCGAGAACGTCGCGACCATGCCCTACCTGGCGGTCGGTCTCGGCCGCGACGGCGGCATGGCCGAGTACGTGACCGTGCCCGCCCACCACCTCGTCCCGCTCGGCGACGCCGACCCGGTGGACGCGGCGCCGCTGTCCGACGCGGGGCTGACCCCGTACCACGCCGTCAAGCAGGCCCTGCCGCACCTGGAGGGCGGGGGCCGCCACGCCCTGGTCATCGGCCTGGGCGGGCTGGGACAGATCGGCGTGCAGATCCTGCGCGCGCTCACCGGGGCCACCGTGATCGCGACCGACGTCAAGCCCGAGGCCCGCGCGCGTGCGGAGCAGAACGGGGCCATCACCGTCGGGGCGGGCGCCCGGCAGGCGGAGGAGATCCGCGAGATCACCGGCGGCCGGGGCGTGGACGCCGCCTTCGACTTCGTGGGCATCACCCCGACCATCGCGACGGCGGCGGACACGCTGGCCCAGGGCGGCCGGCTGACGGTCGTGGGCATCGCGGGCGGCACCCGCGAGTTCTCGTTCTTCACCACCCCCTACGAGTCCTACATCACCAACACCTACTGGGGCACGGTGGAGGACCTGTGGGAGGTCGTGGACATGTACCGGGCGGGGCAGATCCGCCCCGACGTGGAGCGGTTCGGCATGGAGGACGCCCTGGAGGCGTACCGGAAGCTGGAGGCGGGCGAGGTCTCCGGGCGGGCCGTGGTGGTCCCGCACGGGGGCTGACCCGCCGGGCAGGGGGCGGGGCCGGGCGGTCGCCCGGCCCCGCCCCCTGTTCGCAGGCCCCTGAAGCCCCGTGCCCGGCGCTCCCCCACCCGCCCGACCCGCCCCGACCCCGCCGACCTGCCCGTATGCGCCCCCGCGGCGCGGCGGCCCGGTCCCGCCGCCCCGCCGGGCGCCCTCCCGGGTCGGAGTCGCGCCGCGGGCGCCGGTCGGCCCGGCCCGGCGGGCGGCGCTCCGGCGGTCCCGACGGGGCCGCCCGGTGATCGGCCCCCGGTTTCACCGCGGGGGAGGCGTGCTGCCAGGATGCCGTCAGCACTGGTAGGCACCGTGAGGAGAGACATGGATCTGGGGATCGCGGGAAAGGTCGCTCTGGTCACCGCGGCCAGCTCCGGCCTGGGGAGGGCCATCGCCGTCGCCCTGGCCGCCGAGGGCGTGCACGTGGCCGTGACCGGCCGTGACAAGGAGCGCCTGGAGGCCACCGTCGCGGCGTGCGCCGAGCACGGCGTGTCCGCGCTGGCCGTGGAGTGGGACCTGGCCGACCACGGGGGCGCGGCCGGGGTCGTCGAAAGGGTGGCCGCCGAGCTCGGCCCGGTCGACATCCTGGTCAACAACACCGGCGGACCGCCGCCCACCCCCGCCCTGGGCCAGCAGGCCGGGGTGTGGGAGGACATGTACGGGTCCATGGTCCTGCCCGTCATCCGGCTCACCGACGCCGTGGTCGGCGGCATGCGCGAGCGCGGCTGGGGCCGGATCATCACCAGCACCTCGTCCGGGCCGATCACGCCCATCCCGAACCTGGGCATCTCCAACACCCTGCGGGCCTCGCTGCACGCCTGGTCCAAGACGGTGTCCAACGAGGTGGCGGCGGACGGGGTGACCGTGAACGTCATCGTCCCCGGCCGGATCACCACGCCCCGCACGGACTCGCTGGACCGGGGCCGCGCCGAGCGCGAGGGCCGCCCGTTCGAGGAGGTGCGCAGCGAGTCGAGCGCCCAGATCCCCGCCGGGCGCTACGGCACCACGGAGGAGTACGGGGCGGTGGCCGCGTTCCTGGCGAGCCGCCAGGCCGCCTACGTCACCGGTTCGACGGTCCGGGTGGACGGCGGGCAGATCCCCTCGGTGTAGGTCCTCCGCGGAGGCCGGTCCCGGCCTCCGCCGGGGCCCGGGGGCGCGCCGCGTGCGCGCCAGAT